>JBMNTK010000025.1:0-25649 GCA_050945695.1 Anaerolineae bacterium | reverse complement strand
GTCTCTGTGGCCATAGAGGGTGTAGAATGCGGGACGGTACTGGGCCGGAGGAGGAATCAGACGGTGAGTCAGTCGCCTTTCGTGAACCTACCTCACCTGAACACGGAGAGGCTGATTCTGCGCCCGATGCAGCCAGACGACGTCCAGGCTGTCTACGACTACGCCTCCGACCCGGAAGTGGCCCGTTACACCGCCTGGACCGCGCACCAGTCGCTGCTGGAGAGCCGGGCCTTCGTGAACCTAGTGTTGGAGCAGTACGCCCGGGGCGAGCCCGCGCCCTGGGGGTTGGTGCACCGGGGCGACGGCAAGCTCATCGGCACGTGCGGGTTCGTGGCCATGGTGCCGGAGCACGGTCGCGCCGAGCTGGGGTATGCGATGGGCCGGCCCTACTGGGGCCAGGGGTACATGACTGAGGCGGCAAGGGCCGTCATCGCGTACGCCTTCTCCAACCTGGACCTGAACCGGATCGAAGCGATGTGCGACTGCGAGAACGTCGCTTCCGCCAGGGTGTTGGAGAAGTGTGGCATGCGCTTTGAGGGCATACTGCGCGACTACGTGTACATCAAGGGCTACTATCGCAGTGTGCGGATGTACGCTATTCTACGCGAGGATTGGAATCAGCAGACGGCGATACGATCACCGTTGGCGTAGGAATAGGAGATAGGTACATGAAGCGTAAGCTGCTTCCGTTCTCGGTGCTCTTGGGTGCCATCTTGGGCTACTTCGGCCTTCCCAGGCTCAAGTCCGTCCGGCAGCCCAGCCGGGAGGGACTGGAAGGGGAGGACCTGGCCGAAGCCTACGACAAGATGACCAAGCTCCCGCAGTTCCAGGCGCTTCGCAGGATGGTGGTGCGGGAGCTGGAGCAGTACGCCCCCAGCGGGACCTTGGTGGACGTGGGGAGCGGCCCTGGGTACCTCTTGGCCGACCTCGCCCGCGCCTACCCAGACCTGAAGCTCATCGGGATCGACTCCTCGACTGACATGGTGGCGGTGGCCCAGCGCAATGCCCAGTACGAGGGGCTCGCCGATCGCCTCGAGTTCCGGGCCGGCGATGCCCACAGGCTGCCTCTGGACGATGCCAGCGTGGACTTCGTCGTCAGTTCACTCTCACTGCACCACTGGACCGCCCCCGGGGCCGTTCTGCGCGAGATCCATCGGGTGCTGAAGCCGGGTGGCCAGCTGCTCATCTTCGACACCCGACGAGACCCGCGCCGCATCTTCTACTGGGCCACGCTCTTTGCCCGTCAGTTCATCGTGCCCGGGGCCATACGGGAGATTGACGAGCCGACCGGCTCCATCCTGGCCAGCTACACCCCGGTAGAGGTCTCAGCCCTGCTGGAGGAATCGCCGTTCCGGCTGCGACGCGTGCAGTCCGGTCCGGGCTGGTTCTACGTCTGGGCCCGCAAGGACTTCTGATTGCCCCTCGTGGGCCTGAGCCCAGAGGAGTGACCTCGTGCCCGAGGATCTCTACGCTGGCTTCGCCGATCGGTACGACCTCTTCCTAGGGCAGTTCGGGGAGCACGATCCGGGCGTGCGCGCCTTCTTCGGGAGCCTGTTCCGGGAGAATGGGGTGCGCTCGGTTCTGGACTGTGCCTGCGGGACGGGCAACGACCTGGTGCTCTTCCACTCGCTGGGATGTGAGGTCGTGGGCTCGGACATCTCCCCGTCCATGTTGGCTCAGGCCAGGCGCAACCTGGCGGGACTGGGGCTGGAATTGCCGCTGCATCAGGTGGACTACCGGCACCTGCCCGAGTGCTTCGGCCGTACCTTCGACGCCGTGGTCTGCCTGTCCAGCGCCATCCTGCACATGCCAGACGAGACCGAGGCGTCCAAGGCCTTCCGTAGCATGGCCGGTGTCCTGCGCCCGGGCGGTATCCTGGTGCTCACTCAGGGCACGAGCGACCGGCAGTGGCGGGAGAAGCCCCGGTTCCTCTTGGCGCTCGACAACGAGGAAGTGACGCGGCTGTTCGTCATTGACTACGAGGGGCAGGGAGCGCGCTACAACATCCTGGACATCGGGCACCGGCAGCCGGGCGGGGAGCTCAAGGTCTGGAGCGCCGACTACCCGAGGGTGCTGCTGCGCGACGACTACGCGCGGCTGCTGCCTGAGGCTGGGTTCGCATCCGTATGCTTCTATGGCGGGTACGGGTTCGAGCCGTACGATAAGGAGGAGAGTCGCCGGCTGATCGTGGTGGCCAAGCGTGGCGTGAAGGAGGAGCAGTGAGGTTGAGCCGATTCGAGCGGGGCACGGAGTTCTGCGACCGGGCCATGCCCTTTCTCATGCGGCGCGAGGCAGAGCACAACCTGATGCTGGGCATCGCCGGCAGCATCGCTGCCGGGACAGAATGGCAGGATCCCGTCCCCTACATGGCCGTAGTGGAGGACGAGGGGGAGCCGGTCCTGGTAGCCCTGATGACGCCGCCTCACAACCTGCTCCTCTCTTACACCGAGCGCCCGGAGGCAGTAGCTCTCGTCGCGTCCGACCTGCTCGAGGGCCAGTGGACGCCGCCGGGAGTCACCGGGCCGGTCAGCGTGGCCGAGGAGTTCGCCACGCTCTGGAAGGAACGGACCGGCCGCGGGCACACCGTGGCCATGGCCCAAGGCATCTACAAGCTGGAGCGGGTCTGCTGGCCGAAGGCGGTGCCCGGCCACCTTCGGCGGGCCACGGACGCGGACCGATCCCTGCTGCGGGACTGGTTCACCGGGTTCTTCCTGGAGGCCACCGGGGATGCCGGTGACCCCGACGTCAGTCTGGATCGCTTCATGACCACCCCCACTCGTGGGCTCTACGTCTGGGACGACGGGGAACCGGCCTCGATGGCCGGATGCGCCGGACCCACTCCCCATGGCATCCGCATCGGTGCCGTGTACACTCCCCCGGAGAAGCGCCGCCACGGCTATGCCAGCGCCTGCGTGGCCGCCCTGAGCCAACTCATGCTGGACAGCGGCCGCCAGTTCTGCTTCCTCTACACTGACCTGGCCAACCCCACCTCCAACCACATCTACCAGGAGATCGGGTACGAGCCGGTGGCGGAGTCGGTGGAACTGCGCTTCGAGCGGGGATCCTGAGCGGACGAGGCTATGGATTGGTTCGACCCCAGCGACGAGGTCATCGTGGACCCGCGGGTGGATGGCCCTCGGCACTGGCGGCGCATGTATGGCACCGACGAGATCGAGGTCTCCAGGCGCCTCATCTTCGCCAACAACGGCCTGGGCCGGCTGTTCGACGCCACCTGCCGGGCTCTGGACGACGTGGCGGAGCCGGTGCAGGACCTGCGCGATCGGGGGTACGCCCGCTTCCGCTACCCCGACGGGCAAGTGGTGACGATCTCTCGGGCAGTTGAGCCGGCCCCGTACTGTGCCGCCAACCTCGAGACTCTCGTGGTGGCAGGGGCCCAGGAGATCCTGTTCGTCAACGGGTCGGGTTCGCTCCAGCCTGCCCTGGCAGTGGGCGGCCTGGCTGTGCCCGGGGACCTAGTGCGAGAAGAGGGCACCTCGTACCACTATGTCCCGACTGCTGTCGCGCTGCGCACGGACGACGAGCTAAGCCGGCGGCTCGTGGAGTTGGCCCAAGCGCGCGGGCTGCGTGCGGCCCGGGGCGGGCACTGGACCACCGATGCCCTGTACCGGGAGACGGTGGGCAAGGTCCAGGCCATGCGCGAGCGAGGCGTGGCCACGGTGGACATGGAGCTCACCGCGCTGGCCGGCGTGGCTCACTACTACGACCGGCGCTTCGCCGCCCTGCTGGTCGTAACCGACCTGGTGACGCCCGGGCACACGTGGGACGGACTGGAGACGGAGGAGTTCGCGGCTGGGGTGCAGGCGGCGGCTGCGATCGCGGCCCGAGCCTTCATGGGGTCCTGAGGTCATTCATCGCCGGTTGGCGGAGGATCCTGGCGGAAGTGTAGGCGCAGCAGCCGGGCCCGATCGCGGCGGCCTAGCTGTAGGTAGGCACGATGCTCGTACACCAGGGGCAGCACGGGCAGCCGCAGATTGCCGACCGTTACCCAGCGCCTAAGCCCAGGGATGTCCGGAGGTGGGCGCCAGTCGCCATGGGGTAGGAACACCTCCACATCGCCCATGATCTCGACCTGTATGCCCGCCACCACCGCTCGCCCGAAGTGAGAGCGGATGGTAGCAGCGGTCGAGAAGGCCACTGGGGCGACCATGAACTCGGCTAAAGCCTTCTCGATGGCATACGCGCCGGCCCGATCGGTCTGCAGGTCAATGTCGTGTGGCTCTAGGGGCACGCCCTGGGCGGCAAAGGCGGTGCTGCCGGTCAGGACCCAGTCCACACCGGTGCCCTCGAGCCGGGCACAGATGATCTCCAGCGCCTGTCGGTATGCCTCGGGCAGCACCCCTACCTCCGCGCCACCACGAAGACCCGCGTCTCCGCTTCTGGGTCCTCGATTGGGGTCAGTAGGTCGCTCTGGCGGGCGAAGTAGCAACCGCGCCAGCCCGCCTCGCGCAGCAGCTCCGCAACCCTCTCCAGGCCGAAGGCAGTGTTGTAGACGACCTCCTCGAAGCGCTCGTAACGGCCGGGATCGGTCTCCGCGAAGCCGGACAGGCAGGTGGTAGCCCGACGGGTGGCTGGGTCGTAGAAGCCGCGGGTGACGATCATGGCTTCCTTCTCGTCGGTGACGCTGATCCCGCCCCAATGGCGCCGCAGCCCCTCTTCCGTGTTGAGGTCGAAGACGAAGGTGCCGCCCGGCAGGACTGCTTCGCGAACGCAGCGGAAGCACCCGGCGAGGGCCTCTTCGTCGGGGAGGTGGTTGAGGGCGTCGAAGGTGGAGGTTGCCAGGCCGTGCTGACGGCCCAGACGGAACGAGGCAGCGTCGGCCTGCAGGAAGAGGGCTTGGCCGGCTTCGATATACTGTCGGTTGTTGTCCCGTGCGAGCGCGAGCATGTGTGGGGACAGGTCCAGGCCGGTGACCTGGTAGCCGCGCGCCAAGAAGTGGGCGGCAAACTGGCCGGTGCCGCAGCAGACGTCGAGGAGGCTCTTCTCCGCCTGGCCCAAATCGGTGGCAGCGTAGAGGGCCTCGATCTGGGGGGCTAGCCGTCGGGCGAATCCGCCCCAGCGTTCGTTGTAGATGCGAGCGAAGGCGGCGCCGTATGCCTGCATGGCGACCTCCTCAGTGTGGGTCTCGTTACCGCGGCGGCAGGTCTCGGCGTCGAGTATACTAGCCGGCCATGGATCATGCCGAATGCCGGGGGGGATCCACGGCCACTCTACATCGCGCAGCGACTACTTCGGGGGAGTATGAAGCGCAGGCTGAGGACCGGACTGCTGTTGGCAGCGGGCGTGGCTCTGGTGGCGTGCCTGGCCCTGGCTGCCTGGTCGGGGACGGTGTACGCGGTTCTGCCAGAGTCGCACGTCATCGTCGAGCGCCTGATGGGCGAGAACCCGGAGCGTCGGGTGTCCGCCTACCTGGGAGCGATAGCCCGCCAGGACCGACAGGGCGCCCTGGCGGCGTGGCCCCGGAGCTGCAGGAGCGTCGTGAGTCGGTGACCGAGGAACTGCTGGCAATGGGTGTCGGCCTGCGCTATGACGTCGCCGGGGTGGAATGGTGGCGCAACTGCTGCGAGCCCGGACCCATAGACTCGCCCGAGAACGCTGGGGTGGCGCGCCTCCACCTGGCGCTGACGGGAGAGCAAGACTCGCGGGTGCAGTACTACGTGGCCGACGTTAGCACTGCCGGACCGTATTGGGGGCTGGCGGGGGGCGACCCTATTCGTCGCTGGAGGCTACTGGACGTCTACCGGGAGAGGGAGCGGCCGCTGGGATTCCCCTGGCAGTGACACGTGAGGAGTGAAGCGTGACACGTGTCACTGCGGGCGAGGCTGCGATCTTTACCTTTGTCTAGCTAAGGGTATAATGGGCTCAACGGGATCACCGGCACCGACGACGGTGCGGACTCGATGTGGAGGTATAGCGAATAATGGGCACCGATAGATCTTGGGTCGAAGGCTTGGTGGGGGAGTGCTCGCGGTGCGGCGAGCAGGTGGCCTTCGGGCACACTCGCTACCATCAGGGCCAGTTGCTCTGCGAGGCGTGCTGGGATGATCTCCTGAGGATCGGGGTCCTCAAGTGGCTGCCTTTCGAAGACAAGGGGGCCGAGCAGCCACACGTAATGACGATCGGGGAGTTGGCCCGGCGCTAGGGCGCCATCCCCAGGTTCGCGAGAGCTCAAGAGAGCCCGCATCGCCAGGACAGGCGTCCACGCGATGCGGGCTCTTTCGCGCTTACCAATCGCGAGGGATCTTGGGCATGGCGGTCAGAGCCGCGTAGGCGGGGCGCTCGATGATGGGCGCTTCCTGATCGGCCGGATCGGTTCGATGGAGGATGGCGTACCAGCGCACGGGGTCGCAGGGCTCGTACCAGGGCACGGCCCCGAAGTCCAAGCTGAAGATGAACATGGGGCCCATCCAGGGCCAGTGGCGGTGAGCGTACTGGAAGGCGCGCACTAGGTAGTCGGCCTGCCGCTGCTCGGTGACCTCGAAGGGCTCGTGCTCACCCAGGTCACACTGGGGTGCTTGCACGATCCAGCCGAACTCGGTGGCCCAGATGGGGGTGTCCTCGTCGCCCATCTCCACCATCACCTCGTGCTGCTCCTCGGCGCGGCGGAAGCAAGTGGCGCCGACCTTCTCCTCGGGGGCGGCTGCGCCACCGTAGGGGTGAGAGCCCAGGGCGTCGAAGTAACCCCCAGCCCCGGCCTCGTACATGCCTCGGATGAAGGCCAGGTCGCCGTAGACCCCAGCTCCGTTGCCGTCGCCGGCCGTGGCCAGCCCGCCGCTCACCACCAGGGCGGCCGGGTCGCCGGCCTTGATGCCGGCGTGAGCGGCCCGCAGGAGGGTGGCGTAGGTGGCAGGGTCGGGGGTGCCCCCACCCCAGAAGAAGGGGAGGTTGGGCTCGTTCCAGATCTCGTAGGCCACCGTGGCCAGACCCTGGGGCCGCCAGGTCTGGCGCACGTGCTCTGCCAGCGACTGGATACACTCTCGAAAGCGGGCGATCTCGGTTCCGCCCCGAGGTGGGCGAGCGCCGTCCAGCCGCAGAAGCACGCGTCTGATACCGGCTCGCACCATTGCCCCGACCTGGTTATCGGCGCTCGACCATTCGGGGGTCTCGGAGAGGTGGTTGACATCCACGAAGCCCTTGCCCCAATCGAAGCCCATTTGGGCCAGGTAGGGGGCATTATCGGTAGAGGCGAGGTTGGCCCCGTAGCCAAGGTGGGCAGGGGCGGCGTACTGGCCCAGGATGGGCAGGAGTGTGCGTTGGTTGCCTTGGGCCTGGGCTCCCTTTGGGGGCACGGCACCGAGCAGTGCCCCGGCCATCGCCAGCGCCCTGGTTAGCAGGGCTCGACGATGGAATCGTCCAGGCAGTACAGACACGATGGGAAACCTCCCGGGTGGGATTGTTAGTGTTTGACAGTGGTCCAGTGTAGCGAATACCGGCCAGGGTCGCACATGCCGGCGGCGAGCCGGCATGTTGGCAGGGTTCCCTGGGTCTGGTCGAGGTGGCAGAGAGGACTAGTCGAGGCGGCGGATGCCGGCGTGTTCGACACCGGCACCCTGGAGTTGCGCCGTGACCGCCTCGACGTCAGCCCAGTCGAAGCGCAGGGCGATGCCGCAGTCGCTGGAGAACTGCCGCGGGGTAGGGATGAGCTTGATGGTCAGGCCCGCTCGCTGAAGGGTCCCCTCGGCCCGCAGGGCGGAGGAGGTAGTGTGGAACAGGACGACGCCGTACTCGCTCACGACCGCACGACCTTGGCGACGGCAGCCACCGTCGCTTCGATGTTGCTCATCGAGGTGAAGGGCCCCGGAGACAGGCGAACGGTCCCGGAGGGGAAGGTGCCGATGGTACGATGGGCGGCCGGGGCGCAGTGCAGCCCCACTCGGCACAGGACCCCGTACTCCTCGTCCAGCCGGAACCCGATCTCGGAGACCGTGTGGCCCTCGGCGGTGAAGGAGACCACGGCCACGCAGCGGTCCGGATCCTTGCTGCCGTAGACGGTAACGCCGGGGATCTGGCTCAGCCCCTCGATGAGGGCCGCGACCAGCTCCCGCTCTCTCTCACGGATCGTGTCCACGCCCTGCTCCTGCACCCAGGCTATCCCGGCGCCCAGGCCGGCGATGCCGACGCCGTTAGGGGTGCCGCTCTCGTAGCGGTCGGGCAGGTCGGGCGGTTGCTGTTCGGACTCTGAGCGGCTGCCGGTACCACCCTCGATCAAAGGGGCCAGGGCGTTGGGGTCCACGTTCGGGCCCAGGATCAGCCCACCGGTGCCTGGTGGGCCCAAGAGGCTCTTATGGCCGGTGAAGGCCAGCAGGTCAATGCCCAGGGCGCCCATGTCCAGGGGCAGGGCGCCGGCGGTCTGGGCGGCGTCCACCAGGAGCAGGGCATGCCCTTCGTGGGCGATGGCGGCCACCTCGGCCACGGGCAGGATGGTGCCCACCACGTTACTGGCGTGGGTCATGGTGACCAGTCTGGTCGCTGGGCGCAGGGCCTCCCGGATCGCGGCCGGATTAAGGGAGCCGTCTGAGTGGCAGGGGACCACCGTGACCTGCACTCCCTCGGCCTCCAGCCGTCGCAGGGGGCGCATGACGGCGTTGTGCTCCACGCCGGTAGTGACGACGTGGTCCCCGGGCCGAAGGAGCCCCTTGAGCGCCAGGTTGAGGGCGTGGGTGGCGTTGAGAGTGAAAATGACCCGCAGCGGGTCGGCGACGCTGAAGAGCTCGGCCACCTGCTCGCGGACGCGGTAGACCACGCGGCCGGCCTCAATGGAGAGGCTGTGGCCGGAGCGGCCGGGGTTGCCCCCGGCGCGCTCCAGGAAGTCACACATGGCTTGCGCCACCTCGGGCGGCTTGGGCCAAGAAGTAGCGGCGTTATCCAGATAGATCACTTGTGTAGCACCAGCCGGAACTCACCTTCTGGAGTCTCTTCTACCTGCACCTGCCAGCCCTCACGCCGGGCCATGCGGGCAACGTTGTCTCTGGAGGTGCCGGTGTCTACCAGGACAGCTATGGGGCCAGGCCCAGAACCCTGCATGGCCTGTCGCGCCAGAATCACGGGCTGCGGGCAGGAAAGACCACGGGCATCCACGATGTTGATGTCGGCCATAGCCATTCTCCTACGAAACCTGCCTAGCCGGCACGCGACGGGGGTCACGCATAGTTGCACCGAGCGTCAGACAGACGGCCAGCCCAACGAGCACCGCGATAGGGCCGTAGGGACTGGGCCCGGCGGCCGAGCTGGCGGTGTTGAAGTTGTGGGCCAAGCCCGCCCCGACCACTAGGCCGGCGACGAAGAGCCCGGAGTCGGCATCGCCCTCTCCCCAGAGGAAGAACTGACGACCGGGACACCCGCCGGCAAGGGTGAACGCCAGCCCCGCCAGAACCATGCCACCCAGGTTCCAGAGGACGTTGCTGTGGGCTATCGGTTGACCTTCGATGCCCAGGCGGAACTGGCCCAGGGCCAGGTTGGTTACCAGGGCAGCGATCACTAGGGCCACGATGCCATTGAGCAGGTGGCTATCCCGCATCAGGATCATATCGCGGACGGCGCCCACCGTGCAGAATCGGCTCCGCTGTGCCAGCGCCCCCACGAGCAGCCCAACCGCCAGGGAAGCCAGGACCGGAGCATGCTGGGATCCCGGGCCACTCTCCGAGAAGAATACGGGGCCGGTGGGCTGACCCTCGGCGGTGCGGCCCAGTTGGGGAGCAACCAGGACAAGCACCAACATGGCGACGGCCAGGGCCGGCGCGATCAGCCCGGTCGCAGTAGAGGCGGGGTAGCTGCGGCCGAGGCTGAACCCTTGGCGGAGGAAGACGATGCCCAGATAAATGCCGGCCACCAGCCCCAGGATCCCCGGGATGGCATTGAGATCGCCGCCGCTCAGCCGCAGGTAGGCGCGCCAGGGACACCCGAGGAAGACCAGGGCGCCGATGGCGGCGAAGACCCCGAGGAGGAAGCGGACGATAGGTGCCGAACCGGTGCGAGGGCGGAACTCCCGGAAGGCGAGGGCGGCGCCGAACGCACCCAACACGAAGCCGGCCAGTTCAGGCCGCAGGTACTGCACTGCAGCGGCTCGGTGGAAACCAAGGGCACCGGCAACATCACGGCTGAAGCATACCACACAGATGCCCATGTTCCCTGGATTGCCTAGCCGCACCAGGACCGGAGCCAGGACCCCGACCGCGACCCCGGTGATGATCGGACCCCAGCGAGAAGTGAGCCATTGGGAAGGACGAGACATAGGACGACTCCTTGCCGGTGATGTGTGGACGGCCACACGACCGGCGATGGGCGAGGAGTCGTGCTCTACGGGAGGGACTGCTCCTCGGAGGCATTGCCGGACATGCGCGCCGCCCAGATGATGGCGTGATGCACCCCGTGCATCTCAGGCCGGGGGCATCACGCCTTGCGGATCAGCAGGTCCCGCATTGTTCTACCTCCACGAAGATGGGGCTCCACAGGGAGCGACGGCATTATTGACGGACATCCGGCGAGGATCAAGGCCTACAGGCGGATCATGGGCCCGAAGGCCAGGGACAGGACGGTGCTCACTATCCCGACCAGGACGGCGGCGGCCAGCCCCGCCAGGAACGGCCGAGGGCCGAGGCGGCGCAGGAAGCCGAAGTCCGTGCTCAGGCCCACCCCGGCCAGCGCTACTAGGAGGAGGTTCTCGGCGGCTCCCTTCACCCCGGCGATGAGGGAGGCCCAGCTGGCGGCATCCCAGAGGCCCAGGGCCAACCCGCCGCCCTCGATGCCGGCATCGCCCAGGCTACGCAGGGCAGCCACGGCCAGGAACCCGAGCACGAACAGGGGCAGCAGGCTCACCAGGTCCACCCGCTTGCCGGTCGTCCGGGCCTGCTTGCGGGCATAGCGGTAGGCCATGAGAGGCACGACGGCGGCCAGGAACACGTTACGCACCATCTTGATCACCACCGCCACGTCAGCGGCGGAGCCGGGTCCGCCGGGCAGGAAGACCTGATCGAAGATCAGGCTGGCGGCCACCACCTGCGAGGTATCGTGGACGGAGGTGCCCAGGAAGAGGCCCACTCGGGCCGGGTCCAGCCCGAAGATGAGCTGGGCCAGGTACGGGTAGAGGAAGGTGGCGAGGGCGCCGAAGATGGTGATATTGGCGGCGGCGTAGGCCACTTCTTCGTCCTCGGCCTCGATGCAGGGAGCGGTGGCGACGATGGCTGACAGGCCGCAGATGCCGGTACCCACGGCGATGAGGGTGCCCAGGCGCTCGGGCAGCCGCATCCGGCGGGCGAGCAGGCCGGTGAACACCAGCCCAGCTGTGATGCACAGCGCCACCACCGGCACGCCGAAGGCGCCCACTCGGGCCACGTCCAGGAGGCTCAGGCGGATGCCCAGCAGGATGATGCCCAGGCGCAGCACCTTGCGGACGCTGAAGCGCACCCCTGGCTGCAGAGCCTTGGGGACGGGAACGAGGTTGGCTACGGCCATCCCCACGATGATGGCCACCATGATGGGCGATATGGGATTCTGCTGGAAGCCCAGGAGGCGCAAGCCGATCCAATCGGCGGCGATCACGCCAACCCAGGCGACCAGTACGGATGCCAGCAGCCCGGGCAGCAGGGCCGGAGCCTGGCCTATGGGCACGCCCAGGGTCATGCGCTCCAAGCGGGACGGTGATCTTCCAGCGGCGGGTGATGCCATTTGCTGCCTAGCCTCCGGCCACGGCCACGAAAATGAGATCGCCTGGGTACTGGGCGCCGTAGGGGCTGCGATCGTAGTCGGAGTAGAGCGCTTCTACCCGGAAGCCGCAGCGTTCGAGCAGGTGCTCGGCCTCGTAGCGGAACAGGTAGCGCATGGGGAAGCTATGCACGAACCGCTCCTCCCGGCCGTCGGGCTCCTGAACGTAGTAGATGAGCTCTATGTCCTGAACCTGAGTGAAGTAGTCCCGAGAGACGATGCGGTCGAAGCGGCGGACCCTTCTGCCGTCAGGCAGGTCGAACCAGTCGCCCACCGGCTGCGCTTCTCGGCTGGGCGGCGCGGCCAGGAGGGGAATGGAGGGGTTGAAGAGGTCCAGCACCAACTTGCCGCCGGGCAAAAGGTGGTCCCGAATGGTGAGGAGGCAGGCGATCTGGTCGTCGGTGGTGATGAGGTGCTGGAAGGGACGGAAGGGGATGGTGACCAGGCCGAAGCGGCGCTCCAGCCTGAAGTAGCGCATGTCCCCTTCTAGCAGGCTGACCCGTCTCTGCACGTCCTCGGGCTCTTCGGCCAGCTTGCGGCGAAGGATAGCGAGCATGGAGGGCGACGAATCGAGCCCCGTGATCTCCTTGCCTGCCCGGGCGGTGGGCAGGAGCACCCGGCCGGTGCCACAACCGACCTCAAGCACGGGGCCATCGGCCTCGAGGGCCTCCTCGACGAAGAACTCGACATCGCCCCGGTCCCGGTAGGATGGGAAATGGTCGTAGATCTCGGCGGTTGTGGCGTATTCGTCCTGGAAGCCGGCCGCGCCCATGGTACCTCCTGAGCCACAAGGTCAGGAGAGAATAACACAGCCTTGGCCCGGTTTACCACGTGCCGGGGGATTGCACGCGGTGCGTCGGACGCGGCAAATCACCTCACGCAAAGGCGCCAAGCCGCGAAGGACGGGAGGGAGACTTCGCGCCTTTGTGGCTTGGCGTGAGACTCCGGCTGCCGTCTCGAAGGGCCAGGCGTAGACGATATCCAGGTCGGGATGGCTCTGCTGGGCCCTGGTGATGGCGACCGGGATGTCGCTCTCGGCGTAGGTCCCGCACCGGGCTGAGCAGGGTGGTACCCACGATGACTCGATCAGGTACGGTCCGCAGTCCGGGTCACCTCCGGGGGGTTCCGGGGCTAGACATAAGAGACCGACGCAAAACGCCGACGGATGGTGCGGTGGTAGGACAGGGCCGGGTAGCCGAGCAGCAGCACCAGGCCAGGCCTGTTCGTCTGAGGGATGCCGTATTTGGCCTTGAGCCGGCGGCTGTAGCCGACCACGTACCCTACGGTGCCGATCATGCAGGAGCCCAGGCCGAGCGACTGGGCGGCGACCATGGCGTAGGTGGCGGCGATGGCGCTGTCCGCCGGATCGGCATAGGGCGACAGGTGGAAGAGAAGGGCGGCAGGGGCATCGTATAGGAGCCAGTCGGTGCCGGAGTTCCGCTTATCCACCAGAAGCTTCATGATGGGGAGCACGAACGAGGTGACCGACTCGTACAGCGTCTTGCCGATGAAGGGACGGGCCAACGGGAGCATCCAGGGGCGCACGTACCGCAGCCACCGTTCCATGGTTCGGGTCACGTCTTCAGCCAAGGCCTGGACCCGCTCCCGCCCCCGGAACACGACCACACCCACGTCCGAGGGCGGTAGGCCCATAGGGGCGGTGGAGGCCAGGTTCAGCACTCGGTCAATGGTCTCAGCGCTGACCTCCTGCGAGGTGAAGGAGCGAACGCTACGGCGGGAGAGGAGCAGGGCCTCAAGCTGCTCCGGGGTGGCGCTCGTCCCCGGCGGTGGGAGAGGCAGCAGATCGGCGGGGCTGACGTCTCTGCCGGTCACGGTGACGCTACCGGTAGGACACACCAGCATGCACTGGGCGCAGCCTACGCATCCGATGGCGGAGTCGGGATGGAGGCTGACGCCGCCGTCTCCTGGCCTGACCACATCGCCCGTACAGACGCGCACGCAGAGTCCACAGGCACGGCATGTCTCTTGGTTGATGTGGGGGACTGCCGGGGTGTCACCGAAGCCGGTCTTGATGGGCATGCTGCCCTCCCGCGTTCGTCCTGCCTGGAGCAGGGCCCTCTCACGGGCGCCGGACCGGCGCCCGTGAGAGGGAATGGCGCGACGTCAGCTCGCGCTGAGCTTCACGGGGATGCCCTTGCGCGCCGACTCGTTGGCGGCCAGGGTGACGGCCAGGGTCTTCATGGCGTCATCGTAGGGGCTGCGGATGAGCGAGGGATCGTCCTTGAGGATGGCGTCCACGAAGGCGCGATCAACGTTGAGCTCCTGGCCGAACTCGCCGTCGAGGGCCGGGTTTGCCTCCGGCAAGGTGCGGAGCGTGGCTCCCTTCAGTTCGACCCGGCTGCCATCCAGCAGGAAGTGCATGGTGGAGTCGCCCCCGCCCTTGTACATCTGGCAGGAGGTGGTCAGGCTCACCGGGGTGCCGTCCTCCAGCTTCATGGCCACGGACTGCACGTCGGGGATGTCCACGTTCTCCCAGTCGCCCATCACTCGCAGGGCGTAGTCGGCGTAGACGGAGACGATCTCCTTGCCGGTGACGTAGCGGATCATGTCCACCTGATGGGTGGTCTGCTCGACCAACTGGCCGCCGGAGCGAGACATGACGCGCCACCAGGGGGTGTCGGGCATGCCGCCCCAGCGGTTGACGCTGATCATGGCCAAGGTCTCCTGGGCCAGGAACTGGCGCAGGCGAGGAGCGTAGCCGAAGTAGCGCAGGGTGTAACCTACGCTGGTGATGATGCCAGCAGCCTGGCAGGCATTCCATACCTCTCGGGCCTTCTCCATGGTCAGGGCGACCGGCTTCTCCACGAAGAGGTGGATGCCTTTGCTGGCCGCAATGAGTTCCTGGTCGGTATGGGCGAAGGGCGGGATCACCACGTAGAGGGCGTCCAGGTCCTCCTTGTCTAGCATGTCGTGATGATCGCTGTAAGAGCGGGCTCCATACTCAGCCCCCACTGAGGCGGCCAGCTCGGCATTGACGTCGCACACGGCCACCACCTTCGCCTCCTCGATCTGGCGCAGAGACTGGAGGTGGTGCTGGCCCATGCCGCCGAGGCCTATGAAGCCTATGTTAAGTGTGCTCATCCTGGATCCTCCCCCGCTCGGGGACTGCCCAAGTGGGCGCCCCGGCAATGCTGTGGGCATTCTACCACCGGGCGGGTAGGTGTCCACACGGGCGGGGAGATGGTGAGGGCGGCAGTCGTTCCGAGCGCCTACTCATGTCATTCCGAGCGAAGCGAGGAATCTCTGGATGCCGGGAGGGATAGATCCCTCGCTTCGCTCGGGATGACATGAGAGGGGGTCAGGATGACCAGGGAGAGGGTCCGCAACGACACGCGGCTACGGGATGACAAGAGGGGCGCGCCTAGTAGCGCGCACTCCTCGGGGTGACTGTCATTCGCATCACGCAAAGACGCAGAGACGCCAAGATGCAGGAAGGGGAGACCGAAGCGACTTGGCGTCTTTGCGCCTTTGCGTGAGGCCCTTCCCGGGCGCGTTCGGAGCTTCCCCGTTCGGGTGGGTCTGCTCTAGACTGGCGGGCACAATATGGCCGGCTGGGCCGCTTCGAAAGGGAGGAGATAGTGAGACTGGAGGGCAAGACGGCGATAGTGACCGGAGCGTCACGTGGGATCGGGCGAGGCATCGCCGAAGCGCTGGCACGGGAGGGCGCCCGGGTGGCGGTTGTCTACCACTCCCGGAGCGACGAGGCGGAGGCAGTGGTACGAGCCATAGAGGCCGCCGGGGGACAGGCGAAGGCTTGGCGCTGTGACGTAGTTCGCAAGGTCGAGGTTGATGCCTTGGTGGCCTCAGTGTTGGAGACGTGGGGCCGGCTCGACTTCCTGGTCAACAATGCCGGGGGCAAGCTGAAGGCAGCCCCGTTCTTCGAGATCACCGAGGAGCTCTGGGACGAGTGCCTGGACCTCAACCTGAAGGGGGTCTTCCTCTGCTCTCAGGCGGCGGCGCGGGCCATGGCCCAGGCAGGGGGCGGGCGCATCGTGAACATCGCCTCCATCTCTTCCATCCAGGCGCAGTATGACCGGGTGCACTACTGCACGGCCAAGGGCGGCCTGATTCAGCTCACCCGCACCATGGCGCTGGAGCTGGCCCCGCACCGAATCACGGTCAACGCGGTGGGGCCGACCACCGTGGTGACCGATGCCACCCGGGACCGGCTCAACACCCAAGAGGCCGTGCTGGCCGAGTTGCAGATGCATCCGCTGGGCCGGCTGGGTGAGCCGGCGGACGTGGCGGCGGGGGTGATCTTCTTCTGCCTGCCCGAGACGGGCTTCTACACCGGGCAACTGCTTCTGGCAGAGGGTGGCAATACCCTAGTGCGCTAGAGCGGCCCCGGACAAAGACCCCCCGCACAATGGCGGGGGGTCTCCAGCTTGGCCGACGAGAGGGTGCTGCTAGTTGAACAGGCCCAGAAGGCGGTCCAGTGGGCCTTCCTGGATGTCCTCGTCCACCACCGAAACGTCCACGGTAACCCCGAAGGCGTTGACGAAGGACACGACGGCCTCCAGAGCCGAGCGCGCCGGGTCCGAGGTCAGCGCCGGGGGCAGGCCGAGGTCGGGACCGAAGGTATCGAAGGCGAGCCCGATAGCGTTCGCCCGGGTCTGGCGATCCCAACGTATGTGAGCCTGGGAGCCCTGCAGATCCACGACGGCCCCGGCGGGACCGATGTCCACGACGGCGGTGTCGAGGGCGCTGTACTGGTTGGCGTAGCCGCGGATCATCTCCGGCACACCCGGATCGAAGGCCGACAGGGGCAGGGACACACCCCACACGGAAACGCCGCCATTGGAGCGGCTGACGGTCACCGGAACCGTCACCCCCAGGGGAGGAGTGCGCGTGGTGACCTGGTAGTCCAGGCTCTCCACCGGTGAGCGGGGGTTGTCCTCGTAGGTGAGGTCGCCGGTGAGCCGGGCGTTGCCCATCATGGCATCAACCAGCTGCCAGGGGGCGACGTCCTCCCCGACAAAGGTGGAGCCGGCGGTGGCGATGAAGCCCTCGTCCAGGACGATGACCGGCATAGGCTCCTGAGCGACCACGGAACGGATCGCGCGCTCCTCGCCATCCCAGGCGAAGGCAAGGGATCCTATCCGGCTTAGGTAGCTGGAGGTCTGGACGTCTAGGGCGAAGCCGGTGTTGATGCCCTCGACGTAGAGCGAGTTGCCGCGCACGTCCACGAGGATCGGGCGGTCCAGCGCCAGCCGGGCCGGAGGCTCCTGAGGGGCGGTAGCCAGATAGGCGGCCACGTGCACCTCAGTGTCGGTCAGCCAGTCGGTGCCGAGTGCGATCCACTGCTGCATCTGATCGGTGAGCTGGAACCCGGCCAAGTTGGACAGCCGCCCCAGGTTCTCCTCCAGGAAGTCCAGGTCCAAGGCCAGACGCAACCATTCAGCACCGTTGACCGAGAGCCCCAGGGAGTTGGCCACCAGGTCGAGCCCGGCGGTGGCGATGTTGAGCTGGGCGATGAGGTCCTGGTAGGGGGTCAGGTCTATCAGCCGACCGGCCATGCCGAAGGTCTGGGCGTCAATGCCGCCGACGGAGATGAGCTCGCCATCGGGGGAGATGGTCAACCCCAGGTCTACCACGTTCATTGCTTCGCCGACTGCTCCCACCGGGGTGATGCGACTCTCCATAGGGGGAGGTTCGGCGTCAGCACCGGGGAAGCGGGCGGAGAGCCCGAAGTCGCTGTCGAATATCCAGGCGAGAGCGGGCTGGAACTCAGGTGCGAGCTGGCCCGAGAGGGTGGACCTGGCTTCATCCTGCAGGCCCAGGGAGAGTACGGGATCGCCGTCGAGGTAGAGGGTGAGGTCCTGGTCATCCTTGAGCAGGGAGGCATAGCCGATGTCGTTGCTGGTGGCCCTGCTGACCATATCCGGGGCCAACCTCAGAGGCGGGAGCCCGAGGCCCAGGGCGGAGGCGAGGACCTCCACGTCCTGAGAGCGGAGGGGTTCTTCTACTCCCTCGACGGTCAGCACCCAGCCGCCGGCTTCGTCCAGGGTCACAAAGAGGTCCAGCGGTTGACCATCGCCTTGGGCCATGGCCGGGACGACATTTGAGCACACTAGTGAAAAGACCAACACCAACACCAGTAGTCGTGTCATACGTCTAGGCATGGCTGCCCCTCCTAACACATATTCACTTGGTCCGTACAACGACTAGTATAGCACGGTGCTACGGAGTGCATTATAGCACGGGTATCAGCACAGGTAACGGCGGATACGTGATGAGTGACCCGTGACTCGTGACCCGTGACCCTTTGCCACACTCACGCTGGGGGTGCGCCCCCCGGGCGCCACGCCGGACGCTGGTAGGGGCGGACGACTCCGTCCGCCCCTTGGAGCAGGCGCGGTGGCCTGCCCCTACCCGGATGTCGCCGGGCCCCTGCCTGTCGACAGAGAGCCTCTAGCCGCCCGCTGCCACACGCTTCCCAGAGAGGTGCACGCCTGGGGCGTGCTAGCGCTCTGCGTTGGCAGCACATCACCTTGGGCAGCGGGTAGATAACCTAACCCCCAGCCCAGCGCCATTTCGCTGGCGAAATGGCGGACTTCCCTGGCAGGGAAGGGGGAGCTCCCCTCTCCTCTCAGGAGAGGCCGCCATTTGGCATGGCCAAATGGCGCTGGTCGGAGGAAAGGTTCTCTGGGAGGGGCTGCGAGGAGAAAGGGGGAAGGGGCACACGAGCCATCCGGCGTCCGCGCTGGACGGTCACGGCAAAGCCGTGACCCTGGACGCCCGGCCGAAGGCCCGTTAGCCCCGAATTCCATTCGAGGGCTCTCTAGCCCCCGAGGTGTCACCTGGAGCCGTCGGGCAGCCTGGCCGGCGTCAGATCCCTACGCTCCCACTTCGGCCAGGCCGCCCGAAGACTTCACGTGTCACGGGTCACGCGTCACGTGTCACTCTTCACTCCACTCCGGCATCTCCATCTCGAACACGTGGCAGTCCAGGCACAATACTACGGCCTCTTCGTGGCCCATGTGGCAGTTGGAGCAGCGGAGCTCGCCCAGATGCGAGGCGTGGGGGTTAGGCTCGCCCTCTCCGGCCGCGGTGAGCTCAGCCAGGTGGGCGTAGCTGCCGTGACAGGTCAGGCACCGGTCGGACTGGGGAGCCCGCTCGGGGAAGAAGCTCTCGTGGCACTGGTCGCAGGTCACGGCGGCCAGGGCATGGGTATGGTCCCCGAACTCGGAGGTAGCCCAGGACTGGAAGTACTCGGTCATCTCCAGGGCCCGATCCTCGTCCAGCGGAATAGGTGTAGGGGTGGGCCTGGGCGTGCGGGTCGGGCGGGCGCCCGGCGAGGCCGTGGCGGCCTGGGTGGGGGTCGCGGTAGGTGTGGGCTCCGGCGTGGGTGTAGCCTCGGTTACTGGCGTGGGCGCGCCCACCAAGAGCATCTCCCCTTCGGCCACGGTGTGGCAGGAGAGGCAGTCGCCGGGGAAGTCCTCCTGGCTGTAGTGGTTGAGGTGGGTGATCCAGACCAGGGCTCGGGCGGAGCCCTGCGCGCCGTGGCAGGGCAGGCAGAAAGCCACGTCGTTCAGGGTGATCTTCGGATGACCCTCGGGCAGGTTGGAGATCAGGTCCTCGTGGCAGGTGGGGCAGCCCTGGGCCGAATCCTGGGCCTGGGCAGGGGCGATGGGGCCAGCCCAGGCCGCCGCGGCTACCACTGCCAGGGCGAGGACTACAAGCGCGATTCGGGTATGCATGGAAGCTCCTTGGGAGAAGGTGGGAGGGGGATGTGCCCCCTCCCACGCTGAGGCAAGCTACTCCGCGGGCTCTTCCGCGGCGGCGTTAGCACCGGCGATGCGGCCCATGACGAAGGCGTCAGCGATCATGGTGCCGCTCAGCGGGTACAGGAAGGGATAGACGACGCCGGAGGCGTTCCCGGCGGCGTAGAGCCGAGGTATGGGCCGGCCGCGTACGCTCTGTACCTGGGCCCGAGCGTCAATGCGCGGCCCACCGCCGGTGCCCCAGGTGCCGGGGTAGCCGGCGAGGGCATAGAACGGGGGCTCGTCAATGGCGATCAGGCCGAGGCTGCGGCCGAACTCAGGGTCCTCCTCGTTGTCTACCGCCGCGTTCCAGTCGTCAACCGTGGTCAGGAGCACATCCGGGTCCATCCCCAGGGCCTCGGCGAGCGCCTCGATGGAGTCGGCCTGGATGATGTCGCCGCTCTCGATCTCGGCGCTGTTGTCGGCGCTCCAGGTGTAGATGGGCTGGCCGATGGGGACCGACAGCCCGGCCGGACCGCCGGTGCGGGTCTTCTCGTCGAAGATGCACCAGGCCGGGATCCGCGGCCATGCCTGCTGACCGGGGTCGAAGTAGGTCATGGCCTTGAGGATGGCGTCGTAGGGCAGGGTCTCGTTGACGAACCGGCGGCCCTGCTGGTCCACGAAGATGACAGACTTGCCGGCTGCGCCCAGCTGGAGCATGGAGGGGAAGGCGACGGGGACACGCGGCAGCTTGTGGCACATGTTCCCGCAGACCTGTCCGGTATGCCAGAGGGCGGCGTCCACGTCGGCAGCCAGGCTGATGGCGTCGCCGGTGGCGGCTGGGGTACCTACCGAGAAGATGGGGTAGACGCCGAGGAAGTTGCGCTTCATGGCCTCGTTGTGCTCGAAGCCGCCACAGGTGAGGATCACGGCCCGGCGTGCCTTGATGGCTGTGGTCACGCCGTCGCTGCTGGCCAGCACGCCCAGCACCTCGGTGTCGGCCTCGCGCGGGCGGAGGTCGGCCTCGTCCTCCAGGGCCTGCAGGACGGTGCGGGTGACCAGGCGGATGGCAGCGGTGTTGTAGAGGATCTCGATCCCCCGCTCCTCCACGGCCGCGGCCAGGATGTTCCACAGGCCCACACCGGTGGGGTTGTCAGCGGGGAGGTAGGAGGTGTAGGAGTCGGCCCCTTCGAAATGGGGGTACCAGCCGGTCAGGGAGACGTTGACCGAGCCTCCGAGGCTGGTGATCCAGTCAGCGTTATTGACCGCCTCCTCGGCCCAGGTGGTGAGGAAGGTGTCGTCCAGCTCGAAAGTCTCGCCCCCTCCGGCTATGGCGCAGCGGGTGAGGTAGGCCTTGGCGCCCTCGACGTCCGTCGGGCTGACGAAGAAGCCACCGGAGTAGTAGGTGGATCCCCCGCCGACGTCGGTCTTCTCGAGAATGAGGACCTCAGCCCCGGCATCGTGGGCAGCGATGGCGGCGGCAGCACCCGCCCCACCGTAGCCGATGACCAGCACGTCCGTTTCCCGGTCCCAGTGGATGGGCCGGCCCTGGGCGTCCACAGGTTGCGCCGTCATGCCGGCCAGGGCCGCGGCGCCGGCACCGATGACGGAGCCCTTCACGAATGTGCGGCGGTTGACGCTCCTGCGTCCTACGAGGTCGGACATGATGTTGCCTCCTTCACCTAGTAGAAACGGCGGCTTATCCGGACGGATGTCCGGTGGTCACGCGAATCAGGTGGTAAGTCGGCAGGACAAACAGGCACGCCTGGGACGAGTATGCGCGGTTGCGCTTCGTGACTGATGTTACAAGCGGGTTAAGGGCGTGTCAAGGGATTCCCGGGGTTGGACCCCAAGTTGCGGGGCCGGATGACTCGGAGATAATTCAACAACATTTGATGCAATGGCTGTTGGTCTATATGGGGAGGAACACGGTGGCAAAGCCTAAGGTCCTGTTCCTGTGCACCGGCAACACTGCCCGCAGCCAGATGGCGGAGGCGTTCCTGCGCCGTTACGCAGATGATCAGTTCGACGTCTACAGCGCCGGGCTGGAGCCGGAAGAGATCAGCCCCTACGCTCGGGTGGTGATGGAGGAGGCCGGGGTCAGCCTCGAGGGGCACTACTCCAAGGGGCTGGCTCAGTACCTGGGCCGGGAGCATTTCGGATACCTGATCACGGTCTGCGAACAGGCAGAGGGCGCCTGCCCGGTGTTCCCCGGCATGGGGAGGCGCCTGTACTGGCCCTTCGAGGATCCGGTGCCGTTCGACGGCTCGGAGGACGAGAAGCTGGCTAAGTTCCGGGAGGTTCGGGACCTGATCGAGCGTCGGGTGCTGGAGTGGCTGAGGGACCTGGATGCCGAGGGCGGAGAAGGTTGAGTGGCCGGCCGGGACCGAGGCGACTGGTTGCGCCTGGTGGGGTGGCGGGGATACAATTCAACCATCGTTGAATTGTATCCGGTGGGGACGTCGGGAGGAGAAGGTGTTGGAGCAAGAGAGAGTCACGACCCTGTTTCGGGCCTTGGGTGACCCGCGGAGGCTGGCGATCTTCCAGTTGCTCATGCAGGGCACTTACTGCAACTGCGAGATCGGCGAGGAGTTGGGTCTGGCGCCCAATCTGATCTCGCATCACCTCAAGGTACTTCGGGAGACGGGGCTGGTGGAGGCGGAGCGGCATCCGACCGATGCCCGCTGGATCCTGTACTCACTGAGCCGAGAGGCGCTCGCCGAGGCGCGGGATCTGTGTGGCGCCCTGCTGGATCCGGAGCGCATCGGGACGCGGGTACCGGCGTCCTGTAGGACGGCCGAGGGGGCGTGTGCTTGTGGGAAGGCCTCTGTGGTGAGGGCGGTCGAGGCAGACTAAGCGATGGATGCGATGAGTTACGTCGCTACAATGCTGCAGTCAGGTTTCGGCAGTCTGGCGTCGTACTTGGCGGCGCATGTGCTGTTGTGTCTGGTGCCGGCCTTCATCATTGCCGGCGCCATGACGGCGCTGGTGCCCAAGGAGGCCATCACCCGCTTCCTGGGCCGCAGTGCCCCCAAGTACATCTCCTACCCGGCGGCGGCGCTGGGTGGGTTCGTGTTGGCCGTGTGCTCCTGCACCATCATGCCCCTGTTCGCCGGCATCTATAAGCGAGGGGCGGGGCTGGGCCCGGCCATCACCTTCCTGTTCGTGGGCCCCGCCATCAACATCCTGGCCCTGACCTACACTGGGGCCGCCCTTGGCTTCGATATCGCCATCGCCCGGCTGGTGCTCTCCATCGTGTTCGGCATCGGCATCGGGTTGATCATGGCCGCCATCTTCTGGAAAGGCGACAAAGACCACGCCCAGGCCAAGGGAGGAGGCTTAGGGGCCGGGGCGAGCATCCGGCCGGCGGTGTGGGTCACCATGCTGCTGCTGTTTGCCGTACTGCTGGTGGGCACGCTTCAGGTGGGCCTGTTCACGGACTCCTACGCCCGAGTCAGCCTACCCGTCGGCATCGCCGAGACTATCGAGGACGGCCTGGCCCGGCTGATCCCCTTCGACCCCAGCCGGGGCGAGGAGGGGGTGAGCTTCCATGGGCTGTTCCTGATCGCCCTGCTCAGTCTGGTGGGGGTCACCGCCTGGAAGGGCCTGACCCGGGTGGATGAAGGCTTCAACCGCTGGACCTGGGTGGCGCTGGGCCTGTTGGCCGCGACGCTGTTGGTGGCGGCCCTGCGGGTGGAGGTGCTGTCCGGAAGCATCGCCCTCAACTTCACCGGCCGTTTCCTGGGTGAGGCCCTGGTGCTCGGCGCGGTGGCGGTGGTGGCCTGGAAGGGGCTGGACCACTTCGAGATCCAGGAGTGGCTGTGGGAGATGTGGCGCTTTGTGAAGCAGATCTTCCCCCTGCTCATCGTGGGCGTGTTCGCCGCCGGGGTGGTGCGCGTCATCATCCGGCCGGAGTGGGTGCAGGCCATCGCGGGCAGCAACTCGGTGGCCGCGAACGTGGTAGGGGTGATCTTCGGGGTGTTCATGTACTTCCCCACCCTGGTCGAGGTGCCCATCGCCAACATGTTCCTGGACTTGGGCATGCACCGGGGGCCGCTGCTGGCCTACCTGATGAGTGACCCGGAGTTGAGCCTGCAGAGCATCCTCATCACCGCCAGCGTCATCGGCAAGACGCGGGCCTGGGTGTACGTGGGATGGGTGGCGCTGTTCAGCACCCTGGCGGGCTTGGTCTACGGGGCCGTGGTGGATGGTTCTGACCCGGTGCTGCTGGGGGCCTACGTGGTCGCAGGGCTGGCGGTGCTGCTTGGAGTGCTGGCCCTGGGGCCCCGGCGGCTGGCGGGGGAGCCTCATCCCCGTCCGTCACCTGAGAAGTCAGGGGAGGAGGCGGCGAGCCGCATCCGTTGAGTGAAGCTGACTGGATACGCATATCTAGACACGGGAGGAACTAAGTGGAGATCAAGATACTGGGAACCGGGTGTCCGCGGTGCAAGCGGCTAGAGCAGATGGTGCAGGAGGCCGTCGCCGAGACGGGGGTGGAGGCAACCATAACTAAGGTGCAGGATGTGGATGCCATCATGGAATACCCCATCCTGAGCACCCCCGGTCTGGTCATCGACGAGGAAGTGAAGCACTCGGGCGGCTTGCCGCGCAAGGACGAGATCGTCGCGTGGATGACGGATGAGGCAGCATCTGGCTGAGCGCCTCGTCAGCCAATCTATGAGAGGCTAGTTCGATGAGTCAGTCGGGTTCGTCCCAAGGCGGGGTGGTAGCCAGGCTCTCGCTCCTGGATCGATTCCTGCCGCTATGGATCTTCGTAGCCATGGCGGTGGGAGTGGGGCTGGGAGCGGTAGCCCCCGGCATAAGAGATGTGTTCGGCGCCCTCTCCCTGGGCACCGTGTCCCTTCCCATTGCCATCGGACTGCTGTGGATGATGTACCCGGTCCTGGCCAAGGTGAAGTACGAGGAGTTGGGCAAGGTCACCGGTGCCCTGGAGCAGTTCGGGGTGTCGCTGACGCTCAACTGGATCATCGGCCCCATCATCATGTTCATCCTGGCCTGGGCGCTTCTGCCCGACTTCCCCGCTTACCGGACGGGGCTGATCCTGGTGGGCTTGGCCCGGTGCATCGCCATGGTGCTCATCTGGAACATGCTGGCCGGGGGCGACCCGGAGTACTGCGCCGTGCTGGTGGCGCTGAACTCGGTGTTCCAGATCGTGATGTACAGCCCCCTGGCCTACTTGTTCCTGCGCCTGGTCCCGCAGTGGTTGGGCGCCGAGGCAACGGTAGTACAGATCGGCATGGGCGAGATCGCCCGGAGCGTTCTCATCTTCCTGGGCATCCCCCTGGCTGCCGGTATCATCACCCGCTTCGTGCTGCTGCGACGAAAGGGGGCCAAGTGGTACGACCAGGAGTTCATCCCCAAGCTGGGCCCGACCGCGCTGGTGGGGCTGCTCTTCACCATCGTGGTGATGTTCTCCATGCAGGGCGATCAGATCTTGGCGGCACCCTTCGAGGTGCTGCGAGTGGCCATCCCGCTGACGCTGTACTTCGTGATCATGTTCCTGGTGTCGTTTGGCATCTCGATTTGGCGAGGCTTCTCCTACGAGATGGCCACCACCCAGTCCTTCACCGCTGCCAGCAACAACTTCGAGCTGGCGATCGCGGTGGCGGTGGGGACGTTTGGGATCGCCTCGCGAGAGGCGCTGGCGACGGTGATCGGCCCCCTGATCGAGGTGCCGGTGCTGATAGGGCTGGTGTACGTGGCCCTGTGGTTCCGGCGGGTCCTGTTCCGAGGCGACGCAGCCCTCCCGAGGGCGGATCTGCTGTCGGCAGCGGCGCGAGGCTGCCCGGAGGGGTGCACGTGCGAGCTGTGTCAGGCGGAGCGGTGGATGGTGGCGGACGGCTGAGAGCCTGCCCTGAGGGTAGCGAAGGGGTCTTGGGCCAAGAGGTTGTGGCCGAAGGCGACGGACTTAGCGAAGGTGTGCGATTCTATCTGAGGAGTGATGTCTGTGGATGAGAGCAGAGTGAGAAGTGAAGTACGACGCCGCTATGCCGCGGCCGCGAGCGGTGGTGGTTGCTGCTGCGGCGGCGGGGGGACTAGCAGCAGTTGCTGCTCGCCCGAGGGCGCCGCGGGCGCGCCGCTGGTGGACTACGGCGAGTTGGCCCGCGACATGGCCGAGGGGTCGGACTTGGGCCTGGGCTGCGGCACGCCCACCCGGTTCGCCGATCTCAGGCCGGGCGAGGTGGT
>JBMNTK010000024.1:0-26337 GCA_050945695.1 Anaerolineae bacterium | reverse complement strand
ATCGCCCGAGCGATCGGAACCTTATTGCTCCTGGGAGTGCTTCTCAGCGGTCGCAAGGGTTTCACCATTCGCGGCCGGGTGGGCTGGGGATTCAACCCGCCCGTGGCCGCTCGCCTGCTGCGCCTGGGCCTGCCTTCCATGGGGGAGCAGTTCTTCGTGAGCGGGGGGAACTTGCTCTACGGGGTGGTCGCCATCAGCTTGGGTACCGCCGTCTACGCCACCCAGCGGATCACCTTCCAGGCCATCTCCCTGGCGTTCCAGCCGGGAATGGGGTTCGCCCTGGGCGCCACCGCCATGGTGAGCCAGTGCCTGGGGGCCAAGCGGCCAGACCTAAGTGACCGCGCCGCCCGCCACGCCACCCTCATGGCGGCCATCTGGATGAGCGCTGCCGGTGGCCTCATGGCGATCTTCGGTCACCAGGTGATGACCATCTTCACTGACGACCCCGACATCATCACCATGGGCCAGAGCGCCCTGGTCGTGCTGGCCTTGTCGCAGCCCTTCCAGGCCGTCGCCCAGGTCACGGCCGGGAGCCTGCGAGGAGCGGGAGACACCCGCTTCCCCATGCTCTCCAGCTTCCTTGGCGTCTGGCTCTTCCGCCTGCCCTTCTCGTACCTCTTCGGCCCGGTCCTGGGCTGGGGGCTCACGGGCATCTACGTCGCCAACGTGCTCGATGGCGCGGCCCGAGCCACCGCCACCGTCCTGCGCTACCGGACCGGCCGCTGGCGCACGATACGGGTCTAGGTTAGCTCCGTCCCTCGGCGGGAAGCAGAGCGAATCGCGGCCGCGACGGCGACGCCCACCAGCGCCGCCCCGGCCGCACAGAGGCCGTACATCCAGCGCGGGCCCACCGCGTCGAAGACCACTCCCGCCGCCAGCGACCCCAGCAGACCGCCCACACCCCACATGACCATGCTGAGCACGCCTTGGCCAGTGGAGCGCAGATCAGTCGGGAATATCTTGTCCACCGCCAGGATGGCCGCGGTGGTCGTAGCTCCGAAGGTCAGCCCATGCAGCACCTGAAAGGGCAGCGTCCACTCTGGGCTGGGCGCAGCGGCGTAGGCCAACCACCTCACGGCCGATCCCAGTAGGCCCAGCGCCAACAGCCCCCAGACGCCCATCCGGTTGACCATCCGCCCGGAGAGCCGCAGGACCGTCACCTCCCCCGCCAGGCCCAACGCCCAGGCCACGCTCACCAGGGAGGGACTGGCGCCCATCTCGGTTATGTAAATGGTGTAGAAGGTGTAGTACCCGGAAGCGGTGATCCGCCAGATCAGCACTACCGCCAACAGAGCCAGCAAGCGACGATCAGAGAGCACCTGCCACATCGAGCGTGCCGTGAGTCGCCCCACGCTCACGCCGCGTTCCCGCAACCACAGTAGCGGGCCCAGCGCCAGTACCGTGGGGACAGCATAGGCGGCGAAGATCGCCCCCGTCCCCAGCCGTGAGACCAGGGCCCCGGACCCCAGGATCCCCAGGCCAAACCCAACTGAGCCCCACATCCGCAGCCGGCCATAGTCCGTTCCCCGTCGCTCCGCCTCCTCCAGCACCACCGCGGTGCTCAGCGGGCCACTGGCGAGGGAGAAGGCACTGAAGAGCGCCGAGAGAACCAGCAGAGCGGTGAAGCTCGCGGCAAGGGACAGGCCCATGAACGAAGCGGCAGCAAAGACGGACGTCACCGCCAGGAGCGCCCGTACCCGACGCGACCGGTCGCCCACCAGCCCCCAGAACAGAGGCATCACCACCGCCAACGCCGGCCCAATGCCGGTTAGGGTGCCGATGGCGACCGGCGAGAGGCCCCGTTCCTGGTAGTACAGCTGCAGGTAGGGAGTGTAGGCGCCGTTGCCCAGGAAATGCAGGAGCATGAAGGCGATGACCGGCGCCCAAGCCAAGTCCCCAAGGTGGCGAGCAACGCCTGCCTTCGCCTCCGTCTGCCCACTACCTAGCGCCCCGGACGGGGGAGCCCCCATACCAGCACCTGACCTTTCCCCGGTCTGGGGGTGGGTTGCCCCGCCTCCTGACGCCGGGCTACAATGAGATGTTCGCTTGCCCCCGATCCGGGTATTCGCGTCGCGATCTCCCCAGCGGCGGCGGCATCACACGCCAAACAGGAGTTCAGTATGGACTGGAAGGTGCTCGTGAGCACATTCGGGTTGCTCTTCCTTGCCGAGCTCGGCGACAAGACCCAGCTCGCCGTCATTAGCATGACGGCCAAGCACAAGGCGCCGTTGTCGGTGTTTTTGGGTGCCTTCGTAGCCCTCGGACTGGTGACCCTGATTGGCGTGGTGTTCGGAGAGGCGCTCACCCGGGTAGTGCCGGAGGATCTCATGCGCCGCGTCTCGGCAGGCTTCTTCATCCTGATGGGCGTCTTGATCTGGTTCAAGGTGTTCTAGCGGACCCTTCACTTGCCGACACAGAACGTGGCGAAGATACGCTCCAGAAGGTCCCCCTCGACAGTCTCGCCCGTGATCTCGCCAAGGGCTCGGCAGGCCACTCGGATATCCTCCGCCACCGCATCCAGCCCGAGCCCTTGCTGCCACCCCGCCAGAGCCGAGCGCGCCGCTTCCAGCGCCCGAACCGCTGCCATCTTCTGACGCGCCGAACTGAGCACCGCCTCCTGGCCGGCCAGGTCGGGCCCCAGGGCCTGCTCCACCACCACGCGTTCCAGACGGTCCAGGCCGGTTCCGGTCAGCGCCGAGACGCGCACCTCCGGGTAGCCCGTCAGCGGCGCGGCCTGTGCTGGGCCGTTCAAGTCCACCTTGTTCCAGACCACCACCGCCGCCGGGGCCTGCGCTGCCAGCCGGGCTATCTCGTAATCTGCCGGCTCCAGTGGGCGGCTGGCGTCCAGCACCAGCAGCACCATGTGCGCCGACTCCAGAGCCCGGCGGGACCGTTCTCGGCCCAGCCGCTCCACCGGGTCGGGGGTCTCCTCTTGGTCCAGCCCGGCGGTATCCACGAACACCACGGTCAGCCCACCCAGGTCGGCCGCTTCCTCCACCGTATCGCGCGTCGTGCCGGGCACGTCCGTCACGATGGCCCGATCTGACCTGAGCAGCGCATTCAGAAGTGACGACTTGCCGACATTGGGCCGGCCCACTATCGCCGCTCGCAGCCCTTCCCGGCGCATGATCCCGGCGTCTGCCGACCGCACCAGCGCCTCGATCTCGGCGTTGGATGCCTGGAGCGCCGGCTCCAGCCCCGGTTCCTCGCCCTCATCGAAGTCCAGCCAGGCCTCCAGCGCTGCCAGGCAAGACTGGAGCCGCTCTCTGACGGTGCGCACCCGTGAGCTGAGTAAGCCATCCAGCTGAGCCACGGCCTGCCGCGCAGCCAATGAGGTGCGCGCCGCCACCAGGTCTCGGACTGCTTCCGCCTGCGCCAGGTCTATGCGGCCGTTGAGGAAGGCCCGCAGGGTGAACTCCCCCGGCTCCGCCAACCGGGCCCCCAGCTCCAGGCACAGCTCGAGCGTCCGCCGCACCACGAGCGGTCCGCCATGGGTATTGATCTCAACTACGTCCTGGCGGGTGTAGGTGTGCGGGGCTGGCATGAACGTGGCCAGCACCTCATCCACGACGGTGCCGTCTGCCCGGTCTACCAACCGTCCGTGACACAGGCACCGGGGCGCCTGCTCGGGCCCGGTACTGCTGGGACGGAATAGCGACCGCAGGATCCTCAGCGCCTCCGGTCCGCTCATCCGAACGATGCCGATGCCGCCGGCTCCGGGCGGGGTGCTCACCGCCACGATGGTATCGTCATACGACAGGATTCCAGACAACCGCGCACTACCTTTCTAGGCCTTCAACCACGGGGACACGCGGCCCAGTCGCACCCTCGCGGGGCTGCTGCCACTGCTCCGTCTGGTCGCGCCATCGCTTGCCCCTACCGTACATGCATGCTACCATGCCACTAGTGATTGTGCCTGTAATTACACTCTCCAGGAGGCTCCGTCGAATGCCGGAGGTCACGGTCCCAGACATGGTCGTCGCCCGGCTGCCCCTGTACCTGCGTACCTTGCGCCACATGGAGGGAGAGGGGCGGCTGGTCACTTCCTCTCAAGAACTCGCCGCTCGCCTGGGCCTGAGCTCGGCCCAGATTCGCAAGGACCTCTCCTACTTCGGCAAGTTCGGGAAGCAGGGCACCGGGTATGATACCGCCAATCTGCGGGCCCAACTGGAGAAGATCCTGGGGGTAGACCGCCGCTGGCCCATGATACTGGTGGGCGTGGGCGCGCTCGGACAGGCCATCATGCACTACGGGGGCTTCTACGCCCGAGGGTTCTATATCGCCCACGTCTTCGACAGCGACCCCACCAAAGTCGGCCAGAATGTCTCCGGCCACCAGGTGTTGCCTTCCGAGCAGATCCCGGATCGCATCCGCGAGGATGGCATCAGGATCGCCATCGTGGCCGTCCCCGCCCAGGCGGCTCAGTCCGTAGCCGACGAGCTGGTGGCGGCGGGCATCGAGGCCATCCTCAACTATGCCCCCATCTCACTGACCGTACCCTCGCACGTCCAGGTGCAGCAGATAGACCCTGTCATCCACCTGCAACACATGGCCTACTACCTGGCCGCGCGCGACCGCTAGCCGGCGCGTCCGGTTCAGTCCCCAGAAACCGCGGTCCCGCCCGAGAACCCCCAGGCGGGACCGATTGCTGTCAAGATACGCGTCCAGGCCGATCTACTGCAGCACCATCGCCCGGCGCATGATCGGGAGGTTGTCCAGGGCCCGGCCGGCACCGATAGCCACACAGGCCATGGGGTCGTCGGCCACGAAGCAGGGCACGCCCGTCTCCTGCGTGAGCATCTGGTCCAGGTTGCGCAGCAGCGCCCCGCCGCCCGTCATGATCATGCCCCGGTCAACGATGTCCGAGGCTAGCTCGGGCGGTGTGCGCTCCAGCACACTGCGGACCATCGCCACGACCTCGGCCAGCGGCTCGGACATGGCCTCCGTGATCTCCGACGAGGACACCCGGATGGTGCGCGGCAGCCCCGCCATCTGGTCTCGCCCCTTGACTTCCATGGTGGGGTTGTCCTCGAGGGGCAAGGCGCTGCCGATGTTGATTTTGATCTCCTCTGCCGTCGGCTCGCCGATGTTGAGGTTGTACTTGCGGCGGATGTAGGCCTGGATGGCCTGGTCCACCATGTTCCCCCCGACCCGGACGGACCCGGCCACCACGATGTCGTTGAGCGAGATCACGGCTGCTTCCGCCGTCCCCCCGCCCATGTCCACCACCATGTTGCCACTGGGGGTGCTGATGGGCATGCCCGCGCCCAGAGCGGCCGCCAACGGCTCGGCGATGAGGTGCGCCTCGCGCGCTCCCGCCTGCAGGGCGGCATCCCGGACGGCCCTGCTCTCCACGCTGGTCACGCCCACCGGGACGGTAAGCATGACGATGGGCCGGGAGAAGCGTACCCGGCCGCAGACGCGGTTGAGGAAGTAGCGCAGCATGGCTTCGGTGACCACGTAGTCGGCGATGACACCATCTTGAAGGGGCTGGGCCACCTCGATACTCTCTGGGTTTCGACCCAGCATCTCGCGCGCTTCCTCGCCGATGGCCACGATCTTGTTCTCCTTGACCGAGATCGCCACCACCGACGGTTCCTTCAGAACGATTCCCTTGCCGGACACGTAGACCATCACGTTTACGGTGCCCAGGTCTATGCCGATGTGCTTAGCCAACTGCGGTCTTACCTCCCCTGCTCCCCGTGCATTCTGCGGTAACCTTCGGCCACCCTGATCCGGGCCTCCGCCCGGGCGATGGCCGCGCGCGCTCTCTCCACATCCGCGCTGCTACGGTCTTGGAGCCGCTGCAGAGCCCGCTCACGCGCCTGACGGGCCCGCTCTAGGTCAATCTCAGCCGCTCTCTCCGCTGAGTGGGCTAGGACCACCACCCGGTCCCCGCTCACCTCCAGGAACCCGCCTCCAATGGCCAGGCTGACCTCTTCGTCTTCCCCCTTGGGGCTCAGCCTGAGCTCACCCGGCCGCAGGGCGGCCAAGAGAGGGGCATGCCCCGGCAGAATCCCGAGTCGCCCTTCCTGCCCAGGCGCGCTCACGAAGGTGACCGGCCCGGAGTAGACTAGCCGCTCCGCTGTAACTATCTCCAGGTGAAGCTCACCAGGCAAGCTAGCGCACCCCCTCCGCAGCCTTGAGGACGTCCTCGATGTCCCCTTGCATGAAGAACGCCTGTTCCGGGACGTTGTCGTGCTTGCCGTCCAGGATCTCCCTGAACCCTCGCACCGTCTCGGCGATGGGCACGTAGCGCCCGGGGCGCCCGGTGTAGCGCTCGGCTACGAACATGGGCTGCGACAGGAACCGCTGTACGCGCCGGGCCCGGGCCACCACCAGCCGGTCCTCGTCCGAGAGCTCATCCACGCCCAGGATGGCGATGATGTCCTGCAAGTCCTTGTACCGCTGCAACACCTGCTGTACCTCTCGGGCGACCTCGTAATGCTCCTCCCCCACTATCTGCGGGTCCAGGATGCGGGAGGTCGAGGCGAGCGGGTCAACGGCCGGGTAGAGCCCCTGGGCAGCGATGGAGCGGTCCAGCGAGATGGTCGAGTCTAGGTGGGCGAAGGTGGTCACCGGCGCCGGGTCGGTGTAGTCGTCGGCCGGGACGTAGACGGCCTGCATGGAGGTGATGGCACCCCGCCGGGTGGACGTGATCCGCTCCTGCAGCTCGCCCATCTCCGACCCCAGGGTGGGCTGATAGCCCACGGCCGAGGGCATCCGCCCCAGCAGCGCCGAGACCTCGGAGCCGGACATCACGAAGCGGAAGATGTTGTCAATGAACAGCAGCACCTCCGCTCCCTGATCGCGGAGATACTCGGCCATCGTCACCCCGGTCAGGGCCGCTCTCAGACGCACCCCGGGCGACTCGTTCATCTGCCCGAACACCATGACCGTTCGGGGCAGCACGCCGGACTCCTCCATCTCGCGCCAGAGCTCGGTGCCCTCACGGGTCCGCTCGCCTACCCCGGTGAAGACGGAGTAGCCGCCGTGCTCCATGGCGATGGAGCGGATGAGCTCGGTGATGATGATCGTCTTGCCGGCGCCGGCGCCCCCGAAGATCCCCGTCTTGCCGCCGCGGGTGAGGGGTGCAATCAGGTCAATGACCTTGAGCCCCGTCTCGAAGAACTCGCTGCGGGCCGTCTGCTCCGCAAATGGCGGCGGGTCCCGGTGGATCGGGTAGCGCTGAGTCGCCTGCACCGGCCCCCGCTCGTCAATCGGCTCGCCCAGCACGTTGAACACTCGCCCCAGTATCTCCGGCCCTACCGGGACGGTGATCGGACCGCCGGTCTGGACCGCAGCCATGCCGCGTCGCATTCCGTCGGTGGTGTCCATGGCGATGCACCGGACCACATCCCGACCCACGTGCTGCTGCACCTCGAGCGTGACGGTGCGCCCGTTATCCGTCACCTCAACCGCGTCGTAGATCTCCGGAAGCTCATCCTCCGGGAAGGCCACGTCTACGACCGGGCCATTGATCTGGACTATCTTACCTACAGTGCCCTTAGGCATTAACCCTCCTGAGAGCGTGTCGGGGCGCTAGCCCGCCCGCTGGGCTTCGGTGGCGCTGGCTATATCGAGTATCTCGCCAGTGATGGCCGTCTGCCGGGCTCGGTTGAAGGCGCGGGTCAGGGCCTCGATCTGGTCGCTGGCGTTCTGCGTGGCGTTCTGCATGGCCACCATGCGCGCCGAGTGCTCGCTCGCCGCCGCTTCCAACAGGCAGCCAAGCACTGCCACCTCGACGGACTGCGGCACCAGCGTGTCCAGTATTCCACCCGCCGCCGGTTCGTGGATGTACTCCACCCGCGATCCACCGTTGGGAGCCAGCTCGCGGGCCTCGCTCGCTGCGCCGTCCCCCGGGGCCACGGGCAACACCGGCAGAAGCTGGATGATCTTGGGTACCTGCGAGACGACGCTGCGGAACTCAGTATAAGCCACCATGGCCGCATCCACCTCTCCGGCCAGGAAAGCCTCCTCCAAGACCCGCGCGATGGGAGCAGCAAACCCTATGGTCAGGTCGGACGGGATGCCCCCAAACTCGGCCAGCAGCTCGCCACCTGCAGCCAGGACGGCCCGTCGGGCCTCGCTGCCCACCGTCACGTAAGACACGGGGACCCCGGCCTGCCGAGCGTAGCGGAGCGCCAACCGGGCCACGTTGGAGTTGTAGCTTCCACACAGGCCACGGTCGGAGGCGATGAGGGCGATGGCCAGGCGACGCACCGGCCGGGCTCGCAGCAAGGGGTGGGAGCTCTCGCCTGCTGCCGTCGCCAGGCGGCGCAGCAGCTCCTGAGTCTTCTCGGCGTAGGGGCGGGCGGCAAGCACCCTCTCCTGCGCCTTCCTCATGCGCGATGCCGAAACCATCTGCATCGCCCGGGTAACCTGGGCCAGGGAGCGCACCGTGGAGATGCGCCGGCCTATCTCTCTTACGTTTGCCACCGAGCTAATAGATCCCCGTTGACTTGAAGTCCTCGATCGCCAGGCGTAGCTGGTCCTGCGTCTCTTGGGACAGCCGCTGGCCGGTGGCGATGGTATCCATCAGCTCGCCGTGGCTTGTCCGCATGAAGGAGATGAGCCCCTCCTCGAAACGCCGCACCTGGTCCACAGGTACATCGTCCAGGAAGCCGTTGATGCCGGCAAAGAGCACCAGCACCTCGTCCTCCAATGACATGGGCCGATGCTGAGGCTGCTTGAGCAGTTCCGTCAGGCGCAGGCCCCGCTCCAGCTGGGCACGGGTAGCCGGGTCCAGCTCCGAGCCGAACTGGGCGAATGCCGACAGCTCTCGGAACTGGGCCAGCTCCAGGCGGAGCCGACCGGCCACCTGGCGCATCGCCGGAGCCTGGGCATCGCTTCCCACACGAGACACCGACAACCCGGGGTTCACAGCCGGGCGAATGCCGGCGTAGAACAGGTCTGTCTCCAGGTAGAGCTGCCCGTCGGTGATGGAAATGATGTTCGTGGGGATGTAGGCCGATATGTCCCCTTCCTGAGTCTCCACTATGGGCAGCGCAGTCAGGCTCCCGCCGCCGTAGTCCGGATGCAGGCGGGCCGACCGCTCCAGCAACCGCGAGTGCAGGTAGAAGATATCGCCCGGGAAGGCCTCGCGACCAGGCGGACGCCGCAGGAGCAGCGACAGCTCGCGGTACGCCCAGGCGTGCTTGAGCAGGTCATCGTAGACCACCAGGGCGTCCATCCCCCGATCCATGAAGTACTCACCCATGGCGCAACCGGCGTAGGGCGCCAGATACTGCAGTGCGGCCGGGTCTGAGGCGGGAGCGGCCACCACGATCGTGTGCTCCATGGCCCCAGCGCTCTCCAGCTTCGCGACCACCTGGGCAATGCTGGACTGCTTCTGGCCGATGGCTACGTAGATGCAGATGAGGTTCTTGCCCCGCTGGTTGAGGATAGTGTCAACCGCGATGGTCGTCTTGCCCGTCTGCCGGTCGCCGATGATGAGCTCACGCTGTCCCCGCCCGATGGGGATGACCGAGTCCACCACCTTGAGCCCCGTCTGTACCGGGGTGTCCACGTTGGCCCGGCGCACCACCCCATAGGCTACTCGTTCCACGGGGTACCGCTCGGCCGCCTGGATCGGCCCGCGCCCGTCCACCGGCCGCCCCAGAGCATCCACCACCCGGCCCAGGAGGCCCTCACCCACGGGGACGTCAATCACCCGGCCCGTCCCGCGGACCTCGTCCCCTTCCTCGATGTCGGTGTACTCTCCCAGGATGATGATCCCGACCTGGTTAGCCTCCAGGGTGAGCGCCATGCCATAGGTCCCGTTGGCAAACTGGACGATCTCGCTTGCCATGACGTTAGAGAGCCCAGTGGCGTAGGCGATGCCGTCGCCGACCTGCCGGACGGTACCAACGTCAGCCTCCAGCACCGGGGGCTCGAACTCCCGCATCTGGCGGCGGATGGACGCGACGATATCCTCAGTTCTCAGCACTTAGCGGTTCCTCCCTCAGAATACCCTGCCGAGGGCCCAGAAGCCTGGCGCCGCAGCGCCTCTAGGTGGCCCGTTACACTGTAATCCATCACCCTTCCATCCAGTCGAACCATAACCCCACCGATGAGGGACCGGTCCTCCTGCCAGTCGAAGTCCACGTTGTAGCCAAAGCGCCGGTAGACCCAGTCGCGGACCAGCCCACGTTCCGCCGGGCTCAGCCTGACGGCTGAGGTCACCACCGCCCTCTTCAGCCGGCTCGGCTCCAGCGCTGCTGCTGCCGGTGGTGGCGCCGCTGCCTGTCGCTGCCGGAAGACCTCCGCGGCGGCGCTCACAATTCGCGCCTGGCTAGTGATCTCGTTCTGCCGCATCGCCCGGTACTGGCTGAGAAGCTTCTCGTGCAGCTCCAGGGCGTCGTTGTTAGCGGTCTTCATGGCCCGCATTCGGGCCGCGTGCTCGCTCACGCGCGCCTGCATGAGCGTGTTGTACACCTCAGCCGTCACCAGCTGGGGTAGCAGAGCCCGCAGCAGCGCCTCAGGCTCGGGCTCGATCTGGTACCGATCCCCCTCCCCCATAGGACCGGCAGCTGCCGGAGCTTCGGCTGCCGCCTCCGCCATGAACTCCCGGCTCAGAGGCAGCAGCGGTATCGCCTCCGGCCACTGAGTGAGAGCGGACACGAACCGGTTGTACACCACAACCACCGCGTCCACTTCCTCACTGGTGAACTCCGACATCACCATACGGGCGATCGGAGCCACGTGCTCGAGCCGCACCCGGTGCGGTATGCCCTCGTACACTCGGGCTGGCGACACCCCCGCCGCCCGCAGCATCTGCGCCCCCTGGCGGCCCACAACCCAGTACCGCACCGGCACATCCAGGTCCCGCTCCAGCTCCAGCGCCAGCCGGACCGGTCCGGAATTGCAGCCCCCGCAGAGCCTAGTATCGGAGGTTATGACCAGCACTCCGACCTGATACACCGGCCTCGTTGCCAGCAGTGGATCGGCTATTCCCCAGCCGGCGCGATCCATCACCCGACCGCTAAGCTCGCGCGCCTTCTCCAGGTACGGAGAAGCCTCCCTGAGGGCCTCCCGTGCCTGCTGCAGGCGGACAGCAGAGACCAGATACAGAGCACGGGTGAACTCCGCCATGTTCTGTACCGTCTGCATCCGCCGCCTGAGGTCGCGCTTCCGCTCGGCCACAGCTTCTCCGACTCGTGCACAAGTCGTGGGCTGTCGTCAGGCCCGAACCATGGGCGGTGTCGTCGGGGCCGGCTCGGGCTTATGGGCGGATCCCCTACAGGGACTCTTGCAGAGTCTGCCTCAGAGTCTCAAGACGGGTGAGCACGCTGTCGTCAATGAGTTCGTCGCCAACCTGAATGACCAACCCGCCGATGAGCCGCGGATCCACCCTCCAGGACACGTCCAGGGGCTCGCCAAAGCGAGCAACGAGCCGCTTCTCGACGGCGGCCTTCGCCTCGTCATCGAGGGGCACGGCACTGGTCACTTCCGCCACCTTCACATCCGGCCCATATCGGACAAAGCGGCGGAGCTCCACGATTATGTCATCTAGAAGGCTCAGGCGCCCCTCGCCCACCAGGCTGTAGACGAGGTTCCGAAGCTGGCTGGGGGCACTCGGGGGAAGCATCCGGTCCACGAGCGTCTTCCGGGTCTCGAAGGGCACGTTCTCGTCGCCCAGAGTGGCCCGCGCTGAGCTCTCGACGCGAAGGTTGTCCCGAAGAGCGATGAGATCCTCGGCCCAAGACTGAACAGCGGCCTCGAAAACAGCCCGCGAATAGGAGACGGCCAGCTCCCTATCCTTCATCCTTCCCGCCCTGCTCCTCGCGGAGGAACTGCTGGATCAGCTGCCGCTGCATCTCCTCGTCCAGGCTCTGCTGGAGTACGCGACGGGTCGCCTCGATGGAGAGATCCACGATCTCGTTTCGCACCGCGGCCAGGGCCTGCCGCTGTTCGAGCTCGATCTGCTGCCGCGCCTCCTCCACCAGGTGCGCCGCTTCCTGCCGAGCCTGCTCCAGCATCTCCTGACGGGTCTTCTCACTGGCCCGCGCGGCCTCAGCCACTACCTCTTGGCTTCGTCGCCGAGCCTGTTCGAGCGCGCGGTCGTATTCCTGCTGGGCCTCCTCGGCGCGCCTGCGGGCCGCTTCCGCGTTCTCCATCCCCTCGCGCACCCGTGCCGCTCTCTCGTCCACGATGTCCAGCAGGGGCCGGTACATCAGCCGGTACAGGATGAAGAGCAGCAGTCCGAAAGCGACCAGCTGCCAGAGGATACCCCACAGGTCTATCCCCAGTGCGTTCATGTCATCTCACCGCCTTCAGGCTCGCGTGCCCGTCGCATCCCGCCCCTAGACCACCAGTGCAAGGATGAGGGCAATGACGAAGGCGTAGATGGCGACGGCCTCGGCCAGACCCGCGCCCAGGATCATCGTCGTGCGCACAGCGCCCTCGGCCTCTGGGTTCCGACCGATAGCCTCCATCGCCTTGCCGACGGCATAGCCGATGCCTATGCCAGGCCCCAGGCCACCCAGACCAATGGCGAGAGCCGCTGCCAGAAAGACCGTTGCATCCTGCTCCATATGTCCAGATACCCCCGATGCGGAAGTTGCCGGGCTTCCACCCAGTCTCAAGCTGCTTCGCCGTGCTCCGGGCCCGCAGCCAGCGTTATATAGACGACCGTGAGTACCGTGAAGATCAGGGCCTGGATGAACCCGAACAGAACTTCCAGCCCTAGGAATATCGTCGGGACCACGTAGGGAACCAAGGTGTACATGACCAGCATGAGCACCTCGCCCCCGAATATGTTGCCGAAGAGTCGTCCAGCCAGAGAGATGACGTGCGACACCTCGCTGATGAGGTGAATGGGCGCCATGAACACCGGGGTGAACAACTCCTTCAGGTACCCACCAAACCCCCTCGACATTACCCCCAGCACCTGAACCGTTCCCACTGCTACCAGGGCCATAGCGACGGTCATGTTCAGGTCACTGTTGGCAGAACGCACTATGGGCACCACGTGCCCCTCGAAGTTCGTCACACGGATGAAGTGGAAGCCTGGGAGGAGGCCGATCCAGTTGGCGGTGAGGATGAAGATGAAGAAGGTGGCCACCAAGGGGAAGATACGACGGCCAAGCTCCGGCCCGGCGGCTTGCTCGCAGAGGCTCATTACGAACCCTAGCACCCACTCGATCAGGGACTGGAAGCGCCCCGGAGACGACACTGACAGCCTGGCCCGAAACACCGCGGCTATCACAGTAAGCACCAGCACCACCAGCACGCTGGTGATCATGGTATTGGTGATTACCAGGCCGCCCACCTTGAAGACGGGTTCGGCCGCGAGCGTTATCTCCAACCTACGCCCTCCACTGAGGCAGTCACGTCCTACTTCGCTCTGCTATTGCCGCCTGTGCGCCCGTTGAACTGGCGGCTGAAGTCCCGCAGCGTGAAGAACGACGCTACCAGACCCACCAGTATCCCTACCAGAAGAAACAACGGGTAGGTGCCAAGCCACCTGTCCAATAGAAATCCGCCGCCTACGGAGAGGGCGATGGAGGCAGCGATCGAGGTGCCGATCTGAGCCCCGACGGCGAGGGCCCTTAGTGTGGACCTGTCCAGCTTCACTGCCCTTCCTGCCTGCCGGCTGAGTGGACACAGCACAGGCGACTATAACACAGCACCCGAACACAGACAACCTTAGTCGCCTTAGTGCGCCCCGTCACAATCCCCTTCCCGAGCCCGGCCTCAGGGACGGTCATAGAGCAGCCTCATGGAGGCGGCCACCATCGCCCACTCGCCCTCATTCGCGGTCGAAGCTGCCAGCTCCCGCGCCTGCTGATAGTGTCGCATCGCCAGGTCAGGCCGGCCATCAATGGCATGGGCCCAACCCACTTCCCGCATTAGCCGCGCCCGCCATGCAGGATCCCGAACCGAGCCCAGCGCATCCAGCAGCCGCTCCAGCCCGGCCTGGCAGGCGCCCTGGCTCACGTAGGCCTGCGCCAGCAGCTCCTGCACCCTCGCCCGCTCTTCCGGCGGGTAGTCCCCCATCAGGGACTCTAGCTCCGACAGGAGGGCGGCTGCCTCCTGGGGACGCCCCCAATGCAGCAGCCTCTCCCCGGCTGCCGGCCCGTACCGGGCAGCCTGCTCGGCCAAGCCACCCTTCACCGAGTGCAAAGCCAAGGCCTCAACGTCCGCGGTGCCCGCCGCCTCGAGGTACAGCCCCACTCTCCGATGGAGCTCAGCCCGGTGCCGCCGGAGCATGGTGTCATAGGCCACCTCTCGCACCAACGGACTGCGGAACCGGTATCCCCCCTCGCTCTCCTCCGGCCACATGAGCCCGGCCTCGACCACCGCCTCCATGGCCCGACCCACGTCCTCGACGCTCTGGCCAGCCAGCTCGGCCAGGACGCGCGGCGCGAGGTTCTCACCGAGGACGGCGCAGAGGCGGACCAACTCCTTTGCAGCTGGGGGCAGCGTGTCCAGCCGAGACAGCACCCCGTTCCTGAGGCTCTCCGGTACCGCGTCGAGCGCCTGGCCTTCCCTAACCACCCAGCCATCACCCGAGGCCGTCAGCGTCCCCTCGTCTATCAGGGCCTCGATGCTCTCCAGCAGGTGGGCCGGGTTACCCCCGCCCCGGCGCACCAGTGCCTCAATGGCGTCCGGTGGCAGAGCGCTGGAGGCAGGGTGCTGCTGCACCAGCTGACAGGACTGGGACTCGGTCAGCGGCTGCAGGCGGAGGTGTCGGACCGCGATCTCCGGGTCTAGCCCGAACAGACTGGGCTCCACCTTGCGGCCGGCCACCACGAACATCACCGGCAGGCCCTTGCTCCCGGCCACGAGCCGCACCAGGCTCGGGCCCTCGTCGGGGTCCGCCCAGTCCCAGTCGTCTATCAGCAGGACCACGGACATCCGGTCGCACACCTGGGCGAGGGCACTAACGGCCTGCGCCGCGCCGTCCTCACCCCCAGTGAGGAGATAGGACGCTGCACCTCTGGGACGTGCTGCTCCGTTCCACTGGTAGCGTGCCCGCCACCCTAGCGCCTCCACCAGCCGCTCACATGGCCGGTAGACCGCACCCACCTCCCAGCGATTGCGCACCTGTATGACCAGCGGCCTCTCTGAGGCCGCCAGCACTCCGAGCCGGGCTGCGAACTCCGCCAGCAGCCGGGTCTTGCCGATCCCCCGCTCGCCGGCCACAAAGACAACCATCGGCCCAGAGTGCGCCGCGGCCTCATAGTCGGCGCTAAGCCGCTCCAGCTCAACGTCCCGTCCCAGCAGCATTGCCCCTGGGCCCGATGGCGCCTGTGGGAGAGGCGAGTAGGGTGCCACGGCCAAGTGGGCCGAAACGGCCGCCTGGCGCCCCTCCAGCTGCACTATCCCCAACCGCCGGGTCTGAACATGCGGAGCCGTGAGCCGCTGCACCCGCGCACTCACCACTACCTGCCCGGGTGACGCTACCCGCTGCAACCGAGCGGCGACGTTGGCCGCATCGCCGATGACGGTGGGCGGCGCCGACGGCCCCGGCCCCACGGCACCATACACCACCGGGCCGGCGTCTATCCCCACCCTGAGCCCTATGCTCTGGTCCAGACGTTCCCGGATCCAGGGCTGCAGGGCAGACATCGCCTGCTGCATGGCTAGGCCGGCCATCACCGCCCGCAGGCAGTCGTCCTCGTGAGCCTGAGGGGCACCGAAAAGCGCCATCACCCCGTCGCCGAGGACCTTGTCCACGTGCCCCCCGTAGCGGATGACCTCCTCGCCCAGCCGCTCGAAGATGGCCTGGAGGATGTCTACCACTTCCTCCGGGTCCAGTCGTTCGCACAGGCGGGTGAACCCCTGGAGGTCGGCAAACAGCACCGCCACGTGCCGCAGCTCCGGGATCGGGCCGGCCGCCCCTGTTGCTAGCTCAGCTCGCCCAGAAGGCATACGCCCCCTTCCTCCGCCGTGTCCAGTTCCACCGGCCCGATCCACCCCCCGCCGCTGTCGTGTACCAGCCGCACCACTGCCTGACTGCCATCCAGCGGTGAGGTCCGCACCACCGTCCCCCGGAACCCGGCGTAGCGGCCGGAGGAGACGTAGACCCGTAGCCCTACCGGCAGGCGGGTCTCGCCCGCCAGAAGGTGGTTCACCAGCTGCCGGTTCAGCACCGTCCCCGAGAGCTGGTAGAGGGTCCAGGTGGCTTGCTCCGGTTGCAGCGGCGTGGTGGCCACGGTGTCGCTCAGGAGGATGGCAACCGTGTCGGCCACCGCGGTGATCTCGGCTGCCAGGGCTATCCGGCCGGTCTGGTGGCTGCTCTCCACCCGGTTCGAGCCCCGGAGCCCACGGGGATAGCCCTTGCCGTCCTGGCGCTCGTGGTGCTGGGCAATCGCAGCAGTGACTTCGAGGTCGTCAATCCCCAGCTCCCGCGCCATCTGCATGCCCTGCAGCGGATGGTCCCGTAGCTCCCCCAGCTGCTCGCGGCTCAGGGTCGGCAGGAGCAGAATGTGATCCGCCAGGCGGGTCTTGCCACAGTCGTGCAGCATGCAGGCAGTGGCCAGCGAGCGCATCGCTCCCTCGCCCAAGCCCATGCGCGCCCCGAGCCAGAGCCCGACTATGGCCGTATGCAGCCCGTGGTAGACGAGCGTGGTATCCGCCGAGGCCATGCGCGCCAGGGCGGTGAGCACGTCGGCGCTCAGGACGCCCCCGATGACGGAAGCGATCCGCTCCTGCTCTGCAAGGTGCGTCGCCTCGTCGGCCGACGGGCCGGCAGTCGGGCGCCGCAGGCCCGCCAGCGCGCGGAGGATCGGCTCCGTCGACGAGCTGATGTAGGAGGATACGATGTCCTCGACCACGATATCGTCACTGGCGTCGTCCGACACGTACACCCAGGTGTAGCCTCGGTCCTCCAGCGCGCGGATGTGGGCTCCGGTGATACGTAACCCTCGGCGCAGCAGAATCCTGCCCTGGCCGTCCGAGAGGTCTCGGGCCATCTGCAGTCCGGGCCTTAGGTCGGCCACGGGCACTCGCTTCACGTCTTCCGTCCTCCCCCAGGCCCATCCTCCGTGGGCCTACGGCACTGCTACATATCGGCAAACGGGCCCGGGAACTTAAGCTTCACTTGCGGATAGATTAGTGCATGCTAAACTGGGTCAGTCATCCCGAATTCACGCCCTTTGAACACTTGGCGCCCGCGGAGGCGAAGTTGCGAGTACTGGTTATTGACGACGACGCAGACGTGGCCAAGACCATTGAGAATGCTTTGCGCCGTAGCCACACAGTCTTCCTGGCCTTCAGCGGCGTGCAGGGCATTCAGCAAGCCCGACAGATCAAACCCGATGTCATCATCCTGGATATCGTCATGCCAGGGATGGACGGCTTCGAAGTATGTCAACGCATGCGCGACGACCCCTTGCTGGCGTCCACGCCCATCCTCTTCCTCACCGCGCGCGGCCGCACTGAGGACCGCATCCAGGGCTTTCAGGTAGGAGCGGATGACTACATTACCAAGCCCTTCAGCGTACAGGAATTGGAGCTGCGCATGCAGGCCATAATGCGAAGGATCGGGGAGTCCTCCAAGGAGCCCAAGTCCGACGGGTGTATCAAGGTGGGCGATGTCTGCCTCAACACCAAGACCTTCGAGGTCCAGGTGGGCGACCGCACGGCCTTGCTCACCCCGATCGAGTTCGAACTGCTCTATCACTTCATGACTCACCCGGGCGAGGTCTTCTCGACCCATCGCCTCCTTCAGGAAGTATGGGACTATCCCTCGGACACCGGCAGTCCGGACCTGGTGCGGATGCACATCCGGAACCTACGGGCCAAGATCGAGCCCGAGCCTGCATCGCCTACTTATCTGGTGACCATCTCCCGGCACGGCTACTGCCTTCGGGCATGAGGCTGATTCATGCCACCTGAGCCCCCACCCACGGCCCGGCTGCTCGTCGCTGGCATCCCCAATCCCATCCTGGTCCAAGCGCTTCGGCAGGCAGCCGGCCGGGGATGTGAGGTTCTGGTTGCTGACAACCCTACGCAGGCCACTGCAGCGGTGCGCCAGTGTTCCCCGAACTTGGTCCTGGTGGGGCTGCCTGGCACCAAAGCCGGGCCCTGGGAGCAGCTGGCCGCGGCCGTGCTCGCCCAGGGGCAGGCAGAGCTGGTCTTGGTTCCCCTGGACGGCGCCACGGCTCCCGAGTGGGCCACCGCTCAGGGGGCGGCCGTAACCTCCGACGCATCGAGCCTGTCCCAGCTCATCGGCGCCGCCCTGGGCCGGGCCCAGACCGGCCAGCCAGAGCAGGCAACCCCTACGTCGGGTTGGCTCGTGGCCACCCTTCATGCGTTGGCGGAGCTGAGCCGGTCGTTGGACACAGGTGGCAGCCTGCTGCACTACTGCGAATCCGTCGCCGATGGCCTGCGCCACGTCCTGGAGGCGCTTGCCGTGGAAGTGTCGGTGCTGTCACCGCCCTTCCTCGTCCGCTCCCCGCGCCAGGCCCCTATGCCGGAAGCCGTGCCCGCGTCCCGGGACCTGGCAGCGCAGGCCGGCGTCGTGGTCCGGCGCATACTGCCTGGCGAGCTGCGCCTGCTCTCAGTCCCCCTGGCTACCGCCCAGCGCACCTACGGCACCCTCTCCGTGTTGGCCCCGCAGCCCGAGGGCTGGGAGCCGCCGCTCTTGGCCGGCCTAATGATGTTTGCCTCGACTGTCGCCGGCGGGCTGGAGATCCAGCGTCTCAGTCTGGAGCACACCCGCAGCCTGGACCAGATGCAGGCCATCTCCGAGATCGGCCGAACGATGGTGGCCTCCCTCAGCCTGGACCAGGTTCTGGACATGGTGGTGCACAGCGCCCTGCGCTACGTGCCCTCGGCCAAAGGGGCCGTCCTGTACCTTCCCGATGAGGCAAGGGAGGCCCTGCTGCCCTGCGCTCAGGCCGGCGACGAAGGCCTCGTACAGGCCCTCAACCAGCAGTGGCATTCCCGGCTGGCTCACGAGATAGCCGGCCGAGACCGCCCGATACTGGTGCCGGGGCTCGGTCTCGAGGCTGGCCCCGACGCTGGTTCGGTGGTCGTAGCTCCCCTCATGATCGGTCAGGTCCTGGCGGGAGCGCTGGCCGTGGCCAGCACCACTGACGCCTTCACTGACCGCGACGTGCGCGTCCTTGCCAGCCTCGCCAGCCAAGGGGCCGTGGCCATCGAGAACGCTCGGCTTCATGGCCAGGCCCAGAAGGCCGGCGAGATCGCCGCGCTGTACGAGCTCAGCCGCGCCCTCAATGCCAGCCTCGACCTGACGGCCACCGTCACTACCACCCTGAGCGGCGCCCGTGGCCTCACGGCCGCCAATGCGGCCGAGATCCGCCTGGCTTCTGCTTCCGGTGAGTCGTTGGAGTCCGTCATCGCGCTCGGAGACCGGCCCGAGTCTCAGCCTGGCGATCGCTATCGCATGAGCGTCCTCTACCCGCGCTACGTGGTGGAGTCCCAGCGTCCCCTGCTGATCGAAGACACCTGCCGGTTCGAGCAGGACGACGAGTTCTGCCAGCACGAGCCCCCTTCCTGGCTACGTTCGTACCTGGGCGTGCCGCTCATCACCGGCCAGCGGGTCGTGGGCGTGCTTTCCCTGGGGGCCAGCCGGGTGGGCGGGTTCAGTGCCGAGGACGTTCGCATACTGGAGATCGTTGCCGGCCAGGCCGCCACGGCCATCAGCAATGCCCGCCTGTACGAGGAGGCCACTCAGCGCCTGCGAGAGGCGGAGGCGGTGGCACGGGTGAGCCGATCGGTCGCGGCCAGCCTAGAGCAGAGCACCGTTCTGGAGGCGGTGGTCAGCACGCTGGTCGCCACCCTCCCGCTCTCCCGGTACGCGTTTGCTTACCTCCTGGGGCCCGACGGAACCCCCTCCCTGGCGGCCCAGGCCCCTACCGAAGATCAGAAAGCGTCCGCACCGGACGTCGGCATCTGGGAGTGGTGCGCCGATGGATGCCTGGTGCGCGGCCAGGCCGTGTACCTGGAGGACACCCTGCGCCATGGCTTCCCTGCCGCCGACCCGTCTGGCGCGCACTCGGTGGTTGCCGTGCCCATGGTAGCGGCCGGCAAGGCCGTGGGGGTCCTGGGCACCGATAGCATCCTGCCGAACGCCTTCACCGCCGGCGACCTGCGGCTGATCAAGACGTTTGCCGATCAGGCCGCCACCGCCATCGAGAGCGCCCGTCTCTTCGGCGATCTCAACCGGGCCTACCGCGAGCTCTCCCAGTCCACCGAGACCCTCTCCGCCGTGTTCGACGGCATCACCGACGGCATGTACATCGTGGATCGCGATGACCGCCTGGTCACCGTCAACGAGCCGGAGGCCCGCTTCCACGGCACCCACCCCGAGGTCCTGATCGGCTCCTCCTATAGCTCGCTGTACCACTACAGCGAGGGACGCTGCGAGCACTGCGCCGTGGAAGAGGCGCTGGCGCTGGGCGAGCATGTCTCCGTCCTGGTCTCATACTCTGACCGGGGACCGCGCCCCGTCTGGCGGGAGATTGACGCCTACCCGATCCGCGATCGCGAGGGGCTGACCAACCGGGTGGTCGTTTTCGCTCGGGATGTCACCGAGAAGCGCCAGCTGGAGGCCTCGCTGGTCGAGTCCAGCCGCATGGCGTCCATCGGCCAACTGGCCAGCAGCATCGCCCACGAGGTCAACAACCCGCTCACCGTCATCATCGGCAACGCCGAGGTGCTCCTGCTGGACGCCAAACCCGACGACCCCGCCACCGAGACCGTGGCCATGATCCTGCGGGCAGCCCGCCGAGCGGCCCGCACCGTGGAGAACCTGCTCGAGCTCTCGGGGCAGCAGGAGTTCGAGTTCGTCGAGGTGGACCTCTCCCGCAACATCGAAGAGGCCCTGGACTTGGTCGCTCACCCGCTGCGCAAGGCAGGCATTCAGACCGTGGTGGAGACAGACGAGGACCTGCCCCTGGTGACGGGGAGCCCGGGGCACCTCAAAGTGGTGTGGATGAACATGCTGCTCAATGCCCGAGACGCCATCATCTCTGCCCAGCGGCCCGATGGCGAGGTGAAGATCAGCGCGGGAATGAGCCCGGAGATGGGCGTCTACGTATCCATCTCGGACAACGGAGTGGGGATAGCTCAGGAGCAGCTGAGCCGCCTGTTCCAGCCCTTCTACACCACCAAACCGGCGGGCCAGGGGCTAGGGCTGGGGCTTTACGACGCCTATACCATCGTACGTCGCCATGGCGGGCGAGTTGAGGTCTCTTCGCAGCCCGGCGACGGCACCGTGTTCACGGTGTACCTGCCGCTGGATGCCGGCTCCGGGGAGGACCTGCTCGATCGGCCCTAGAACGGCCGCCTCACTCGCCGCTCTTCTGCACCAGCCGCCCGAGGGACGCGGCCAGCCGACGGCGCTCGTCGCCGCGGATGGCAGCCTCCAGGTTAGACCGCCGCACTTCGTCGAGCAGTTCCTGGCGCACGATGGGCACGTCCCGCGGGGCGTCCACGCCGAGCTTCACCCGGTCGCCCTCCACCGCCAGGACGTGCACCTTGATGTCTCCCTGTATGACGACCGTCTCGCCAGGGCGGCGAGTGAGTATCAGCACGACTGCTCCCCTTTCGACTCCCCCACGACCACGTGCCGGGCAGAGTACTGGGAGTTGTTCAAGATCACCTGCACGCCGCGCCCATTCCCCGGGTTGATCACGAGGGGCCCGAGCAGGTTGGCGATAACCAGGGGAGGATCCGGGCGGATGATCAGCGTGCACAGGACCCGCGCTTCCTGCCAGTCGCTCAACCCAATCGCCTCGGCCGCCTCCGGGGGAATGTCAATCTGGTAATCCTCAACGATCTCCGACGGCTCCACCACGAAGAAACCGACTTCAGACTCATCGAGGCACTGGAGCAGCATCACGGGACCCGCCTCGTCGTCCTTGACGAGCTCGAAGTGACGCCAGTCCTCACACCCCACTAGGCCGTCGGCGAAGTTGATCTCTGTTGGCCAGCCCGTCTCGCTGTTCAAACCCTCAACCTCTCGCACCGGCGTTGTCCTGTCCCTCGTCACCTCAGGTAGTCCAACAACGAGACGGGCAGGATCCGCGCGTTCACCTGAAGGGCCGCCTGCTGCACGGCGGCCGCTTGGCTGGAGTTTACCACAGCCTCTGCCATGTCCACATCCTCAGTCTTGGACAGCAGCTCCTTCAGCCCCAAGCTGACGGCTTCTAGCTTGTCCTGCGCCATAGTCAGCCGCTGGGCCTTGGCGCCCACCGTGGCCCAGGCAGTGGTCACCGTCTGCAGTACGTCTTCGAAGCGCCCCAGGACTGCCCGAACCGCGTCCCCGTCACCCGAGCAAAGGGCGTCCCGCAAGTCTATCAGCAGGGGGAACACCGAGTCCGGGTTGCTTGGGTCCAGCCACGGGACCTGCCCGTCTATGTTGATCCTCAGGCTGACCCCCGGCTCAAGCTCACGCTCGATCTCGCCGGCGTCTCCCTTATACTGGACGGCGACTATCTCGGCGGGGTCCTCAGTGGGATTGGACGCGGCGTCCAGGCCCACGAACGGTGGACGGTCTATCTTGTAGCCGGCGAACAAGTAGCGCCCGTAACCGCCACTGTTGGCGCACTGCAGGGCCGAACCCAGAAGCTGCGCCGCCTCCATCCCCGCCGCTTGCCTGGCCTCGGTGCCCACCGAGTCGTCTGCTCCCCGTAAGGCCAGGTTCTGGGCGCTGATCAGGACGTCGGTAAGCTTCTCCAGGGCCACGTCGGTGGCGTTGACCCAGTCCTTGGCCAGGCCTATGTTGCGCTGACAGACTTCCAGCGCTTGGAGCTCGCTGCGGAAACGGATGGACCGCTGGATGCCGAAGGGATCGTCAGACGGTCGGTGGATTGCTTTGCCGGTAGCCAGCTGCTCCTGGTACCTAGCCATCCGCGCCATGCCGCTGCGCAGGTCATCGAGCGCAGTACGGACCAACATCCGGTGCGTGATTCTCATCTACCCCCCTACAACCCTACCCGGCCGGTCCCATTGATGAGCCGGTCCAGCATCTCGTCCACTACGGTCATCACTCTGGCCGCACCCTGGTAGGCCCGCTGATACATCATCAGGTTCACGGTCTCCTCATCCAGGTCTACCGCCGACACCTCATCCTTGCGGCGCTGGAGGTGCCGAACCACGTTCTCGGAGTTGGCGCGGAGCGTCTCAGCCTGCCTGGTTGCCAGACCCAGATCGGTGATGGTGGCGGCGTAGTACTGGTCCACACTGACCTCCCCCCCAATCACCGCCGCCGTGCGCAGCCGGCTGATGGCCAGCGCCAGGGCACCCTCACCTTCAGCGTCCGGCCTGGTGGCAGTGGCGATGTTCAGGGGGTCGAGGTAGACCCAGTCGGACACGTTGATGTCCGCGGCCGTAGCACCCGACAGGAAGTTGCAGTACTCGAAGGTCGCAACCTCTCCCAGCACCCCGGTGACCCCGCCGAAATCCACGGCGAACCCCCGCCCGCTGTCGTAGACCGTTCCCAGGACCGGAGCCAGGGGTTGCCAACCATCGGTGGTACCACCGTTGGTAGCGTCGTTCACGGAGACGCCCCTTCCTGACCAGTCCTGAACCCGGAACTCCAGGGTGCCACCGTTGTCCCGCACCACCACCGAGTAGCGCCCCGCACCCAGCCCCTGGGTGGGAGGATAGGTGGCGCCATCCACCACCACGTCGGTGACCGGCCCGCCGGGGGTCAAAGCCACCGACCCCAACGTCGCGCCGGGGCGGTCAGGCGGAGTGGCTGTGTCGTTCGGCAGCCCGAACCCGGTGGCATGGAGCCCGTTGATGGAAGTGATCAGGCCCTGCGCCAGGACGTCCAGCGCCTCGATGTAGCTGGGGATCACCACATCTCGCACATACAGCGAGCCACCCAGCTTGCCCCCGACGCGAGCGATGCTCCCTTCGGTCAGAGCTCCCTCCAGCGGCACGCCTGCCACGGTGAGAGGTGTGCCACTGTCTTGCCAGACTATCTTGCTCAGCATCCCATTGGTGGGGTCTGGCAGGACGGACAGCTGGCCGATGTCGTCGCCCATGACTAGCGGGTGTCCGCCTAGGTCCACGGTGACGGTGCCGTCTTGGTTCTCGTAGTAGTTTATGTTGACCAGCTGGGCCAGCTCGTTGAGCAGCAGGTCCCGTTGGTCCTTGAGGTCATTGGGCTGGTCTCCGAAGGCCAGCACCTTGCTGATTGGGTCGTTGAGGGCCGCGATCTCCACCGCGATGTCGTTGATGCGGGCCACCGTCTGGCGAATCTGGAGGTCCATGTCGGCCCGCAGATCCCGCAGCCGTGAATCACAGTCGCGCAGCGAGAACGTCAGGTTGGAGGCCGCTTCCGCCACGGCGGTGCGAGCCGCCGGATCTTCCGGCTGAGCGGCCAGTTCAGACCAGGCCTGCCAGAACTGGTTCAGCGAGCTGGCGATCCCGGTGTCGGAAGGCTCCTGGAAGATCACCTGAACCTGACCCATGGCCTCGGCGACGACGTTCCAGCGGTCCTGCCGGGTCAGCTCGTGGCGCAGCTGCTGATCGAGGTACCCGGAGGAGTACCGGTACACCTGAGAGACCTGCACCCCCGTCCCCATCTGGCCCACGTACTGTTCCCGGTTCAGAGCAGGAACGGTATAGGGAGGTGTGGTGGTCAGGAGCGCCTTCTGACGGGTGTAGCCCTCAGTGTTGAGGTTGGCGATGTTGTGGTCTACGATCTCGATGGCCCGCTGATGCGCTCTCAGCGAGCGAAGGGCAGTCTCCAGCCCAGTGAATGTGCCCGGCATGGTTTCCCTCTAGATGCTCAGGTTGAAATGAGCGTCCGTTCTCACTACCGGCGGACGGTCGCCGTACCACTCGACCCCGCACCGCGCCAGTGCGCCCCGACGAGCCGCGATCTTGGCCCGTGCCTCCTGCAGCGCCTGGTGGTGGAGTCGGGCGGTGGCAAATAGCGCCTCGAGCCTGGCCCGCAGCCCTGGATCACGGGCCGAATCCGCACCGGTGAGGTCGAGCCCGTCCAGGAGCTGCTGAATCCGCCCGGTCAGGGCCTCCACCTCCTCGGCGCGGCCGCCTTGCAGCGCCAGGGCCTGTCGCTGGAGAAGCCCGTCCAGCTCCCCCAGCGCATCGGTCAACGCGACGGCGGTCGAAGGCACAGCGTTACTCACCAAACTGGTCCGGGAAGAGAACGGGGAGCAGTCGTTGGGCGAGCGCCCGGGTGTCTACCCGGTACGTCCCCTCGGCGACCTCGCGCTGGAGGCGTGCCACCAGCTCTGCCCGCGTCTCAGGCGCTGACTCCACTGCCTCGTGAGCCCGACATATCTGCATTGCCCCGGAGGAGATGTCTACTCGGTCGCTGCGATGAGATGCACCGTTGGATGGGCAGTCGCCCGGGGTGACTCTTGACGGTGCCGTGGGACGTACGGCACGCATCGAGTCCAGCTCCCCGAGCGGGCTGTCCGCGCCGACCCTTTCTGTCACGATGAACCTCCGTATGGCTGGCGAGTGCCTGGATGGCCCTCAGTCATCAGCTATATCGGCAGGTTCGGCGCGAACTTTAGCCCAGCAGCTGGTTCGCCAGGCGTTGCATATCGTCAGCCGTTTGTACTAAGCGCACTCCGAGGGAGTAGATGCGCTGGGCGACGATGAGGTCGGTCATGGCCTCGCTCAGGTCCACGCTGGAGCCCTCCAGCGCTCCCGGCGCCAAGGCACCAGCGCCCCCTTGGCCCGGCGCTGCGGCCACCGCGGCACCTGAGGCCTCCGTGGGGACGTATACGCCCCGGCCCACGTGCACCATCCCCTCGGGGTTGGGCACCCGCGCCAGCTGCAGTGCCCCCACCGGCTGCCAGCCGTCCTGGCCGGGCATCCGCACCGTCAGTGTCCCGTCGGCCTGGAAGGCGTAGTCCTGAGCCCCCTCAGGCACGGTCAGCGGAGGGACGAGAGCGTATCCGTCTGCAGTCGAGATCTGCCCGCCTGGCCCCAACTGGAGGCTCCCGTTTCGGGTGTAGCCCAGGCGGCCATCGGGAAGCTGCACCACGAAGAAGCCGTCACCCTGGATGGCCACGTCCAGGGCCCGGCCTGTCGGGCGCACCGCGCCCTGGCGCAGTATCTGCCGGATCCCACCCACAGCCACCCCAAGGCCGTCCCCGTCCTCGAGCTGGGACTGCAGCAGCTCCTTGAACTCGACCCGACTGGGGTCGAAGGCCGTGGTGTTGAGGTTGGCCAGGTTATGGGAGATCACCTCGATGGCACGCTGCTGCGCCGCCATGCTGGCGGCGCCGATGCGAAAACCGGTCCTAGCTGAAATCGCCAAATCCCCATGCCTCCTAGACCTTGCCTACCTCGTTGGCAGCGGTATCCACCGACTGGGACTGGGTGAGCATCACCCGCTGGGCCGCCTCGAAGGTCCTGTAGACCGCCATC
>JBMNTK010000023.1:0-27008 GCA_050945695.1 Anaerolineae bacterium | reverse complement strand
CGTAGGGGTGGGGGCGGCGACGGTGGCCTGAGAGCCGGGAGCGGCCGGGACGGTTGCCAGGCTGAGCGTAGCCTCTGGCACCGGTGTTGGTCCTGGGCCGGAGCGGCCACAGGCTGCCAGGGTCAGGACAAGCAGGGACAGCACGAGCAGCTTTCTCACGCGTTCCACCCTCCTATGGCGCATGCAGCGATCTTACTGGAAGACGCCTCCGTGAGGCCATCGGTTCCCGTGGTCCGGCCCAGTTTACACGTTACGGCCCGGGTTGGCACGAGTCCCCCGCCGCCGTAGGGTAGGGGAAGCCGAGGGGATACGCCAGCCAACTGCCCCAGTCCTGTGACTCTCCCCCGTGGTAGCAATTCCCCCCTCGTCCTAGGCACTTCGTACTCGATTTCTGCCATTTTCGTGTCAAAAATGGCCTCTGGGCCGTTACCTAGGCGGGTCTGATAGGGTATACTAGGGCCGTCCCAGTGAGTTGTAGTGCCAGAAGGCCCGGAAATGCGGCCCCTGACGCGGTCTTGTCCTTGCTACGTGACAACAATTGTTGTAAACTGGGATGGCTTTGACGATTCGCTAATGCGGATCTAGCAGGGGGAATTGCACAATATGGCGGGTTCCGGCAAAGAACAGGCACTCAACACTGTTTTGACTGACCTGAAGCGTCGCTACGGCGACGGGGCGATAATGCGTCTAGGATCCGATCAGTGGACCCAGGTGGAGGCTATCTCTACCGGTTCCCTAGCTCTAGATCTGGCCTTAGGCGTGGGTGGCGTCCCCAAGGGGCGCGTCACGGAGATCTACGGGCCAGAGTCGGCGGGCAAGACCACACTGTGCTTGCACATCATCGCCCAGGCGCAGAAGGCAGGGGGGGTAGCGGCTTTCATTGACATGGAGCATGCGCTCGACCCGGTCTACGCCCAGCGTCTGGGGGTTAACATAGAAGACCTCTTCGTCTCCCAGCCCGACACCGGCGAGCAGGCACTGGAGATCGCCGAGGCGCTGGTGCGCAGTGGCGCGGTGGACGTAGTGGTAGTGGACTCGGTGGCGGCCCTGGTGCCTCGAGCCGAGATCGAAGGCGAAATGGGGGACTCGCACCCCGGCCTGCAGGCTCGGCTGATGAGCCAGGCTCTGCGCAAGCTGGCAGGGGCGATCAAGCAGTCCAACACTGCCATGATCTTCACCAACCAGATCCGCTACAAGATCGGGGTGATGTTTGGCAACCCGGAGACCACTCCTGGTGGCAACGCCCTGAAGTTCTACTCCTCGATCCGGATGGACATGCGGCGGATCGAGTCCCTGAAGCGCGGGGGCGAGGTGATCGGTAACCGAGTACGGGTTACGGTCCGCAAGAACAAGGTGGCCCCGCCCTTCAAGCAGGCTGAGTTCGAGATCCTGTACGACGAGGGCATCTCCCGTCTCTCCGATATCCTGGATCTGGGTGTAGAAGCCAGGATCATAGAGAAGCGGGGTTCCTATTACTCCTATGGGGAGACGCGCCTTGGCCAAGGCCGCGAGGCCTCCAAGGACTTCCTGAAAGAGAATCCCGACATTGCACTCGACATTGAGAACAGGATTAGGGAGGCGCAAGGTCTACTGCGCATAGATGCGTCAGAGGACCCCGATGGCGATCAGGCGCGCGAGGGTGAGTCGGAGTAGGGCCGACCACTCGCTAGGCCAGACCCCGGCGGGACTTCGGTAACGTCTCCTGGCTGGGCTTGGCATAGACATAGTCACTTCGGGTCTGAGTGATTCCGGAGAGCATAGAACGCTGTCCAGGCATTGAGGCTTGTGGTTGCGCGGTGACGCCGATGTAGGAGCTGAGAAGCACGGTAGCAATACGTCCGATTCCCGCTCTTTGGGAGCAGGGGCCGAGGCATCTGTCTCCGGATCGGCGCCGGCGAGCCGGCTTGTATAGGCTGACAGCGATCAGTTCAGAGGAAACCGAAAGGGCTATGGCGTGCTATCGCCATAGCCCTTTGTCGTTTTGTTTTAGAACGAGAGGAAAGAAAGCGTACATGGAGGGGACGGTTACCCGGCTGGAGCGCCAGAAGCGCCGCCGGAATCGCGTGAGCGTCTTCCTGGATGAGGAATATGCCTTCAGCCTGGAAGAGCTGACGGCAGCGACCCTCCGCCTGGGGCAGTACCTGAGCGAGGACGAGATCCGGGAGCTGCGGCGCCGGGACGACGTCAACCGGGCGCAAGAGCGAGCCCTGCGCTTGCTCGAGGTCCGGCCTCGCAGCCGGTTCGAGCTGGAGCAGCGCTTGCGCAAGGCCGGGTTCGAGGCGGACGCCATTGAGGAGGCCCTGGGGCGCCTGGAGCGGGTGGAACTGGTGGATGACGATGCTTTCGCCCAGTTCTGGGTGGAGCAGCGTCTCAACTTCCGCCCCCGTAGCCGTCGGGCGCTGCGCTATGAGCTTCGCCGTCAGGGCGTCTCGGAAGAGGCGGCCGAGGAAGCTCTGGAAGGAGTAGACGACACTGAAGCCGCGCTAGCTCTGGTGGAGAAGCACCTGAGCCGGCGCGACCCGAGCCGAGGCCGGGAGTCTCTGCGCGAGGAGCTGTTCGCGCTCCTGCGTCGAAATGGCTTTGGCTATGGCACTACCAAGGAGGTTCTGGACTCCCTGGACCTGAGATCTGGCGAGCACGATGTGCTCGATCATTCTATAGAGGACGAGTAGACAACATGAATCCCCTTCAATGGATTGCCTGGAGCGTCGTCATCCTAGCGGCGCTGCTGGGCGGAGCCGCTGCCGGGTTCTGGTACTGTCGGTACCTGGCCCGTCAGCGAGCCATCGCGGCACAGGATGAAGCTGAACGAATTGTGGAAACGGCGCGGGCCGAGGCGCGGGAGATCGTGCTCCACGCGCGCGACGAGGCCCTAGCCATACGGGACGAGGCGGAAAAGGAGGAGCAGAGGGTCCGAAGGGAACTGCAGGCGTACGATGATCGCCTGCGCAGGCGGTCCGACAGCCTGGATCAGAAGCAGGAAGCCCTGGAAGAACGTAGCCGCCGGCTGGACCAGCGCCAGAGCCGCCTAGACAAGCAGGCTAGTGAGCTCTCCAAGATGGAGGAGGAGAGACAGCGAGAGCTGCAACGTATTGCCAACCTCACCCAAGAGGAGGCACGCCAGATATACCTGGATCAGGTGGCTGCTAGCTGCCGGCAGGACGCTGCCCGACTCATTCGGGAGATCGAGGCCCAGGCCCGGGAGCAAGCAGAGCGGGAAGCCCGCGAGATCGTGGGCCTGGCCATCCAGCGCTGCGCCGCTGATCAGGTGGCGGACACCACGGTCGCCTCGGTGGAGCTGCCCTCTGACGAGATGAAGGGGCGGATCATCGGGCGCGGCGGGCGCAACATCCGAGCTATCGAGAGCATCACCGGGGTGGACCTGGTGGTGGATGACACCCCGGAGGCGGTCACCATCTCCAGCTTCGACCCGGTGCGGCGGGAGATCGCCCGGTTGGCCCTGACTCAGTTGGTGCAGGACGGGCGCATCCACCCGGCCCGCATCGAACGGCTGGTGGAGAAGGCTCGCGAAGAGGTTGAGGAGCAGATCGAGCAGGCAGGCCAGGAAGCGGCCTACCAGGTGGGTATCCACGGCCTGCACCCGGAACTGCTCAAGTACCTGGGCCGGTTGAGGTTCCGCACCAGCTACGGCCAGAACGTACTCAACCACTCCGTGGAGACGGCGCTCCTGGCCGGGATGATGGCCGGTGAGCTGGGCGCGGACGTCCAGCTGGCCAAGCTCGGCGGTCTGCTCCACGACATCGGCAAGGCCACCGACCACGAGGTGGACGGCACCCATGCCGTCATCGGTGGGGACCTGGCCCGGCGGTTCAACATGCCGCCGCTGGTGCTCAACTGCATCCTGGCCCACCACGGCGAGGAGGACCCCCAGTGCCTGGAGGCCATCCTGGTGGAAGCGGCCGACGCCATCAGCGGAGCCCGTCCCGGAGCCCGGCGAGAGGCGCTGGAGACCTACATCAAGCGGGTCCGGGCTCTGGAGGACCTGGCCAACTCCTTCCAGGGGGTGGCCCAGTCCTACGCTATCCAGGCAGGGCGTGAGGTCCGCATCGTAGTCAAGCCGGAAGAAGTGGACGACCTGGCTGCCATCGAGCTGGCCAAGAACGTTGCCCGCAGTGTGGAGGAGAACCTCCAGTACCCGGGGCAGATCAAGGTCACTATCATCAGAGAGACACGGGCAGTAGATTACGCCCGCTAGGCCTCTTCCTACAGATCATCTTATGGCCGGCGAGGTTCCCCTCGCCGGCCTTTTGGTTTCCCTGCACCAAGCGTTGGCGTTGACCGGCTTCCCGTGCTCCGCACCTTGTGCTATGCTGCCCGCACAAGGGCGTGCGCACCACGCCCTTGTGCCTTCCTTAGCCCGGAAGAAACAACCGACTCACACCCAGCCCGTCGGCGCCCGCAGTCCATGCGGGTGCCGTCGGAGCATTGCGACAGGAGCGCGAGCATGTACGTACGGCTGTCCAATGGCAAAGAGATCCCTATGGAGATGCACAAGGTGCGCGTCGTCCAGAAGACGAACCTGATTCCGGCGGCGCAGCGACTAGACGCTCTGCAGGAGGCCGGCTACAACACCTTCCTGCTGCGCAGCCGGGACGTGTTCCTGGACATGCTGACCGACAGCGGCACCAACGCGATGAGCGATAACCAGCTGGCCGCTATGATGGTCTCCGACGATGCCTACGCCGGCTCGGAGAGCTTCTACAAGCTGGCGGACGCCGTCCGAGATGTGCTCGGCTTCCAGTACACTATCCCCGCTCACCAGGGGCGGGCCGCCGAGAACCTGCTGGCCAAGGCTTTGGTCAAGCCCGGTGATGTGGTGCCCATGAACTACCACTTCACCACCACCAAGGCTCACTTCGAGCTGGCCGGCGGCAAGGTCCTGGAGATCTACACCGACGAGGCCCTCAAGACTGACAGCACCCATCCCTTCCGGGGCAACATTGACATCCAGAAGCTCAAGGACGTCATCGCCGAGTACGGCGCCGACAAGGTGTCGTTCGTGCGCATGGAGGCCACCACCAACCTGATCGGCGGCCAGCCCTTCTCCATGCGCAACCTGCGCGAGGCCAAGGAAGTGGCCTCGGCCCACGGCATTCCCCTGGTGTTCGACGGCAGCCTCATCTCCGAGCAGGCCTACTTCATCCGCCAGCGAGAGGAAGGCTACTCCGACAAGACCATCGGCGAGATCCTCAAGGAGATGATGAGCCACGTGGACCTGCTCTACCTCTCGGGGCGCAAGAGCACGGCCGTGCGGGGCGGGCTGATCGCCACCAACCGTAAGGACCTCTACGACCGCATCTTGCCCTGGCTGCCGGTCTACGAGGGCTTTGCCACCTACGGCGGCATGTCCACCAAGGAAGTGGAGGCCATGGCCGTGGGCATCCGGGAGATGACGGACCTCAACGTGGCCGGTGCTGCGGCGGAGTTCGTGCGCTACTTCGTGGAGAAGCTGCTGGAGGCGGGTGTCCCTGCGGTGACCCCTCCCGGTGGCCTGGCGGCGCACGTGGATGCCATGCGCTTCCTGCCTCACATCCCTCAGGCCGAGTACCCGGCCGGGGCGCTGGCGGCGGCCATCTACCTGGCCTCTGGCGTGCGCAGCATGGAGCGGGGTACCATGTCCATGGACCGGGACGAGCAGGGCAATGACGTAATGTCGGACCTGGAGCTGGCCCGGCTGGCCGTGCCTCGTCGGGTCTACACCATGTCCCACATCGAGTACGCGGTGGACAGGCTGGCCTGGCTCTATGAGCACCGGAACCTGGTGCGGGGCCTGAAGTTCGTCCAGGAGCCGCCGGTGCTGCGGTTCTTCTTTGGCCGACTGGAGCCCCTCAGTGACTGGGGCGGCGAGCTGGTGCGAGCCTTCGAGGCCGATTTCGGCACCGGCTGCTAGGTCCGGGGGCCTTCCCCCTTCTAGGCCGATAGTGGTAGGACACGCGGAGCCTCGTCCCGAATTCGGGACGAGGCTCCTGACGTAGCGCTCGGACGGGCCCTGGTGGGCAGCTTGCGCTTTATTCCCCGCTAGCGCATGATTGCCGCCGATTGGCCCCGGGAGTCACCCCATCATCATCCAACTCGCCCGAGGCTCGCTCACCACCAGCTAACCCTCCAGGAGGCCAAGTATGCGACCACGTCGTGGCACGCTGCTCGTTTCGGCCATGCTGGCCGCCATCGCCATCGCTATCGTTCTGCCGCTGACCGCTTCCGCCCAGCTGTACCTGCCCTTGCTGCTGCGAAACAAGGAGGGCGGGGTCGTCTCTCCCACCAAGCCGCCAGCCACCGCGGTCGTGCCCACCAGCACCAAGGCAGCCCCCACCGCGACGGCTACCGCCACGAAGGTCCCGACGGCCACAGCCACTACGGCCCCGCCTTCGGTCCCGGCGGCGCCCTCTGGGCTCGCGGTGCAGACGCTCTCCAGCTCCCGCCTGGCCCTTTCCTGGACTGACAACTCCAGCAACGAGTCCGGCTTCCAGGTGGAGCGCGCTCCGGCGGGCACCTCTAACTATGCGCTCGTGACCGTGCTGGGCCCCGATACCACGGCTTACGAGGACTCCGGGCTCACTCCCAATACCACCTACTCCTATCGCGTGCGTGCCACGGGGCCCGGCGGGTACTCGGGCTACTCCAACTCCGCCAATGGCACTACCCTGGCGGCCAACACCAAGCCTGCGGCACCCACGAACCTGACCGCCCACAACATCACTGACAGCAGCGTCTATCTCACCTGGACCGATAACTCCAACAATGAAACCGGCTTCCACCTGTACCTGGGCATCCCTGAGACTAGCTACGTAACCGAGATAGGGGCCGGTGTCCTGCTGGCGGACTACACGTCGGTCACTGTGATTGATCTGTACTCCGACCATCCCTATATGTTCTGGGTCAGCGCCTACAACGACGCCGGCGAGTCGTCCTGGTCGAACTCGGTGACCATCCGCACGAAGGCCCAAGTCGTTACTGCCACTCGCTTCTGCAACTACACCTCTCACCCCATCATTTCCCTGGAGGTGGATGGCTTCGAGTACTTCCCGACCAGCCCCTTGGGCATCCTGAGCGGGCAGTGCTACGACGTGCCCCTGACACCTGGCACCCACAGCTTCAGTGCCGCCAATGGGTTCTGGCAGAGCACCTACAGCCGGTTTGAGATGTACACCTGGAGCAGCTCCTTCCAGCAGGTGGCCGGGCAGGTAGGCGAGATCAGCTTCAACGACCCCACCATCCAGCAGCTCCTGAGCAATTTCGGCTCAGTGGCGTACTGGCATGGGATGTATTGGACCTACAACCCCTATGCCACGCCGCACGAAGCTGCGTACTGCTTCTACAGCAACGGCAAGTACCGCTTCTACGTGGACGGTGTACAGCACTCCACCGGCACCTACTCCCTGGTGCAGCGGGGAAGCCTGTTCACCAAGTTCCAGACCAGCGCTAGCCACGTGGGCATGCTCTACGAGGCCTACGGCAAGTTCGACATGCTGCAGAGCCCGCCCGGCAACCAGTTCACGGAGTACAACCTGTACCCCGGGAACTGTCCTCCCACGGCACCGTAGGGGCGGGGCACGCGAGCGACATCCTGGTAAGGGCGGTGCGACGGGCTTCAGCCCGGAGCCCCGCCCGCCCAGAGGCATCCGCAGGCGAGGAGGTAGCCGGGGGGTTCAGCCCCCGGCGTCATCCTCCCCCGCGGGCGCCCCTGCCGGGGTGTCCCCCCGGAACCATTACCCTCCCCGATCCGTCTCCACTACACGGTCATCCGGCGGGGCGCATTGCCGCCGGGCGCACGCCCCATTACCATGATCGTCAGCCTACGGGCCTGCCAAACAGGAGAACACTAAAACAGGAGAACACTATGAGTCGTCTGTGCCGGCATGGACTGCCTGTCCTGCTAACCCTGCTTCTGCTCATCCTCGGGGCATGCGCGCCATCTGCCGGCGTAACCCCGACCGCACCGCCACCTTCACCCACCCCTGCGGCCGTCGCCACAACGGCGGTCGCACCCATCGAGCAGGAGGCCCCGTCTGTGCGCTTCGCCACCTTCCAGGAGCGGCCCGTCCAGGCGCAGCCGGCGATGCAGCACGAACCCATCGCCCCCGACCTGAGCAACGTCACCGTGCCCTTCGCCCTCTCTTCGGCTCAGCGTCAGCGGCTGGCCGCCGACGGCTTCGTGGTCAGCCCGGGTAGCGAGAAGGAGTTCTTCACCGTCTACGAGCAGGCCCGCTACGACAACCAGCCCATCTTCGTCACCAGCGATTCCCTGCTGCACGTCTACCACCTGCTCTTCGATAAGGTCCTGCGCACTGCCGAGGTCCGTTACTTCATCCCCCTCCTGCGCGACCTGAACGCCGCCCTCTTAGCCCAGGCCGACGCCCAGTATCAGGCCCTGCAGGGCACCTCCTGGGAGGACGCCGCCCGTCGCACCGTCGCCTTCGTGGGTGTAGGCTCCCGGTTGTTGGACCCTGGCGTCGCCGTGCCGGCTTACGCTGCCGACCTGGTGCAGGCCGAGGTGGACCTGGTGATGGCCGCCGGCGGGATGATGGCTTCACCCCTCTTCCCCGGGCTGGAGCTGGGCGAGGACTACACTCAGTACATCCCCCGCGGCCACTACACTCAGAGCGAGGACCTGCAGGCCTACTTCCGCTCCATGATGTGGTATGGCCGCATGACCTTCCGGCTGGAGACCAAGGACCCGGAGGTGGGGCGGGCAGAGACGCGCTCGGCCCTGCTCCTGGTACGGGCCCTGCGCTCGGCTCAGGTTGGCGGCCGGCCCGCCCTGGAGGCCTGGGCCGACCTCTATGACCCCACCGCCTTCTTCGTCGGTCGCAGCGACGACCTCACCGTGACTCAGTACATCCAGGTGATGGACGCCGTCTACGGCCCCGATGCTCCGGCAGAGGCACTGGCGGACGACGCCCGGCTGGATGAGTTCATCAGCCAGGCCGGTCAGCTCCCCGCCCCGCTGATCCTGGGCATGGTCATCTACGATACCGACGATGTGGAAGAGCAGACCAAGGGCCTGCGCTTCATGGGACAGCGTTTCGTGCCCGACGCCTACATCATGCGCCAGCTCATCTACCGCAACGTGGGCACCAGCGAGGACCGGCGCGGGCTGCCCAGCGGGCTGGATGTCGCCGCCGCCCTGGGCTCCGAGCGCGCCTACCAGATCCTGGATCAGCTGGGCGAGACCGGCTACGCCAACTACCCAGAGCAGATGGCTAAGGTCCGGGAGTGGGTATCGGGGCTGACGGTCGCAGAGTGGACGGAGACGCTCTACAACTCCTGGCTCTACTCCTTCCTGCCCCTCCTGCGGCCCACCGTAGCTGAGCCCGGCTACCCGGCCTTCATGCAGTCGAACGCCTGGACGGACAAGCAGCTCAATACCGTCCTGGGCAGTTGGGCCGAGCTCAAGCACGACACCATCCTCTACGCCAAGCAGGTCTACGCGGAGGCGGGTGCTGGCCCCATGCCCCCCGAGCCGGTGCCGCCCAAGGGCTACGTCGAGCCCGTGCCCGAGTTCTACGCCCGGCTGGCCGCCCTGACCGCCATGACCCGCCAGGGTCTCAGTGACCGGGGGATGCTGGACGAGGGCGATGGCGACAGCCTCTTGCGTCTGGAAGAGCTGGCTGCTGCCTGCCAGGCCATGGCGGAGAAGGAGCTGCGGGGCGAGCCCCTCACCCAGCAGGAGTATGACCGGATCCGCTTCTACGGTCGGGAACTGGAGCACCTGACCATGGCCGCCGCCGACACTGAGGGCGACGAGGGCGGCCGGACCCTCATGGACGAGGAGCCTCAGGCGGCAGTCATCGCCGACGTGGCCACCGACCCCTGGCCAGTGCCCCGAGTGCTGGAGGTGGGTGTAGGGCGCATCAACGTCATCTACGCCGTGGTGCCCATAGTGGAGGATGACGGCACCGTCTACCTCCAGGTCGCCAAGGGCGGTGTCTTCTCCTACTACGAGTTCCCCTGGCCCCAGGACGACCGGCTGACGGACGAGAAGTGGCGGGCCATGCTGGACGAGGGCCAGGCCCCGCCTCCGCCGGAGTGGACGCAGAGCTTCATCGAGCCGGAGGGCGAGCAGGCTGAGCTGACCAGGATCGTGACTCAGTTCTAGGAAGGAGTGACCTCCGTCTACTTCTTCCTGGACACGGGCTACCTCACCTTCCACGCTCGGGGTGAAGCCCTGGACCAACTGGGCGCCAAGATCGAGGCCCTGCGCAGCGAGAATCACTACGAGGCCCGGCAACTGGTGCGCGCCGATTTCCGTTCCTTCGATCGCCAGGCCGATGACCTGGCCGTGGTCACCGTTCGGGAGACCTGGCAAGACAAGCTCCTCGAGTTCGACCAGTACCCGGGCGACTCGGGCGAAGCCCCCGTCTCTGAGCGGGGCCCCTACACCCTGGACGTCACCTACACCCTGCAGAGGGAGGAGAGCGGCTGGAAGGTGATCCGCGCCGTCTACGCCAGTGAACCACCTGTGTGGTAGGGACAACCTAACCCCCCCGGCCCCCCTTCCCTGCGAAGGAAGGGGGGAGTCATGCCTCCCCTCTCCTCTCAGGAGAGGGGTCGGGGGAGAGGTCATCTCCCTCCTCATCTCCCTCCTCCTCGCCCTCCTGCCCATCTCTGCCTGGGCAGAAGGCAACCCGGATGCTGGTGCCTGGCTGTACCTGCGGGACGGGGTGCCGGTAGCGGAGGGCGAGCCGGTCGTCGCGGCCCTGATAGTGGGGGACGTGATGCTGGGTCGGGGGGCGGCGCCGATGCTGAGCGATGCTGACGGCGCCGGCCCCTTCGCGGGCGTGCCCTGGCTGGCCGAGGCTGACCTCACCCTGGGCAACCTGGAGGCGGTCATCGTGGAGGGGGCAACGTCCGGCCCCTACGTGCTGGCGGCCCCGCCTGAGGCCGCCGGAGTGCTGCGCCAAGCCGGCTTCGACGTCCTGGGGCTGGCCAACAACCACGCCCTCGACTGGGGCACGCGGGGGCTCATGGAGACGGCTGCCCGCCTGCGGCTGGCCGGGATAGCCACGGTGGGGGCGGGCCCCACCCTCGACGCCGCCTATGCTCCCCTCATCCGGGAGGTTGGCGGCGTTCGCGTTGCCATTCTGGCCTTCGATGCCTTCAGCCGCCGGGTCCAGGACGAACGAGCCTGGGGCGTGGCCCAGTGGGACTCGGCCTCGGCTCTGGCCGCCGTTTCCTCTGCCCGCCGGCAGGCGGAGGCGGTGATCGTCTCTGTCCACTGGGGCAACGAGTACGAGCTGCGCTCCAGCCCCTATCAGCGCCGGTTGGCTGAGGCCCTGGTGGAGGCAGGGGCTGACCTGGTGGTCGGCCACCACCCTCACGTGGTACAAGAGACGCAGGTGCAGGGAGAGAGCTTCGTAGCCTACAGCCTCGGCAACTTCGTCTTCGACCAGCAGCAGGGCGAGACTCGGCAAGGGCTGGCCCTGCGTGCCCTCTTCGACCACGACGGGCTGCGGGGGGTGCAGGCGTTGCCCATCAGGGCAGGCCCGGCGCCCAGGCTGCTGAGCGCCCAGGCAGCTGCCCCTCTGCTTGAGCGCATTCAGCCGCCCCCGCGTCGTGTCGGGTTTGCCTGTCCGGCGCCGGTGGGCGGGAAGGACTATGCCTGCGTGCCCGTCGAGGTGGACCAGACGCCAAGGCGGGGGGGCCGGTTTGTCGCCGGCGGGCTGGACCTCACCGGCGACGGCGTCCCGGAGCGGGTGCGCTTGGCGGACGGGCGCCTGACGGTGAGTGGGCAGGGCGCGCCAGACTGGCATGGCCTGCCCGAGTGGGAGGTTGTGGACCTGGCCCTGGGCGACCCCAACGACGATGGCCGGGGCGAGATGCTCCTGGCCCTGCGCAAGCCCGACGCCGAGGGCACCCTGCGCAGCCACCCCTTCATCGTGGGTTACCGGCAGGGCGCCTACCGCATCCTCTGGGGCGGCTCCGCCGTGCCCGACCCCATCCTCGAGGTGGAACTGGGAGACCTCGACGGTGATGGGGTACAGGAACTGGTGGTCCTGGAGGAGGCAGGCGAGGCTTCCACCGTGGCCGTCTGGCGCTGGCACGGCTGGGGCTTCAGTCTAGCCTGGCGCAGCCCGCCAGGTTCGTACCGAGACCTGACGCTCCTGCCCGGCGAGGGGGGTGGTTGGGTCATCAGCGTGGCTGAGGGGCCTCACGCCAAGGCGCAGAGCCGCCCATGACGGCAGGGACCTTGCGCCTTGGCGTCTTTGCGTGACACTAGGTGAGCAACAGGAGGGTGACCATGTCTGACATCCGTGAGTATGTCCTCAACCATGACCTCTTCTGCCACCACGACCATCACCGCACGTACCAGGAGTTCGATGCCGAGCGTGACCAGTATGACTTCAGGCACGTGCTCGGCTACGCCGTCCCTGACCTGTCCGTCGCCGCCGGCACCGGCTATGCCCGCGGCCCCGTGACCCGAGAAGAGATGGAGAAGTACTGGCCCAAGATCAGGACCACCGGTTACGGCCGGGCAGTGGTCCTGGGAACACGGGAGCTGTTTGGGCTGGAGTACGCGCCGGAGAACTTCGATGCCATCACCGAGGCGCTGCAGGCCTCCATCCGCGACAAGTCCGCCGAGGAGGTCTACGAGTACTTCGTCCATGAGCGGGCGCGCAACCGCTGGACCATCCAGGACGGCTACTTCCGCTGCTGGGACCCCCGCCAGTCCACCAGGACCACCATGCCTGAGGGCCAATTCCCCGACTCCTACCGGTTTGCCTTCCGTTTCGACGATCTGCTGGCGATGGTGGACGAAGGGCCGATCCGCACTCTGGAGTGCTTCCTAGACCGCCCGCTTTACACCCTCGATGCCCTGGTCACCGGACTCAACGAGGCCATCAGCCGCTTTCGCGACACGGGGAAGTTGGCTGCCATCAAGATCGGTATGGCCTACAGCCGCGATCTGACCGTCTTCGACCCCACCCGGTCGGAGGCCGAGGCGGCATTCAACCGCATCCGCAATCGCAAAGCCTTCTGGGACGGCATCCAGCAGAACTCCGGCGCCGTGGACGCCGCCTCCGCCCGGGCTCTCGGCGATTACATGTGCCACGTCCTGATCCAGCGTGCCGCCGATGAGAACCTGCCCGTGCAGATCCACACCGGTTACCTGGCCGGCATCTTCGGCTCTTTGGCTGGCACCAAGGCCCTGAACCTGATCCCCATCTTCGACAAGTACCGCACCGTCCGCTTCGACATCTTCCACGCCTCCTGGCCCTGGGCCTCGGAGCTCGGCGCCATCGCCAAGAACTTCCCCAACGTGTGGCCCGATATGTCCTGGGCCTGGACTATGAACCCTACCGAGTGCGGGCGGGCCCTGTCGGAGTGGCTGGACGGGGTGCCGTTCAACAAGATCTTCGCCTACGGCGCCGACACCGGGCTGCCCTGGTGTAACGTCGGCTACTCCATCCAGGCCAAGCTCGGGATCGCCCGGGTGCTGGAGGAGAAGATCGAGGCCGGCTACTTCGACGAGGCCACGGCCCGCGAGGTCGCCTCGGCCATCATGCTGGAAAACGGCCAGGAGTTTTACGGGCTTCACTGAGCCTGCCCGCCCGCCGGCGAGGCTGATGGAGGTAGAGATATGCTGAGGGTCACCCGTGTGCTGGCACTCGTTCTCATCGCTGCACTGGTCACAACCGGCTGCGCCCCCCAGGCCCTACCGGCCGCTGCCCAGGGAGACGATCCCGGCAGCGTGACCGTCACCGGCGAAGCTGAGGTGCGGGTGGTGCCGGACGAGGTGGTGCTTACGCTGGGAGTGGAGACCTGGGACCTCGACCTGGAGAAGGCGAAGGCGGAGAACGATGAGATCGTGCAGCGGCTGCTGGGGCTGGCCGAGGAGAGTGGCATCGAGCCCCGCCACGTCCAGACGGAGTACCTGAACATCGAGCCCCGCTACCGCGACGCCTACGAGCGCCAGGACTTCATCGGTTACTTCGTGCGCAAGACGGTGGTGGCGACGCTGAACGACTTGGCCCTGTTCGAGAGCTTCCTCTCCCGGTCGCTGGAGGCCGGCGTCACCCACGTGCACGGGGTGGAGTTCCGCACCACCGAGCTGCGCCGCTATCGCGACCAGGCCCGGTCCCTGGCCATTACCGCCGCCCGGGAGAAGGCAGAGGCTCTGTGCCAGGAGCTGGGCCAGCAGGTGGGCAAGCCCCGGGAGATCCGGGAGGAGTACAGCCGCTGGTGGTCGCCCTATAGCTCCTGGTGGGGAGGCGGTTGGGGTTCCTACATGACCCAGAACGTCATCCAGCAGGTGGGCGATGGCGGGGGCTTCGAGGGCACGACGGCGCCGGGGCAGATCACGGTGAGTGCCAGCGTCTCGGTGGTGTTCGAGATGAGGTAAGGAGACAGGGGGAGCCGGAACCATACGCTCCGGCTCCCCCGAGTCTACTTGGGGACCAGGCTAGTCGAAGAAGGGGAAGAGCCTCTTGAACATAGACTCGTCTATCTTGCCGCCGTACTCACCGAACTCCAGAGCCTCGGCGTATCTGACCTTGGCGCCCCGCTCCTCGCCATAGAGCTTCTTGAGCAGATCGCGGAAGCGATCGGCGTCCCTCTCCATGGGCGGCAGCCACTGTTCTGCCGTCCACTTCTTGCGCTCGGCCGGGTCCTCGGGTACCTGGTCGAGCTTGTTCTGGTTGTAGGGCATCCACTCGTAGAACTGGGACACGTGGCAGTCCATCATGTCCACTTTGGTGTCGATCACGTCATCAATGCTGATCGCCACGTCCGGGGTGAAGGGGTAGGGACGCTTGAAGTTGTCCGCCCAGTAGGCGACCGCCGGGTTGTACATGAGGTGCGGGGTCAGCGCCTGCACGTTCGGGATGGTCACCGTGTAGGAGGCGTCTGAGACCAGCTGAGAGGCATAGCGGTGGTCGGGGTGATAGTCGTTAGGCCGGTTGGTGATGATCAGGTCAGGGTGGAACTCGCGGATGATGCGCACGAGCGTCCAGCGGTTCTCCAGGGTGGGCAGCAGCTGACCGTTGTTGATGTCTAGGACCTGGTACTCCACCCCGGCGATGGCGGCGGAGCGCTGAGCCTCTTCGTAGCGCCGGCGGGCCAGGACGCCGCCGCCCATGGCGAAGTGACCGGTGTTGCCGTTGGTCACGGAGACGAACTTCACCTTGTGGCCCAGGCGAGTGTACTTGACCGCCAAGCCGCCGATGCTGATGTCGCAGTCATCGGGGTGGGCGCCGAAAGCCAGAATGCGCAGCGGTTCGGACATGTTACCTCCAATGTTGCCGAGCACGTGGGATGCGGGGACAGGGGAAGGCCGGCTGCCACCTGTCCTCGTTCACGATCTGCTTGGGCAGTATCAGTCGAAGAAGGGGAAGAGCCGCTTGAAGGTGGCCTCGTCCACCTTGCCACCATATTCGCCGAACTCCAGAGCCTCGGCGTACTTGACCTGAGAGCCTCTCTCTTCCCCATAGAGCTTCTTGAGCAGGTCACGGGCCCGGTCGGCCTCCTTAGCCCACCCTGCCAGGCGCTGCTTGGCCAGCCAAGCCTTGCGCTCTTCCTCTCCCTCGGGCACTTCATCCAGCCCGCCACGGTTGTAGGGCAGCCACTCGTACATCTGGGAGGTGTGGCAGTGGGCCATTTCCAGCTTGGTCTCCACCACGTCGTCAATGCTCACCGCCACGTCCGGGGTGAAGGGATAGGGGCGCTGGAAGTTGTCTCCCCAGTAGGCCACCACCGGGTTGTACATGAGGTGAGGGGTGAGGGCCTGTACGTTGGGGATGGTGACGGTGTAGGAGGCGTCGGAGACCAGCTGAGAGGCATAGCGATGGTCGGGGTGGTAGTCGTTAGGGCGGTTGGTGAGGATGAGGTCGGGCTGGAACTCGCGGATGATGCGCACCACCAGCCAGCGGTTCTCCAGGGTGGGGAGCAGCTGTCCGTTGTGGATGTCCACCACCTCGTACTCCACCCCCGCCACGCGACCGGCGCACTGGGCCTCTTCGTAGCGCCGGCGGGCCAAGACGCCCCCGCCCATGGAGAAGTGGCCGGTATCGCCGTTAGTGAGGGAGACGAGCTTTACCTTATGCCCCAGGCGGGCGTACTTGATCGCCATCCCACCCATGCGGGTGTCGCAGTCGTCCGGATGGGCGCCGAAGGCAAGAATGCGCAGTTGGCTGTCCATTGCACGCTCCAGTCGGTTGTGCTGAGTGGCTCACCTTACCACTCTGCGCGCCGGTGTCAAAGCGGAGCCAGAGGCCTCACGCAAAGCCGCGAAGGCGCCAAGCCCGGGCGCGCGCACTCCCGTGTCATCACGAGGCCAGGTGGAGCCCTCGACTCAAGTCGGGGCTGCTGGGCCTGGCGGCCGGGCGTCCAGGCCCCTTAGCCCTGAGTTCCATTCGAGGGCTCCCAGCTACAGATTCCTCGCTTCGCTCCGAATGACACGGAGAGGCGCTTGGGATGACACTTGCTGCGAGGAGTCCGCGCCCCCAGGCGCGGGTTTGTGCGCGCGTGGGCGCGCGCACTCCTCAAGGGGGTTGCCGGGGGAGGTCACGTGTCACGCATCACCCGACCGTCCCTTAACCCCGAACCGTCAATTCCCCCCTTGTTGCCTGGCCCTTATTGTGTATTATGGTAGACCAGCGGCTGGAGGAATCTGTGCAACAGAGCTATACCGAACTTCAGGACCACCACGAGAGGGCCCTGGCTTCTGAACGGTTAGCCCGGCTCATCTGTGCAGACCTGGTCCGAAGGCCACCTGAGACGCTAGATGACGGGGTACTGCAGGCACTGGAACGGGTGGGCCAGTTCTGTAGTGCCGACCGGTGTTACGTCTTCCTCCTGCGACCCGGGGGTCTGCTGTGGGACAACACCCTCGAATGGTGTGCCCCTGGGGTTGAGCCCCGGAAGCACCACCTTCAGGCCAGGCCCACTGCCCAAACGCCCTGGTGGATGGACCAGTTGCGCCGGCTCGAGCCCATCATCATCCCCGATGTGGCTGCCCTTCCCCCAGAGGCCGCCCTTGAGCGTGAGGTGCTGGAGGCCCAGGACATAAGGAGCCTGGTGGCGGTGCCGCTCTTGGCTCCCGAGACCCTCTTGGGGTTCATCGGGTTTGACTGGGTGCGAGAGGGCGTCACCAGCCTCCACCGGGCGGCTACAGTTCTGGAGATGGTGAGTAACGCTATCGGCCACGCCATCCACCGGGGGCGGGTAGAACGCGAGCTCCGAGAGGCCAAGGCGCTGAACGAAGCGCTCAACCGCGTCAATGCCGCCGTCCGTGCTACCTTCGATCTGGATGAGATGATGGCGGCGGCCGTGCCGGAATGCTCCCGCGCCCTCCAGGCCGATGCCGCGGCCGTGATCCACCGTCGCGGGGACGCGTGGGCGATCGTCTATGCCTCTCCGGAAGGCGCCTCTTTCGTGGGCGAGCCGGCTTCATGGGCGAGGCTCCTGGCAGCCAGTGGGCGACCACTTCTGATCGAGGACACAGAAGGCGAGGCCCCTGCCAGCCCTGATCACGTGGCGTGGCTGCGTAGGGCCGGGTACCGGGCCTGCCTGAGCGTGCCCTTGTTGGGGAATAGTGAGCTGCGGGGGGCCCTGTGTTTCGGCTACCGCCATCCCACTACCTTGAGCGAGGCCCAGCGGGACTTCGCCGCCCACCTGTCCGCCTCCATCTCGATGGCCATGGAGAGCGCCCGACTGTACCAGTCCGAGTTCTGGAACCACCGTTTCCTACGCTCGGTGACGGATACCATCCCCGTGGGCATGGTGGTGCTGGACAGTGAGACCCTGCGGATCAAGTGGATCAACCCGGCGGGGCTAAACCTGCTGGAGGAGCCCTACCGGTCTCGGGCGAAGCCCGGCGCTGTTCTGAGCGATCTGGTGCCCCACTCCCAGGCCGAAGCGCTGGCCAGGGTGGCGCAAAGGGTGCTGGCCACTGGCCAGCCGTACGTGGACGAAGAGGCCCTGCTGACGGCCGCCGATGGCACCAAGACCTATTGGTGGCTGAACATAATGCCCTACGCGTCACCCGACTGCAGCCGCGACATCCTCATCGTCGCCAGCGAGATGACGGAGCAGGTGCGGACGCGCTCCCAGGTTGAGGAGCTGGTTGCAAGCCTGGAGGAGGAACGAGATCTACTCCAGGCCATCATGGACAACACCGACACCTACCTGGCCTACCTCAACTCCGACTTCGAGCTGGTCCGGGTCAACGCCAACTTCGCCGAAGGCTTGGGGGTGACCCCGGAGGAACTGGTGGGACGCTGCTTCTTCGACGTCCTGCCAGACCTGGAGGTGCGCCGGATCTTCGAGTGGGGGCGGGACGCCGGCCTGCCGGTGCGCTTCCACGAGCGGGGCTTCTCCTTCCCCCGGGCCAAGCGGTATGGCCCCGGGTACTGGGACTGGTCGCTGGTGCCGATCAAGAACTCTCAGGGCCACGTTCAGGGGCTGGTGCTCTGCCTGGTGGACGTCACCCCCTTTGTCCTCACCCGCAGCCGCATCGAAGCGTTGGTGGCGGAGACTCAAAGGTGGGCAGCGGAGCTGGACGAGGAGAGGGCCCGGCTGAAGGCGGTGATCGAAAGCGCCCCAGAGGCCATCGTGGTGTGTGACCGCGAGGGACGGGTGCAGATGGGCAACGCCATGGCTGAGAGGATCTGCGCCCACCACCTAGGGGAGAACGACCCTGAGCAGTGCAGCGAAGAGGCCCCTCTGGTGTGCGACAGTGACCTGCACCCCTGCCCGGCCAGCGAGCTGCCCCTGGTGCGCTCCGCCCGATACGGCCAAGTGTGCTCGGCCCAAGACCTGGTGCTGCTTTGGGCAGATGGGCGCAGGCGAGACCTGCGGGCCAGTTCGGCTCCCATCCTGGACCGCGAAGGGCGCATCACCGGAGCAGTGGGCATCTACCAGGACGTCACCGACATCAAGGCGGCGGAGCGCGAGCGTGCTCAATTGCAGGAGATGAAATCCGAGTTCGTGGCCAGTGTCTCCCACGAGCTGCGTACCCCGCTTGCCTCCATCAAGGGCTACACCGAGCTCCTGCTCGATGGCGGAGCGGGCGCGCTAAATCCCCTGCAGAGGGAGTTCCTGGGCACCGTCTTCGAGAGCGGCGAGCAGTTGGAGTGGCTCATAGACGATCTGCTGGACGTGTCTCGGCTGGAGGCCAACCGCTTCGGCATGGAGCTGGCCCGGGTCCGGGCCGAAGAGCTGGTGCGCGCCGCCGTGACCCGCATACGCCCCCTGACCGACGAACTGGTGGTGGAGCTGAAGGTGGAGACCGAACCCAACCTGCCGGAGGTCAGGGGAGATCCGCGGCGCCTGGAGCAGGTGCTCAACAACCTGCTCAGCAACGCGGTGAAGTTCACACCACCAGGAGGCAAGATCACGGTATCGGCCCGGAAGGCGGGTGACGAGGGACTGGAGATTGCCGTCAGTGACACCGGGGTGGGGATACCGGCCGAGGACCTGCCCCACCTGTTCGAGCGGTTCTACCGGGCCCACAACGTGGCTGAGTCGGCCGCGAGCGGTACCGGCTTGGGGCTGTACATATCCAGGGCTATAGTAGACATGCACGGGGGGACCATCGCGGTGGAGAGTGAGCTCCACCGGGGCAGCACCTTCAGAGTGTGGCTGCCCACGATCACCAACCGCACGGGCGGCCCCCGCATATAGAAGAGGAGGGTTCATGGTGCAAGTAAGAGACTACCAGGAAGTACGGCCGGAGCCGGCTGCTGAGGGCGTGACCATGCGGGTGGTGATCGGGCCGCGGGAGGGGGCGCCCTTCTTCAACATGCGCGTGTTTGAGGTGCAGCCGGGTGCCGGCACTCCCCACCATAGCCACTGGTGGGAGCACGAGGTGTTCGTGCTGGCAGGGACGGGGGTGGTGGCCGGTGAGCAGGGCGAGACTCCGATCGCCGCGGGGAGCACCGTGCTGGTGCGCGGGGGTGAGTCCCATCACTTCACCAACACCGGCCAGGACGTCCTGCGCTTCATATGCCTGGTGCCTCAGGAATGGCTGGAGGGAGTGCAGCCGCCCCAAGCATGATGGCGGTGAAGCGAGTGGCCGGCAGCTTTGTAATGCACGTCTAAGAAGTCCTTTATGCCTGTTTAATGCTTGGTTGCCATAATCACCACCGAACCGAGGGCGAGAGGATATTGCACAAGTGGAATCCCCCCCATTCCACGTCCTCTTGAAACCTGTTCCCCCCTCTTCATACCACGCTTACGGGGAGCCCAACCGGGGCTCCCCGCCTCTTTTTGTCCGCACGCATGGGTAGGGGCAGACGACTCCGTCCGCCCTACACCGATCATCCCATCTGGTGCCGCCCTCGGGAGACCGCCGGGGGCTGAACCCCCCGGCTACCTAGGCAAAGCCCGCCCTACGGCGGGCTGACGGCGCACCACGGGCGGGCCTCACCGGATGAGAGCTGGGCGCATCAATGCCCGGCCCTAAGCGGGCGTCTTTAGGCGCCCGCTGTCCCCGGGTAACCACGGAACGCCGCCGCACGCCGACGCCTCTTCAGCAGCCGGCCGCAGGGCCGGCTTCGCTTGGGTAGCCGGGGGGCGTAGGGGCGGACGACCCCGTCCGCCCCCGGCGCTCTCCCGGCCCCGCCCCGACCCCCACCGGCGCGTAGTGAAGACCAACCGCCCCGCCTCTGCTATAATGCAGCGCCACCGGCACCCATCCAGGCCGGCAGGGAGGACACATGGACTACGAGGCACTACACCGAGATGCGCTGGTGGTGGACTCTCACAACGACACCATCGTCGCCCACATTCGACGTGGCAATCTTAGCCTCGTCCGGGGCGAAGAGGAGGCCCAAGGCCGCTTCTCCGGCACCATCTCCTTCCTGCGCGGCCCTGAGTCTCCCCGCGAGGGGGCAGAGCCCATCCAGATAGACCTGCCCAAGATGCGCCAGGGCGGGATTGACGCCGGTTTCTTTGCCATAGACGTCACCCTGGCCCTGAAGAACCACTTGTCCTATGCCCTGGATGGGTTCGGCTACCTCTTCAACGACCTGGAGCAAAGCGGTGCCGAGGCGGTGATCGTCCGCCGGGCCGATGACATCCTCCAAGCCCGTCAGGCGGGTGCCCCGGCCTTGCTGCTGGCCGTCGAACACGCTGACGGCACCGAGCACAGCCTCAACATCCTCCGCTGCCTCTACCAGCTGGGGGTGCGGAGCATCGGGCTCACCCACAACGTCAGCAGCGCCGCCGCCGACGGCAACCTGGAGGCGCGTGAGGGGGTGGGGCTCACCCACTTCGGCCGCGCCCTGGTGCAGGAGATGAACCGGCTGGGTATGCTCGTGGACCTGGCCCACGTGAGCCCCTCGGCCTTCTATAGCGCCCTGGAAGTGACCACCCGCCCGGTGATCTTCTCCCACGGCAACGCACGCGCCCTCTGCGACCATCCCCGCAACCTCACCGATGACCAGCTGCGGGCCCTGGCCGACAACGGCGGGGTCATCGGGCTGAGCTTCGTGCCCATGTTCGTAGACAAGCAGGCCCCCACCCTGGAACGGTTCCTGGATCACGTGGATCACGTGGCCAAGGTAGCGGGGGTGGAGACGATCGGCATAGGCTCGGATTTCGACGGCGGGGGGACACTGCTTCCCGACGCCACGCACCTGCCCCGGGTGACCGCCGGGCTGCTGGGACGGGGCTACAGCGAGGGAGACGTCCGCAAGATCCTGGGCGAAAACACCCTCAGGGTGTTGCGCGCCGCCATTGGCTAGAACCCCGGCTTGGGCCCACGGAGGCAAGAGGTGATCTCGAGAACGTTGTTCATCCTCATCATCAACGCTCTGGCCGGCATGCTCCTGCTCTGGTCAGGTGCCAGGCGGCTGCTTCAGGACCGGTCATACATCGCGGAGGCCTTCCCTCAGATGGGCTTGCGAGAGATCCTCCGTGGCCTGTATGTCCTGGCCTTTGTCCTCACCGCCATCTTCGTGGCTGTCGCTTTCGTTCTCTACCCAGAAGGGGACGGCTACGCCCGCGGCGCTCAGGCCCTGTACTTGCTGGGGTGGTGGGGGACGATCGTTCTGCTGGTGTTCATCATCTTCGTGGGCATAAGGTCATCGGCACCGGTGCCCGCCTCCGCCATCGTAGGACTGCTGGTGGCCCTTGTGCCCGCGATCCTGTTTGTCTCTGTGCCCCGGTTCATCCAGGTGTTCTCGGTGGATGGGTTCGACCGAGCGGTGATAATCGGCCTGGCGCTGGCCGCCATGAGCTACACCATCCTCAGGCGGCTGGGAAGGGTAGAGCCTGCCCAGTGACGGGGTGACCTGGCCCAGCAGGCGAGAGCCCTACTGGCCCGGCTGCTCCGACAAGGCCTGGGTCACGGCCCTGGCGACGCCGCTGCAGTGGGTAGCAATGGCCTCAAACACCCGGTGGCCGATGAGCGCGTGCCCCAAGTCATTGGAATGAACCGTATCTGGGTGCACCGTCCAGTCGGCCTGGCCCATGGCACCCCAGATGTCGGCCAAGATGCAGCCCTGTTCCCGGGCCAGTTGAGCGATGACCAGGTTGTAGATCTCGCTCGCCTCGATGCTGCCCACGTTGAAGGGCGGGTAGAGGTCGTAGGTCGTCATGTAGTAGAGGGTGGTGAGCACGATCACCGGGTTGCAGGCCTCTTTGACGTCCTGGATGATCTGACGTGCGTCCTGCCGGAAGTCCTCAGGTGGCATGCCGGAGCGCATGTCGTTTAGCCCGTAGGAGAAGATGAACAGGTCCGGCTTCAGGGCGATCACGTCCTCCCGGTAGCGCTCCAGGGCGCTGGGCTTGGCAGAGGCGGGGTAGCCGGGGCTACGGGGTGAGATGACGTTGGCCGAAATGCCCCGATTGTGAAGCGTCACCGGGCTGCCCTGGAACTCACCCAAGAGCCGAGCTACCACGTTCACCCAGCGGCGTTCTTCCGTAGAAGCACAGGCGCCGACCACGAGGCTCTCGCCTATGACCACCATCGTGCGGAAGGGTTCAGAGCGTAGATCGTCTGCCATGGTTGGTCCCCCTCATGCCCTGTCTCGGTGCACCACCAGTCGCACGCGAGGCGGGTCCTCCCAGCTCTCCATACGCTGGGCGCCCGCCCGGCGAAAGATACGAGTCATGTCGTCCACGGAGTAGAAGCGGCTGCGCATGAGCAGCAGCCGCTCCACCATTGCCACAGCCCTGACCGCCCCCAGGCGGATGTCGGGCTCCTCGATGACCGCCACGCCCCCCGGCGCCAGGACCCTTACCGCCTCCCGCGCTGCTCGCTCCTGATCATCGAGATGGTGGAAGGTATCCACCATTATCAGCCGATCGAAGGTGCCGTCGGCGAAGGGCAGCTGCTCAGCCAACGCGATGCTAGTGGGCAGCCCCTTCCTGAGGGCCCGCTGGCCCATATCCCAAGAGGCGTCCAGGACGACCTTGAGACACCGGCAGCGCCAAGCGCTGAGGACCCGGCCGGTCCCTCCACCTACGTCCAGCACCCGGTGCCCGTCTCTGAGGGCCAGAAGCTGCTGGAGCTCCTCGTCTCCATACGGAGGGAGACGGTCATAGATCCGGGCGGCCAGGTCGAAGTGGCGGCGGTTCAGGTCTGGCCCCCTTGCCCCGCGGTGAGCAGGCGAATCAACGTGACGGCGCAGGCTACACCCGCCAGGTTGAACAGGCCGATCACCAGGAAAGGCAGACCGCTATCTACCTGCACCAGCCAGCCTCCCACCTGAGTTCCGGCGATCATGCCGGTATACCAGCAGATGTGGGTAAACCCCAAGGTGCGACCCTGCTGCCCGGGTGGCGAGACCTGGCTGATCAAGCCGGGGATGGGCACCGCCAGAGCCCAGGCGAACCCGGCTCCCAGCACGCCGGTTACGTAGAGCCCAATCAGGCTATCGGCGAAGGCGGAGGCAGCCAGGGCCGCTAGGACGATGAGGGAGCTCAGCACCAGCACCAGGCGCGCCCGGTCCATCCGGTCGCTGAGCCGGCCGGCTATCAGCTGGCAGGCAGAGGCAAACAGCAGGCTCACGGTGCCGTAGTAGGCAGCCAGGGCCGGTGATTCGGACACGCGGTAGATGAGAAGGGGGAAAAGGAGGGCGGCCGTGCCCCAGTAGGCGGTGGGTATGAAGCGGAGCGCTCCCAGCAGCAGCACCTGAGGCCGCCGGATGATGTTGCCGTAGCCGGAAAGGCTCTGAGCAGAATTGAGCCCGGCGTTCTGGGCCTTGCTCTCCCTCAGGAAGAGGATCCCGGCCAGGAGCACGAGCGCTCCCAGCCCGGCGCCCGCCAGGCCCAGCGTGCGGAATCCCTGCCACTCCAGGATCACCCCGGAGAGGGAACTCCCGAAGGCTGCACCCAGGGAGGGGCCGGTGAAGATGAGCGCCGCCGCCAGCCCCAGGTAGTGGGGCGGGACGGTAGCCAGGGTGTAGGAGTCGGCACCGAGGTAGTAGGCACCGCCGGCAAACCCGGCGTAGATGCTCAGCACGAGCAGGGCCGCCGGCGAGTCGGTGAGGAACACCAGGCTCACCACCGGCAGGCCCGAGAGGCCCAGCAGCAACACCCGCTTCTGGCCCAGGGCATCGCTGAGGGCGCCGCTGACGAAGGCAGCCAGCCCGGAGAACAGCAGCCGGGCCGACACCAGCAGAGAGGCGAAGTCTGGCGGGCGGCCGAGCGCATCCTCGCTGTAGACCGGCAAGAGGTTACGGCCGGCCGCCGCTGCCAGGTCTCCGAAGAAGAACAGGCCCAAGAGAACAGAGAAGGGACGCAGCCAGAAAGACTGCGTCCGGGCAAACTCAAGCAGTCGGCGCGCCCGCCCTGCGGCGGCGCGACGCATCAACGTATCCTGCATTGCCGGCCGGTATGTCTCCTCTCGCCCTACTGGGGCGGCTCCAGTTCGTACCAGAAGTCCGCCAGGAAGCCCTGCGGATCCACCTGGAAGACCTGCTCGATGATCTCGGGCTCGCCCTCAGTGCAGCGCCAGGAGTATACCGTAGCCCGGCCGGTTACGGCAGCTGGGATGAATTCGGAGTCCGGGTCGCCCTGGCAGAACTCCACCATGGCCTCGCTGGGGGTCTCGCTGGTGTCAGCCTTCTCCTGGCAGGGCAAGTTCGCCCCCACAGTGCAGGCATAGACCCTGCCGTCCATGCAGCGCCAGAACGAGTTCTGGGCGATAGGCGGAGGCGGGGTCCCCGTCCCTCCGAGCGCGGACTGCAGGCCCTGGGCCACCGAATCCGGGATCTCGGGGCCGGTGTAGCGCTCATCGGGAGCGTCTATCGTGCCCACAGCGGCGCAGTACTCGAAGGGATCGGTGAAGGTAGCCTCGGCGCCCGTGGTGGGCTCGGCCTGCGGGACAGTGGTAGCTGGCGCGCCCGTCTCCGGGGTGGGCGTGACGGCGCAAGCCGACAGGGCGAGCGCCCCGGCCAGCGTTACCAGAATGATGATGTAACCAGTCTTTCTCACAGCAACCTCCATTGGGCCCGCCCGCTCGGGCGGGGCTCATGCTTATGGCTAACCAGTAGGTCCGTCCGCACACGAACCCGCTGCAAGCTAACGCCAGAGTGGACCCTCGTCAACCAGCCGTCGGGCTGCCCCCGGGGAGTCCATGGGAGCGTAGCCCGCACCGCTCCCCTGCTGGGGGCGCCCTTCCCTGGTAGGAGCGCTACCAGCCACGTTCGGTTTGATGTACACTGCCGCCACCCTGGCGCTGCCGGGAACGAGATAACGGCAGATCGGGTTTGCATCTGACCCGTGGGCACGGCCCACCGTTAGCCAACAAAGCCACTCAACGCACCCACGTTAGCTTGATTGTTGGAGTGATCAGGTGAAGACACGTCTTCTTGTGGCTCTCGGCGTACTGGCGCTGCTGCTGGGCGCCGGTCTCACGGGGAGCGCACCCGCCCAGGCCCAGCCCCCAATCGGCCCACCTGAAGAACTGCTCTCCGCCCTGGTGGCCGAGAACCCGGGCAGCCTCATCTCACAGCACCAGCCCGGAGGCCCAGTCCGCTTCTTCCGGGCCGGAGCGGGCCCGGAGGGCACCCCCGCTCCCGAGAAGCAAACGCCAGAGCAGGTCGCAACCGCCTTCCTCCACCGCTTCGGCTCCCTGTTCGGCGCCGCCCAACCGGAACGCGAGCTGACCCACAGCCGTACCCGAGCGGCCGACCGGGGGCGTTCCTTCGTCCGCTTCCAGCAGACAGCCGAGGGGGTTCCCGTGCTTGGGGGCGAGATGGTGGTGCAAGTGTCGGGCGGGCGGGTTCTATCCGCCCATGGCCGGCTGATGCCCCAGAAGCCGCCCAGCACTGTCCCTACCATCAGCGCCGATCAGGCCAGGGAGGTGGCCCTAGCGTCGGTAGGCAAGTCACGGCCGGGGTTGACCCTGGAAGCCAGCGCCCCCGAGCTGCGAGTGTATGTCCCCGAGCTCCTGGGGCTCAGGGCGGGGCCAGCGCAGCTGGCGTGGATGACCGAGGTGACTTCACCGGACACACTCTCCTTACGCGAACTGGTCCTGGTGGACGCCCACACGGGGAAGATTGCGCTGCGGTTCAATCAGATCGCCACGGGGCTGAACCGGCAGATCTACTCCACAACCGGTACGCTGCTGCCTGGGGCCCTCGTCCGCTCCGAGGGCGGCCCCGCCACCGGTGACCCCGACGCCGACCGGCTCTATGACTACTTGGGCGATACCTACAGCTTCTTCTGGAACCAGCACGGACGCGACAGCCTGGATGGGCTGGGACTTCCCCTGGTGGGCACTGTTCACTATAACGATTTCGACCTGTGTCCGAATGCCTTCTGGAATGGCTCCCAGATCGTCTTCTGCGATGGCCTGGTGGCCGATGACGTGGTCGCCCACGAGCTCACTCACGGCGTGACCGAGCACACCTCCGGCCTCTTCTACTTCTACCAGTCCGGCGCCATCAACGAGAGCCTCTCGGACATCTGGGCCGAGTTCGTGGACCTGTCCAACGGCCGGGGCAACGACAGCGACGCCATTCGGTGGTACGTGGGTGAGGATACCTCGCTGGGTTACCTGCGTAACATGGCCCACCCCACCGCATTCAGCGACC
>JBMNTK010000022.1:0-27433 GCA_050945695.1 Anaerolineae bacterium | reverse complement strand
GAGGGTCTACTGGCGTACTGGACCGACCCGGAGACAGTGATCGCGCGGCAACGTAGTCTGCTTGCCAACACCCACTTCGCCGGCGATGCCTTCCCCATCCTCCGGCCGGTGTCCGGAGGCATGGTGGCCGTCCTGGCCGCGTTCCTCGGGGCTCCCCTCAACATCATAGACACCCGGACCACCTGGACCGAGCCCATCATCACGGACTGGGAGACGCGCCCTCGCCTGGACTTCGATCCCAACAACCGATGGTGGAAGGTGGTGAGTCGGCTACTCGAAGCCGGCGCGGAGGCGGCCCCCGGGTTGGGCTACGTCTGCATCCCTGACCTCAATGGCCCGGGAGAGATCCTAGCCCGACTGCGAGGCACCCAACGCCTGGCCGTGGACCTGATCGAGCACCCGGACGAGGTGCTGGCAACCATGCCCGAGATCAACCAGGCCTGGTATCGCTACTTCCAGGCCTGCAACGGCATCATCCACCAGCACGTGGGCGGGTATGTGTTCTGGATGGGCCTGTGGTCCGAGCGGCCGGCCGTGGACCTGCAGACCGACTTCTCCATCATGATCTCGCAGGCCATGTTCGACCGCTTCTTCCTGCCCTTCATCGAGGAGCAGACCCGCCTCGTGCCCCGCACGGTCTACCACCTGGACGGGCCGGGCGCGGCGCGCCACCTCGACTCACTGCTGGCCCTGCCCGGGCTCACCGCCATCCAGTGGGTTCCCGGCGCCGGCGCTCCGCCCATGAGCCGCTGGCTGCCCCTGCTGAGACGGGTGCAGGCGCGCGGCAAGGGGCTGTGCCTGTTCTGTGAGCCCTGGGAGGTGCCGGTGCTGCTGGAGGAGTTGGAACCTGAGGGGCTCTTCCTGAGCACCAACTGCAACACACCGGCAGAGGCCGATGCCCTGGTGGAGCTGGTGGGGCGCGCTCACCGACGCCGAAGCTGGCTGGTGCCCGGCACCCTAGAGGAGTAAGTACCGATTCATGCTGCCCTGGTCTGACATCCTGGCCGCGCTGCGCTGGCTCCTGGTGCTGGAGGTTGTGGGCCTGGCCGGCCTGCCGCTGGCGCGGCGGCTGTTTGCTCACCTGCCCGGCGCCGGTTACGCCCTGACCCGGCCGCTTGGGCTCCTGGCCGCCTCCTACGCGCTATGGCTGCTTTCCGTCCTGGGCTTCCTCCGGGTCGAGGCCATCTCCTTTGCCTTCTGCCTGGCGCTCGTCTTTGCCGTGGGATGGGTTGCCGGTGGGCGGCTGCGCCCCCGGCCCGCGGAAGTGCGCCCGGCGCTCATCGCGGAAGCCGTGTTCATCGGCGCCTTCATCCTGGCAGTTGCTGCTCGGTCCTTCGTCCCTGAGATCGAAGGCACCGAGAAGCCGATGGAGTTTGCCTTCCTCAACGCCCTCATGCGGGATGGCGCCGTCCCCCCGCACGATCCCTGGCTGGCCGGCTACGCCATCAGCTACTACTACTTTGGCTACCTGATGATGGCCGCCTTGGCCAAGCTCTCCGCCGTGACACCGGCGGTGGCCTTCAACCTGGGAGTCGCCAGCCTGTTCGCGCTCGCCTTTACCGGTGCCTTCACTGTGGTGCGGGGCATGGTGGCCCACCATGCTCGCCGCTTGCCCGCGGGGAAAGGTCCGGTCCTGTTCGGGCTCCTGGGCGGCACTGCGCTGGCGGTGATGGGCAACCTGGAGGGCTTCCTGGAGGTGATCCACTCCCGGGGGCTGCTGCCGGCGAGCTTCTGGCGGTGGCTGGACATCAAGGACCTGCTCGAGGCGCCTCAGCCGGGCCCCTGGATGCCTGAGCGCTACCTGTGGTGGTGGCGCGCCTCTCGGGTGATCAACGACCGCTCCCCGCTGGGCGAGCCCATGGAGGTGATAGACGAGTTCCCCTTCTTCAGCTTCCTGCTGGGGGATATGCACCCTCACGTCCTGGCCCTACCCTTCGTGGTGCTGGCCGTAGCGGTATGCGTCGAGTGGGCCCTGCGGCTGCGCCATCGGCCCTCACCGGCCCAGCATGGCCCCTTCCTGGCCGCCGCTGCCATAGCGTTGGGAGCGCTGGGGTTCCTCAACACCTGGGACTGGCCCATCTACCTGGCCCTCTTCACCGCTGCCACCTGGATAGGCTTGGCCGGCACGGAACGACGGGTCCGGTTCACCGCGGGCGTGGCGGTTCTGACGGGCCTGGCGGGGCTCCTAGCCTACCTGCCTTTCTTCCTCTCCTTCCAGTCCCAGGCCTCGGGCATCGTGCCCAACTTCCTCGCCCACACCCGCCTGCCCCAGTACCTGGTGATGCTCGGGCCGCTCTTCTTCGTGGCCGCGGCCTACGCCGGCTGGCAGCTCTACCGTCAGGGGCGGGGCGCGCTGCGCACGGCCGCCCTCTGGTGGGGGGCCCTGTTTGCTGCGCCCTATCTATTCCTGCTTCTCATCGGGCTGGGGTTGCTAGCCTTGCCCTCCGGACGCGAGGCCCTGGCGCAGCTGCGAGGCATGGAGCAGGTGCGCCAGATACTCGGTGACGCCACCTGGGGCCAGGCGCTCATCCGCGCCCTGGGCACGCGTCTGGGCTCACCGTGGATGTTGCTGACGGTCTCCGGCGTGATGGCCGCCGCCATCACCTGCCTTCTCGCCCCCCCGCAGGCCTCAGACGAGTCCGAGGTCAATCCGCCCACCGTCGCCATGGGCCTGGCCATGGTCGCCCTGGGCCTGGCCCTCACCTGGGTGGTGGAGTTCGTCTACCTGCGGGACTACTTCGGCACCCGGATGAACACCGTCTTCAAGTTCTACTACCAGGCCTGGGTGCTGCTCTCGGTGGGCGGGGCCTACGCCGCCTATCACCTGATGACGGAGCTGCGCGGGTGGGCGCGGCCGGCCTTCGCCGCGGTCGGAGGCCTTCTCCTGCTCATGGCGCTGGTCTACCCGCCCTTGAGCCTGTGGACGCGCACCGATGAACTGGCGCGGCCAACCACCCTCGATGGCACCGCCTACATTGCCCGGAGCCGGCCGGACGAGTACGAGGCCATGTCCTGGCTGTGCTCCAACGTGCGAGGCACCCCCGTCATCGCCGAGGCTTCCGGCGGGTCCTATTCCGCTTTCGGCCGGATGAGCGCCAACACCGGCCTTCCGACCATCCTGGGCTGGGACTTCCACGAGATGCAGTGGAGAGGTACGTCCCGCTTCAGCGCCCGCCAGGCAGACGTGGAGCGGCTCTACACCACCCGCTCCTGGGAAGAGGCTCGAGAGATCCTGGACCGTTACGGGGTGGCGTACGTCATCATCGGGCGGATGGAGCGGGAAGCCTATGGCCCCAACGCCGGCCAGCTGCTGGCCCAGCGGCTGAAGACCGTATTCCAGTCCAGCGGGCCGGGTGATCCCGTCCTCATCCTTCAGGTGCCCGGTATCAGAACAGGATCCTGATACCGGGGCGCTGCTACCGCCTCACGGGCAGCCGAGCAGGTCTGGCAGCTCCGCCAGGCTACTCAGCACCGCCACCGGCTCATAGGGGGCGAACTCGTCTGCCCGAGTCGCCCCGGTAAGGACAGCGGCGAAGCTCACCCCCGCCCGGCGGGCCGTCTCGGCATCCACCAGGCTATCTCCCACGTATAGTGTCTCCTCTCGGCTGGCACCCAGCCGGTCCGTGGCATCCAGGAGGCCGGTGGGGTCCGGCTTGGCGGCGGGGACGTCCTCCAGCCCCAGGACCACCTGGAAGGCACCCTCCAGGCCCTGGTCGGCCAAGAAGCGGCTGATGCGGTAGCGGTACTTGGTGGAGACGATGCCCAACCGCAGCCCGCAGACCACCAACCGCTCGATGGTGGGACGCGCATCCGGGAAGAGGGAGGTCATCTCGTTCATCACCTCGTCCGCCCGAGCCACGAACAGCCGGCGGAAGCCCTCACTGAGGGCGGCTTTCTCCTTGCCCGCCAGCTCCACGAAGATCTCCGGCAGCGACAACCCGATGGTCCGGCAGGCCCGTTCCGCTGACACGGGAGGCAACCCCAGCCGGTCCAGCGCATAGCCGATGCACTCCAGGATTCCCGGGGAGGAATCCACGAGGGTATAGTCAAAATCGAACACCACTGCCTGGTAAGGCACATCACCTCCTTGGCACCAATGGCATAGACTGCGCTCATCACAACCCGGTAGGACAGGCGCACTTGCACAACGAGCGTAGTATCAGCGTTATCAGCGTTCTACTTCCCCAGAGGTCTTGACAGACCAGCGCGCCGCCAGCATCATGCGCGAAGGGTCGCCGTTAGCGTGTTGGACTCCTCTTCCCGGGAGGGTAGTGCCGATGTCTCAGGATTATCCCCCAAACGAGCCCCGCAAGCAGCGTAGCCGAGATGAGAAAGAAGAGAAAGAGGAAAAGGAACGGCGAGATCAACAGGAGAAAGAGGAAAAGGGAGCCAGTGACCGCCCGGGTACGCTGAGCGGGGCCCTCATCCTGATTTGGGCCGGCCTAGTCTTCCTAGTGCAGAACACCGGCTTGATACCGGGCCTAGGAGCAATCAGCGGCTGGGGCGTCATTCTCATGGGCGCCGGGGTGATCCTAGGGCTCGAGGTGGCGTACCGGTATGTCACGCCCGAGTACCGGCGTCCGCTTGGCGGGAGGCTAGTGCTCGCTATCGTCCTCTTCCTCATCGGCGCGGGCTTCATCCTGGGCTGGGGCAACGTCTGGCCCCTCATCCTCATCGGCGTTGGCCTTGCCATTCTGATAGGAGCCATCACGCACCGGTGACCGCAGTGGATAGCCTGCCTGGTGCCTCCCGCCGTCACCTAGAGCCGGTTGAAGTCCCAGGTGACCAGCCCATCCCATAGGTACTTGAGGGGCGTCCACCAGACGTCGCGCCCGATACAGCGGAAATAGGGGGGCTCATAGGCGCGGATGAGGTCCCCTATCTTGTAGCGGGCGAGGATCGGGGTGGAAGCCACCAGGCTTCCCGTCTCCCCGGGGCGCATCTCGTGAAGCATCTTCATGCCCGAGCGCGTCTCCACCTCCAGGAAGAACAGATCGTAGTTGGGCACCCAGGCCCGCTTGTCATCGCGTTGCTGACCGAACATCCCTTCGGTGGCGCCGTAGATCTCGTAGATGTCCACCGGCCCATAGAGCGCCCTCAGGACAGGCACGTACCGGGTGTTGATCCCCGGCACGCTGCCCAGGGTCATCACCCGCGCCTGCCACAGGTCCTTAGGGTAGACGCCGTGGACGCGCCGGAGATACTGGCCGAAGGCTACCGCGGTGGGGGCGACCCCGCCCACCAGCTTGACGTCCTCGTTGCGACAGCGCTCGTAGGCCAGCTCGAAGCGACGATTCCAGTCCGCGATGGTCTTGCCCCCGCCGAGGGCGTCTATCTCCTCCTGCGCCGGTAGGGAGCGAACCGGCGTCTGGGCGGAGACGTGCTTGACGTAGATGCCAGAGCTATACCCGTACTCCACCTCCCGGTCGCCCACCCGAACCGTGCCCACCACGGAGGGGAAGTTGAGGTTGAGGTTGACGCCACGGAAGACGTCGAAGTGCTTGCTCTGCAGTGCATAGTTGACCACGGCCCGGGCAGCGCTGACCCGCACCCGCAGATCGGTGGGGGTCATAGGGATGAACTTGGAGGAGCCTTTGGTGCTGCCTCGGGTGATGGCCCACCCGATGGGCTCCTCGTAGAGCAGCAGCTCGGTCTCACCGCCCATAACCCGCCGGATGAGGGGCTCGTAGGTCTCATAGGTCATCACCGGGAAGCGCCGGCGATACTCCTCGATAGACCCAATGGACTGAGCGCCGTGTTCGCGTCCGTAACCCGTCTGGGCGTAGCCCTGAAGCAACCGGCTGAGCACCGCCTCCTGGGTGGCCGCGGGGTTGGCCACGCCCTCATGCCAGGGGCGCACCATCTGCCCCAGGCGCTCCATCATGGCTACCGCGTCGGTGGACTCCATCGCACGCCTCCCCGGGAAGAGTGTGCGGCCGGCGCCGCGCCCCCGATCTTAGCCGCGCCGGCACCATCCGTCACGCCCCCCGCTGCCGGCGGACGCTCGGTTGACAGGGTGCACCCCGGGGGGCTATATTCACCCCAGCCCAACCCAAAGGAGCGCCCGTGTTCAGGAAGGCCGTCTTCGACCCGGCACAGCTCATTGACACCAACATCCCCGTTAACACCACACTCAAGGGCGAGCTGAAGTGCGATGGGAACCTGCATATCGGCGGAATGGTGGACGGTTCCGTCGAATGCACGGGGAACGTGATTATCAGTGAGAGGGCTCTGGTCAAGGCCAACGTGCGGGCCCGGAACGTGTCCGTCATGGGCACGGTGGAAGGCAGCATCGTGGCGGATAGGGTGGAGATCCTCGACGGGGCCAGCGTCCTGGGAGACGTGGACGTGGTGGATCTTCTGCTCGACGAGGGGGGCTTAGTCCGCGGACACGTGATCATGCGCAAGGGCGAGCTCGCTCAGCCCGAACCCCTACCCCTCTCGGAGGTTGATGAGCCGGAGGAGAGCCTCCTCCCGGAGGATCCTATCCGGCCCAAGGCCGACTTGGCTGAGAGCTGAGCGCCGCCCGGCGCGCCCCTTCTCTCTCGGCCCGCGCCTCCCTGAGGCTAGAGGCAGCCACATAAGTAAAGCCCGCGACGTAGAGGGCGAGGAAGGGCACGGCGTAGACGCTGCCCCGGCTCAGCGCTACCGCTATAGTCGCCAGGGCGTAGAGCGCCATACCCAACTCGCCCAGCGTGGAAGGGTCCGCCCCCACCATGTACTGGCGCCCGCGCCAGTCTCCCCGCTTTCCCACCAAGCTGAACTTGGGGGTGCGCTGGAAGGCTCCCCCGTCGGTGTACAGGGCTCGAACCACGGCGCGGGTATTGCTCACCGCCAGCCCCGTCCCCAGCAGCACCAGGGTAGGCAGGTAGGCGAGCCTCCGCCAGGCCCTACCTCCCTGGACCACCTGCGCCAGGGTGTACACCGTAGGAGGTCCCAGACTGGCTAGCCCCAGGAAGGCCAGGTGGAACCGCAGCCCCCCGTCCAGAAGCAGGAGCGGCAAGGAGACCAGGAGCAGCACCAGCATCAGGGGGTGCGCCACGTAGCCGCTCAGATGTACCAGCCCCTGCAGCTTCTGGGTCAGGGAGAGCGAAGAGCGCAGCAACGGCCGGAACAGATGCCGCAGGCACTGGACGCTGCCGGTGGCCCAGCGGCGCTGTTGGCACTTGAACGCTGATACCGTAGGGGGGACCTCCGCCGGCACCACCACCTCGGGAAGGAACAGCCCCCGCCAACCGGCCATCTGGGCGCGGTAGCTCAGGTCCAGGTCCTCACACAGGGTACGCGCACTCCAGCCGCCCGCCCCCTCGATGCAGCTTCGGCGCCACACCCCGGCCGAGCCGTTGAAGTTCATGAGCAGCCCACTGCGCTGGCGCGCTGGCTGCTCCACCACGAAGTGCCCGTCCAGGGCCAGCGTCTGCGCCCGGGTGGGCCCAGAGTAGCCTTCGTTGATGTGGCCCCAGCGGGTCTGCACGAACCCCAGCCCCTCGTCCGCCACCAGGTACGGAACCACCCGGCGCAACCAGTCCGGGGGAGGCACGAAGTCGGCGTCGAACACGGCAATCAGCTCCCCCCGGGCCGACTGTAGCCCGTGGGCCAGCGCACCCGCCTTGTAGCCCTTGCGGTCCGGTCGGTGGATGACCCGCACGTCCAGGCCACGACGCCGCAGCTTGGCAGCCACTGACTCGGCGATGGCGCGGGTGTGGTCGGTGCTATCGTCTAGGACCTGGATCTCCAGGAGGTGACGGGGGTAATCTAGGCGGCTCGCCGCCTCGAGCAGCCGGCGGACGACCCAGCGCTCGTTATACACCGGCAGCTGCACCGTCACCGCGGGCCAGGAAGAGGGCTCGCCTGCCGTCGGCCCACGCCGGTGGCGAAGGAACAGGGCGGCCAGGAGCAGGGAGTTGAAGCCGTAGACAGCTAGCAACAGGGCCGCCAACAGGTAGATTACGCTCAGTCCATAGGACAAGTACACGATAGCGCCTATCCTTTCGTCGGGGCCCGAGTAGTATAGCACTGCAAACAAGCCGGGCAAGAGGACAGGGGCGGGCGGGTGACACGTGACGAGTGACGCGTGACACGTGACCTGCAGCCGCGCTCCAACTGAGGAGTGCGCGCTACTGGGCGCGCCGGTGGGATCCTCCAGTATCATCCCGAGCCCAGGTGAAGCCCTCGACTCAAGTCGGGGCTGCTGGGCCTTCGGCCGGGCGTCGGCCTCCGCCGACGCCGGATGTGGCCGCGATGGTTGGACAGCGTGCGATTAGGACAACGTCTGACACGCACCCGTCCCCCCGGTGCCCGCAGTCCACCCTCAAGCGAGTCTCTGCGTCGGCGAAGGTGGGTCACGGCTTCGCCGTGACCGCCGACGCTCGGCCGAAGGACCCTTAGCCTCGAACTCCATTCGAGGGCTTCGGCCGCCGGCGATTCCTCGCTTCGCTCGGAATGACAGAGAGAGCCGCCCGGGATGACGATCACGAGGAGTGCTCGCCTGTAGGGGCAGACGACCCCGTCCGCCCTCCGCGGTAGGACGCACACCGGTCCGGCGTCGGCGAAGGCCCAGCAGCCCCGAATCCCTTTCGAGGGCTCCCTGGCCCCTGCCCTCTCGCCCTGCTATACTCGCCCGCACGGAGGCAGCGGTTGCGCTTAGCCATAGTCTGTTCCTGGCTCAACCAGTACGGCGGTGCGGAACGGGTCCTCGAGGCCGTGCACGAGATCTGGCCTGAGGCGCCCCTCTACACCAGCATCTACGACCCCAACGCCCTGCCCGCCCACTTCCGGGACTGGGACATCCGCACCACCTGGATGAACCGCCTCCCCGGCGTCAGCCGCCGCAGCCGCCTGTACCTTCCCATCTACCCCCTGGCCTTCGACACCCTTCGCCTGAAGGACTACGACGCCGTGCTCAGCGTGAGCAGCGGGTTCGCTACCGGAGCCCGCTCCCCCGGGACTCCCCACATCGCTTACTGCCTCACCCCACCCCGGTTCCTGTGGGGCTTCCAGGACTACCTGGCGCGGGAGGCGATGGCCGGCTGGCAGCGGACCGGACTCAAGGCCCTCCTTCCGTTCTTGCGCCGCTGGGACCTGCGAGCGGCGGGGCGGGTGAGCCACTTCGTCGCCATCGCCCGCGAAGTCCAAGAGCGCATCCGCGCCATCTACGGCCGCGAGGCCCCCATCATCTACCCACCCGTGGACACGGACCGCTTCCAGCTTTCCGGCGACCCGGGCGACTACCTCCTGGTGGTGGGAAGGCTAGTGCCCTACCGGCGAGTGGACCTGGCGGTGCGGGCCTGCACGGAGCTGGGACTGCCCCTGAAGGTGGTGGGGGAAGGGCGGGCTCGGGCCGAACTGGAGGCGCTGGCCGGGCCCACGGTGGAGTTCCTCGGTTGGCGCTCCGACGAGGAGGTCACCGCCCTCATGCAGGGCTGTCGAGCCCTGGTCTGGCCCGGGCTCGAGGACTTCGGCATCACTCCGGTGGAAGCCCAGGCCGCCGGCCGGCCGGTAGTGGCCTTTGCCGGAGGCGGCTCCCTCGAGACCATCACGGACGGCCAGACCGGCATCCTCTTCCAGGAACAGACGGTGGAATCGCTCTCGGCCGCCTTGCGCCGGCTGGACGAGATAACCTTCGACCCGCAGGTGCTGCGGCGCAGTGCCCTGCGCTTCGACAAGCGCATCTTCCAGGAGCAGCTGCAGGCGCACGTGGAGGGGATCGCCGCAGAGGGGCAGAAACACAGCAAAGGGCAGTAGTGCGGCTGACACCGCCGCCCCTCCGTTTGCACCTGCGCTCAGTGATCTCTATCCTTCCTCTGTGGCTCCGCGCCTCTGTGGCTTTTCCCTTTGAGTAGGTGACAATGGAACTACGCGAGTACTGGCGGATACTGCGCCGCTATGTCTGGCTTATCGTCCTGGTGGTGGGCTTCACTGCGGTTACCTCCCTGGCGCTGAAGGCTATGCGCCCAGCGCAGACGACCTATGCTGCCTCGGTGCGGCTGACGGTGGGGATGGAGCCCGAGAAGGGTAACGGCGAGTACTACACCTACGACCGCTACTATACCTGGCTCGCTTCCGAGTACTTGGTAGACGACCTCTCGGAGGTAGTGCGCAGTGCCACCTTCGCTGCCGCCGTCTCCGAGAAGTTGGCCGAGCGGGGCATCACCGTTCATCCGGGGGAGATCTCCGGTGCCACCATGCCCGTCAAGCAGCACCGCATCCTCACCCTTAGCGTGAGCGGCACCGACCCAGCCCGAGTGCAGGCAGTCGCCGAGGCAGCTACTGAGGTGCTCCGCCAGCGCAGCAGCGAGTTCCTGGCCCAACTGGGCAGCGAGAATGCCGCCATCCACGTAATAGACCCGCCGGCGGTAGGCCCGGTTCCTCCCTCGCTGCGAGAGCGGCTGGATCTGCCCCTGCGCCTGGGGCTGGCCCTAGCCGCGGCCGTTGCACTCGCCTTCGTCCTAGATTACGCCGACGACTCCGTGCGCAGCGCCCGGGACCTGGAGGGCCTCGGCGTTGCAGTGCTCGGGTCCCTACCCCGGGGGAGAGGGCTACCCCGGGGCACGACGAATCGCCGCTAGGCCAGGCGCCTGAAGCGAGCCGCGGGCCGGTATGGTAGGCCGGCCGATCGGAGGACAGATGCGTCGCTCGGACTACACCGCGTCGAACCGGCAGGCGTGGGAGGAAGCCGCGCCTGTCCATCGGCGTCACCGCTTCGCGCAGTTGCTGAGCGACTTCTCGCGCCCTGGTCATAGCTGCCTCGACGCCATCGCGACAGGCATGCTCAGGCGCATCGGCGTCCACGGCCGACGAGTGGTCCAGGTGTGCTGCAACAACGGCCGGGAGCTCATCTCCGTCGCCAACATGGGCGCCTCCCGGTGCATCGGCTTCGACATATCCCCCGCCTTCATCGAGCAGGCCCGCGAGCTGAACTCGGCCGCCAGAGCGGGCTGTGAGTTCGTCTGCAGCGACATCTACGAGATCCCCCGCCAGTACAACAACTCCGCCGAGCTCGTCTACATCAGCGTCGGCTCTCTGGGCTGGCTGCCCGACCTGCCCGGTGCGTTCGCGGTGATCCGCCGTCTGCTCCGCCCGAGGGGCTGGCTGGCGATGTACGAGATGCACCCCATCCTGGGCATGTTCGAGACTGAGGATCAGAACCCACCGCCACTCCGCTACCCGTACTTCCAGTCTGAGCCGTTGTGCGAGACCGACGGCCTCGACTACCTAGAGGGCACCGTCTACGAGTCCAGCCCCAGCTATTGGTTCCAGCACACCCTCTCCGACGTGATCGGTGGGGCGCTGGAGGCGGGCTTCATTCTGGATTCCTTCCGTGAGTACGACCACGACATATCCGCCGCCTTTGCGTACATGGAGAAGTACCAGGTGAGGCCCCCTTTGTGCTTCACACTCACGGCTCGGTTGGGAGGCAAGGACTAGATGCTGGCCAAGGTGGCTTCCTGCGCTCTCGTCGGACTCGAAGGCGAAGTCATCGAGGTGGAGATTGACGCTTCCTTACGGGGGCTACCCAGCCTCAGCATCGTGGGGCTGCCCGATGCCGCTGTGCAGGAGGCACGGGAACGGGTGCGCTCCGCCCTCCTGAACAGCGGACTGCGCATGCCCCGCGGCCGGGTCCTGCTCAACCTGGCCCCGGCAGACCTGCGTAAGGAGGGGCCCTCCTACGACCTTCCCATCGCGGTGGCCCTCCTGCTGGGCTCCCAGCAGCTGATGGCTGACATCTCCGACGCTATGTTCATCGGCGAGTTGTCGCTGGACGGAAGCCTGCGCCACGTCAACGGCGTGCTCCCTATGGCGACGCTCGCCCGCGCCCGGGGGTACAAGCGCCTGTTCGTGCCCGCAGTGGATGCGGCCGAGGCCGCCTTGGTCGAGGGGATCGAGGTCTACGGGCTGCCGAACCTCATGAGCCTGCTGGGTCACCTGCAGGGAGAGCTTCGCCTCAAGCCCACCAAGGCACAGCCCAGCCTGGACGGCGATCAAGTCGGCCTGACTGACATGGCCGAGATAGCCGGGCAGGAACACGCCAAGCGCTCTCTGGAGGTGGCTGCCTCTGGGGGGCACAATGTGTTGATGTCCGGGCCGCCAGGAGCCGGCAAGACTCTGCTGGCCCGGTCGGTGCCTGGCATCCTGCCCCGGCTTACGCTGGATGAGGCTCTCGACGTCACTCGTATCTACAGCGTGGCCGGCCTGCTGCCGGAGGGCGAACCCCTGGTGCGCCAGCGCCCCTTCCGCTCCCCCCACCATACCATCAGCCACGCCGGGCTAGTGGGCGGCGGGAGCGTCCCCCGGCCGGGAGAGATCAGCCTGGCCCACCGGGGAGTGCTCTTCCTGGACGAGCTGCCGGAGTACGATCACCGCAGTCTAGAGACGCTTCGCCAGCCCCTGGAGGACCATCAGGTCACCATCTCCCGGGCCCGCGGGGCCATCACCTTCCCCTGCAACTTCATCCTCATCGGGGCCATGAACCCCTGCCCCTGCGGCTTCCGGGGTGACCCCTACCACGAGTGCACCTGCTCCCCGGCCGCCATCACCCGCTACCAGCAGCGCCTCTCCGGCCCCTTGCTGGACCGCTTCGATCTGCACGTAGAGGTGCCCCACGTGGAGTATGACAAGCTCTCGGGAGGCGGGCGGGGAGAGCCCTCCAGCGCCATCCGGGCGCGGGTGGAGGCAGCCCGGGCCCGGCAGCGGGAGCGCTTCCAGGGTACCTCCCTCGTCACCAACTCCGAGATGGGCCCGGCCGAGGTGCGCCAGTACTGCGCCCTGGACAAGGAGTGCTCCTCGCTCATGCGGGCGGCCATGCAGCAGCTGCGGCTGAGTGCCCGGGCCTATCACCGGGTGCTAAAGCTGGCCCGGACGATAGCCGACCTGGCAGGGAGCGAGAACATCGCCACCGTGCACCTGGCCGAGGCCCTGCAGTACCGCCAGCGGGTGGTGGGGTAGCGCGGCAGTGGGGCATCGTGGTGGGCCCTACTAGGCGAGACGACCACGTTGGAGAACGTCGCCGTGGCGCAATACCGTTCAGCCTTGAGAATCTGCGGCTGAAAGATCCGACCGCTTACGCTGGACAGACAAACCCACGCTATGTGCTGCCTGAGGATGAGGCCGTCATCCTCCCCTACATCCGCTTCGATCAGGCTAAGAGGCCGCGCTCGACTCGTAGCATTCGCTAGGCCATCCTCTGGCAGCTGCGCATATGGGCAGGATCAGGGCTGACAGGCCCGGAACGCACCAGAGAGAGGTGTGGGGAGGAGACATTGGCTCACGCTGCTCCTTCTACCCAGGGGACACTCGCCGACGCACTTGACCCAGCCGAAGCGCCTCGCGCGCATCCGTATTACGACGCTCTCGAGAGAGCACTGGTCACGGTGAACGTGACTGCCGCTGTGGCCGCCTACCTGGCGGTGGTCAGCATCATGACCGTGAACTACAGCCGAGCCCGCTGGGACCTCCTGGCCGGACCGGCGCTCCTGTTCCTGGCGTCCGCTGCTCTTCTCGTGCGTCCCTGGGGGTACCGCATTCGCGGTGCCGTACTGACGGCTTCTCTCCTCCTCTGTGTATTCCTCCTCGACTCCTCTGCCGACCTGCCTCAGATCCAGCTGCTCTATGCCTCTGTCGTGCTCGTGTCCGGCATCTTGCTCGGGCCGGGCGCAGCTACGCTCACGGCCGCCGCGGCCACCTTGGGCATCATAGCGCAGGGAACCTCGCCCCCTGGCTACCTCCCCTGGAACGTGGGTCTCGTCTGGTTCTGCGACGGGGTCATCTGGATAACCATCGGGAGCATCGTATCGGCCATCGCCCGTTCGGAAGAGAGCGAAGGCCGAGCCTGGCAGATTGCGCGCCAGGCCAGCGAACGCAGGGGTGAGCTGGCAGCCGCCAGGAAGGCCGTTGCTGACATGTACGAGGCCCTGCAGCGCACCAATCATGAGCTGGCCGTGGCACGCGAGGAAGCCGACGAAGCGCGCCAGATCAAGGCGCAGTTCGCGGCCAACATAAGCCACGAACTGCGGACCCCTCTCAACCTGATAGTCGGCTTCAGCGAGATGATGTACCGATCGCCAGAGGCTTACGGCAACGTGCGATGGACTCCGGCCCTGCGCGCCGACATCCACGAGATATACCAGGCCAGCCGTCACCTGTCCGGCATGATTGACGACATCCTCGACCTATCCCGCATCGAATCTCAGCGACTGCCTCTGCGTCTTGAGCCCACGGACCTGGCAGAGCTCATCAACGAGATGGTGGCCACGGCCCGAGGGCTGCTGCGCGGCAAGGACGTGGAGCTTCGCGTGCGCCTCGAACCAAACCTTCCCACAGCGGTGGTGGATCGGATACGGATCGGCCAAGTCCTGCTGAACCTGCTCAACAACGCCATCCGGTTCACCGACCACGGTTTCATAGAGCTAAGTGGTGCTGTGCAAGAAGGAGAGATCGTGGTTGCCGTGTCGGACACCGGGATGGGAATCGCGCCGGAGGACATGGCAACCATCTTCGAGGAGTTCGGCCAGGCTAGGACCAGCACAGCCGGCGACCGAGGAGGAGCCGGGCTGGGACTGGCCATCTGCAAGCAGTTCGTCCACCTCCACGGTGGCCGCATTGAGGCCGAGAGCGCGCTCGGGAAGGGCAGCACCTTCCGCTTCCGCCTGCCCCTGCCCGAGTCGGGCAGGGGCCGCTCTCGGCTCTCCTACTATGCCCCCGACGGATGGTCGCCGCCGGTGCCGGAGAACCCGCTGGGAAGCACGGTGCTGCTCCTGGGCCCACCATCCCAGGCTACCGCCACTCTGGCCCGCGCCATTCAGGGATATCGCTCCGTTCCCTTGGATGACTTGGACCAGCTGGCAGCCCGAGTGGAGAGCGAGCATCCAGCCGGGGTGGTGCTCATCCGAGACACGGATGCGGCCGATGTCGTCGAGGCCGAGGAAGTGCTGAGGCGTCTCTGCCGAGATGACTTGCCCTTGGTTGAGTGTCGCATGCCCACCGAGGACGTGGCCGCGGCCGTCCGCCGCAAGCTGGGCGTCCGGAACTACCTGGTCAAGCCTGTGCAACGGAGTGTGTTGCTGACTGCCGTCAGGGCTGCTGTCGCCGCACCGAAACGAGTGCTCGTGGTAGATGACGACCCGGGTTTCGTCGCCCTGGTGAAGCGGATACTGGAGGCAGAGTTCCAGGACCTGCAGGTCCGCACCGCCTACTCCGCCGAGGAGGCGCTCGCCTTTCTGGCACAGGAACGCCCGGACCTAGTACTGGTGGATCTGATCATGCCAGACCGTAGCGGCACCGATGTGGTCGAGGCAGTGCAGCTGGATCCGGCTCTGTCTGCAGTGCCAATCATCGTCACTACCGGGTCGAACTACGCCGACACCATCGCCTCCACCCTAGTGGGAGAGATCAGGCTGGTGAAGTACGGCAATCGCAGCTACGAGGAGTGGGGCCGGTACGTCAGCGCCCTCCTGAGGGTGGCTCCTCCCGATTACTCCCGCCCAGTACCTCTTGCAGAGCCGCCAGTAGCTGCCTCTGGGAGACCGGTTTCTTGAGGTAGGCCTGAGCACCGAGGACGCGAGCGAGCTCCGGCTCGTGGAGAACGGAGCACACCACGATCGGGACCTCTGCCAGAGCGGTGTCGCTGCGCAGGCGCTGGAGAAGCTGCCAGCCATCTGTGTCGCGCATCATCACGTCCAGGACGATGGCGTCAGGTGGCTCGTCGCCGATGGACCCTAGAGCTTGCGAAGCGTCCGTCACCGCCGTCACCGCAAAGCCCTCCGCGGACAGGTAGCGCTCAAACAGGCGAAGGAGCCGTTCGTTATCGTCAATGAGGAGAACCCGACGGCTTTCCTGCCTGCGGAAGGCGAGCCTTACCGCCGCCAGTTCGGACTCCTCTAGAATGATGTCGAGCCGTCCCCCCTGGGCCCGCACCAATTCCTCCACAGCCCGGAGTCGCCCTTCTCGCGCCCGCGCTTCGGCGGACCCGTCGTTCGGGAGGTGCGGCTCGCACGCCATCATGAGGAACCGTTCCGCCTTGGTCCCGCCCCAGGTCACCTCCACCCGTTGAGGGCGGGCCAGTAACGTGGCACTCAGAGCCCCCAGCAGCGCCTGTCGGGCCAGCGTGGCATCTGCCCACGCCCACTGAGGCTGACGCGGAGCTCTCACCTCCAACTGCACCCGCATCTCTCGGGCGAGGGCCTGGGCCGGCCCCAGCACTGTTTCCAAGACCGCCGCCATGTTCACGCGCGCCAATTCGACGCCTAGCTGCTGGACTTCGCCCTGGAGGCTGTCGGCCAAAGATGGGGCGGGGCCTTCCGTGGGCTGCTCCAACTGCCCGTGCCAGCGTCGCCAGAGGATCTCCGCCACGGCCAACAGCCCCTTCTGATGCTCGCGGTGGAACTGGCGCACACTGATGTGCAGCTCGTCTATCACCTCGGCGATTGAGAACCCGTTGACGTACCGGCGAAGGAGGACGGCATATGGCCGCCATTCCCGATCACTGGGCGACACCGACGGGGCGGGCCTGAGCTGCTCCAGGGTGTCAAGCAGGACGTTGCGCAGAGCCATGGCGCCGTCGTTGAAGGGGTCGCCGGAGCGGCCGGCCAGTCGAGCCAGCGGATGGCGCTGCAGGTGGGCGCGGTCGTAGAGGTGCATAAAGGCATTGCGGACCTGAGCTACGAACTCGTCCGGGACGCCTCCGTCGCTCAGGACGCTTTGCTGGGGTATCGCCTCTTCCACCATCAGTCAGCCCTCACCGGCACATTGTTGGCAGAAAATGGGCAGAGAGAGTATTGCAGATCCGCCCCCACGTTCCCCGATAATACTATTGTAGCACACACCGCTGATTCGCTGACCGCTCCAGTCGCTACGTGGATATGTGCCACTTCAGGGAAGGAGGATTGAGATGGAAGCACGCAGTTGGTCTCGTCGGAAGTTCCTGAGGGCGGGCGCTCTGGCCATGGGTGGTCTGCTAGGCGGTAGCGCTGTGGCTGCCTGCACGGGTGCTACACAGGCACCGGCCCAGGCAACGCAGGCCCCTGCCGGGGCAACCGCGCCTGCTGCCGCAGCCACAGAGCAGGTCACCATTGAGTTCTGGTGGGGCTGGACCCCGGACATGATCGTCAATACCCTCAATGCCGTCGCCGACGCCTTCATGGAGGCGAACCCTGACATCAAGGTAACGACGGCCCAGCACGAGTGGGGCGAAAAGCTCCTGACAGCCTATGCCGCCGGCGCCCCGCCGGACGTTCACGAGCACTGGCTCCCCATGCAGTTTGCCGCCAGAGATCTGCTCCTGCCCGTGGATGACTTGGTGGCGTCATCTGCTACGGTGAGCATCGAGATGATGCCCGAGGTGGCTTGGACCATGGCGGCCTGGCAGGGCGCCCGATACGCCGTCCCTGCTCTCGCCTTCTTCGCCGAGTTAGCCCTGATAGTGAACCCCGCCGTGTACGAGAAGGTGGGACTAGCCTCCCCTGACGACATCCCCACGACCTGGGATGAGGTCTTCGAGCAGGCCAAGGAGTACACCGGCTTCGATGCTGTCGGCAACCTCGATATCGCCTGGATCGAGCCGGCGAAGAACCTCCGGCACTGGCCTGCGATGTACGGGATCGAGGACTACGACGAGCAGAACCGTCGCTGGCTCTTCGATGACCCCGGCTGGGAGGAGGTCGTCGCCAACATCGCCCGCTTCTACACCGAGTTCGGTCCGGAGAAGTTCGACGCCTTCCACGAGGCCTACCCAGGCTGGATAGCAGTGCCCGGCTCCGCGTTTGCCTCCGACCGGCTGGCAATGGTGATCAGTGGCTACTGGGTCCCAGGCGAGCTGGACGCGAATGCTCCCGGCAAGCCCTTTGACTATACCTGGGCGCCTACCGGCGGCGCGGCGACGGGCAAGAAGGTCACCCACTGGGGTGCCCATAGCATGATGATGCCCAAGTCGGGCCGGCACATCAATGAGTCATGGCGTCTGATCGAGCACTACCTGTCGCTAGAGTCGGCCCAGACCATCCTCGAAGGCTGCGGCTGGGTAGGCCCGCAGAGGGATTTCTGGGAGATCATGGACGCTAGCATCTTCCGAGGTCTGGACTTCTTCGTGGATCATATCGCCAAGGAAGCCGATCTCGAATATGTGAACTCCCCCTCGCCTGCCATCGCCTTCGCCATGAACGGCTTCCAGGAGCAGGTGGTGGACCCGGTGATCTACGGGGAGAAAACCGTCAAGCAGGCACTGGCCGACTTCCAGCAGGCCGTCACTGAGGAAGAGGAGAGGTTCCTCCAAGAATAAACTGGCCCGCGCCGGGAACAGGTTGCAGCTAGGGACTGCAACCTGTTCCCCATGCTTCGCTCGCCTACCGCTAGACTGGAGTGAGGACCGTCATGGCCTATGGCAGAAGTCTGCCGTGGCAATTCAGCCACCAAGAGAAGCGTGACTTCCTCAAAGGTTTGGGCTTCATTTCGCCCTGGCTTCTTGGATTCGTCCTGTTCATGGCCTACCCAATCGGAGCGTCGCTCTACTTCAGCTTCACCGACTACGACATCCTTACTGCTCCCAAGTTCGTGGGCCTGGACAACTACCGCGCCATGCTCTTTGAGGACGAGTACCTTCCCAAGGTGCTCTACAACAGTGTCTACTACGTTATCCTGGGCGTGCCGGCCGGCCTGGTGACGGCCTTCCTTCTGGCCAACCTTCTCAACACCAATCTGCGTTTCCGCTCGCTGCTGCGCACCGTCTTTTACATTCCCACCGTGGTACCTACCGTCGCCTCGGCCATGGTGTGGCTGTGGATCTTCAACTCCCAGTACGGAGTCATCAACTCGTTCCTGGCCAGCCTGGGGATCAGAGCCATTCCCTTCTTGTCCAGCCAGGCGCTGGTCAAGCCTTCACTGATACTCATCCACTGCTGGGCTGCCGGCGGCACCATGATCATCTTCCTGGCAGCCCTCCAGGACGTGCCTCGGTCCCTCTATGAGGCGGCAGGAGTGGATGGCGCCAACGGCCTGCAGCGGTTCCTGAACATCACCATACCGATGTGCACGCCGGCCATCCTGTTCAACCTGCTGACGGGTATGATCGGTGCGTTCCAATACTTCACCTTCGCTTGGATCCTTACCCAGGGAGGGCCTAACCGGGCCAGCGAGTTCTACGCCCTCTACCTCTACCGACAGGCATTCGTCTACCTGAAGATGGGCTACGGCTCCGCCATGGCCTGGGTGCTGTTCGTGATTGTGGTGGTGGCGACCATACTGCTCTTCCGCTCTTCAGCCCGTTGGGTCTACTACGCAGGGCAATCGTGATGAAGAGGCGATCAGGTCGTGACTCGATGGTGACAGATGCCACACCCATGGAGGCTTGCTGTGTCCGGAGCGACTGACCTGACCCGGGGGGCAACTGCCACTGCTGTACTGAGGGCTCGTGCTAGACGCAAACCGGTGGGCGACGCAGTGCGATCGGTCCTCCTCCACCTGCTCGCCGGCGCCCTCGGGCTGTCATTTGCCCTGCCTCTGCTTTGGGCCATCTCGACCTCGCTGAAGCCAACGCCGCAGGTGTACACCATCCCACCGCAGTGGATACCGAGGCCCTTCGTCTGGAGCAACTACCCTGACGCTCTCACCTACGTTCCGTTCTCTAGGTACATCCTGAACACTATGAAGGTCGCCGTGCCGAGCGTCGTCGGTGCGGTAATAACCAACGCGGTGGTGGCTTACGGGTTCGCGCGCCTTCGCTGGCGGTACCGCGATGCCTTCTTCTTCCTGTGCATCGCTACCATGATGGTCCCCTATCAGGTGACCATGATCCCGCTCTTCATCACCTTCTCCAAGCTGAGATGGATCAACACCTACCTGCCCCTGATAGTCCCAGTGCTCCTAGGCAGCCCCTACTTCATCTTCCTGCTCCGGCAGTTCTTCCTCAGCGTTCCCCAGGAGCTGTCGGATGCTGCCCGGGTAGACGGTTGCTCGGAGGCGCGCATCCTCTTCCGCATCATCCTGCCCTTGAGCGTGCCGGCACTGGCCACGGTGGGGGTCTTCCAGTTCATGAGCTCCTGGAACGACTACTTGGGCCCGCTGATCTACCTGAAGGATGAGGCACTCTACACGGTCTCGATCGGACTGACCCGCTACCAAGCGGGTGGGTACACCCAGCCCCGATGGGCCTGGCTAATGGCCGCGTCCGTGACTACCTTGGTGCCGATACTCATCCTGTTCTTCTTCGCCCAGCGGACGTTCATAGAGGGCATCACCCTAACGGGAGTCAAGGGCTGACCCATGGACAACAACGCAAGGTGCCTGAGGCACTGTTCCACCCAGCCGGCCCTGTCCAGGAGGTGTGCGGCATGGACATAGCCCTCAAGAGCGCCGACCTGGTGGCCCTGTTCGAGCGCGTCCTGCACCAGTGCCGGGTCAGGGCCGGGGAGACAGTGCTGATCTTCACCGATCCGCACTTCCCGCATCCCCACTACCCGCCGGCGGCCTTCGCTGCCGCCCGCATACTGGGTGCCGACGTCTACATCATGACCTCCCAGAGCAATCAGGGCTTCGATGACCCCGTGGTGAGAGCCGCCTGGGCCCAGGCCGACATGGTGCTGGGGATGAGCACCGTGCCCCGGGGGATCGGATCCTGGATGTACACCGATACCCACAGCGCCGCCTTGGCCGCGGGCGCACGGGTGCTCATGGTCCAAGAACCGCTCGAGGTCCTGCTGCGTATGATGCCGACGGAGGAGACTCGACGGCGGGGGCTGGCCGGCGCCCAGCGCTTGCAGGAGGCAAGGGAGATCCACATCGTCTCGGAGGCAGGGTCGGACTACGTCATCCGCAAGGACGGGCGCAAGGCCATGTATCAGTGCGGCCTCGCCGATGAGCCGGGGCGCTGGGATCACTGGCCCTCCGGCATGGTGGCGTGCGCCCCCCTGGAGGACAGCGCCGAAGGGGTGTACGTGATCGAACCCGGGGACGTGCTTCTGGGGATGTGGCGGCATGCCCAGAGTCGCGTCGTTCTCACCCTGGAGAAGGGCCGGGTGGTGAGCATCACCGGTGGGCCGGACGCCGCCTTGCTCGAGGCCCACCTGGCACGGGTCGGTGACGACGGCGCTTTCCGCCTGTCCCACGCCGGCTGGGGTACCGATCCCCGAGCGGACTGGGGACACGTGGGCATGGACTCAGAGTCACTGTACGGGACGGTCCTGGTGGCCTTGGGCCGCAACACCTTCGATGCTCCCGCACCCTACTCCGGGTTCGGCGGGCAGAACCAGTCCGCTTCCCACTTCGACATATGCTGTCGGAACACCGACCTCTACCTCGACGGTGAACCGATCATCAAGGGTGAGCGATTTGTGCCCCAGGACCTGGCGCAGTGGTCCGGGACGAACGCCTAGATGGGGAGGACGATCGGATGACGCCCAGGGAACGCGTCCTGACGGCGGTCTCGCGCCAAAGGCCAGACAAGGTCCCCAAGGACCTGAGTTGGGGGCTGACGCCGGCGGTGCAGCGCATCTTTCAGGAGAAGACAGGACGCGACGACCCTGAGGATTACTTCGGCATTGACATCCGCTTCGTTGGCATGAGCCTCCCGCCGGAGAAGCAGGCGGAAGAGGCCCGGCGTCGCCGCGAGGTCTTCGCTCCCTACCACCCCGACCTGCCGGAAGGCGCCACCATCAACGAGTGGGGTACGGCTCACATCCCAGGCACCTTCCACCACTTCCAACGCCACGTGCCCTCCATGCGTTCCCTCTCCACCCTGTCCGAGTTTGAGGCCTACCCCTATCCCGACCTGGCCGCCACCGAAAGACAGCCGCTCGCTGCCGCCGCCGTCCGCCGCCACCACGATCGCGATCTGGCTGTGGGCGGAGCCATGGCCACCACCATCTTCGAGGTGGCCTGGCAGATGCGGGGCATGGAAGAGCTGCTGCTAGACTTCACCCTCCGACCGGAGTTGGCCGCGTCTCTGCTCGATCGCATCACCGAGATTAGGCGGCGGCAGGCTCGCTTCTTCGCCGCTCACGACGTGGACGTGCTCATCCTGGGCGACGACGTCAGTATGCAGACGGGCATGATCATGAGCCCCGCCACCTGGCGGGAGTGGTTCAAGGGCCGGCTGGCCAGCATCATCGAGGAAGCCCAGGCGGTAAAGCCGGGCCTGCCCATCTTCTACCACTCCGACGGCAACCCAGAGGCCATCATCCCCGACCTCATCGAGATCGGGGTCACCATCCTCAACCCTGTCCAGCCCGAGTGCATTGACCCGGTTATGGTCAAGCGCCAGTATGGCAATCACCTGGCCCTCTGGGGCACCATCGGCACCCAGACCACTATGCCCTTCGGCACTCCGGAGCAGGTGCGCGCCGAGGTAAAGCATCGCATAGAGACAGTGGGCTACGACGGGGGGCTGGTCCTGGGCCCCACCCACAGCCTGGAACCGGACGTGCCCTGGGAGAACATCGTGGCTCTCTACGAGGCCATCGAGGAGTACGGGGTCTACCGGTAGAGGAGACTTCGCCAAGCAGGGAAGAGGACCACATGCCCTCCAACCTCTTCCCTGCTCCCTCCCTCTCTGCAGCTTCGCGTCCTAGCGTGTTTGCGTGGGACCTGCTTCCGCCGCCTTCCCGAGTGCTTACCACCGTATGGCTGGACAAGGGGTTCAGTGGACTGCTAATGTGCCTCTGGGCAGTCCTGATCCCCGCACCGAGGCTTCCGAACCGGAAGCCAATACCGCACCGGCCGGCACAGGTTGTGACAGGAGCGTTGCTATGCCGCACCTCTCACGGGAACAGGTCCATGAAGCCTTGGATGTCCTGTATGAGAGCGTTGAGCTCTGCCGAACCGAGCTGGCTGCCGCCTTCCCCGAGGCCGCGGGCAGCAGCCTCGAGGAGCAGGCGCTTGAGCTGCAGCGGCTGCTCCTCCAGAGCATCGAGACCCTACGCCCCGCCCGGCGGTACCCCTTTGGTTCCCTGGAATCCCGCTCCTACGACGTGCTCACCCTTCGCTACGTGGAGAACCTGCCCATACGCCAGATCGCCGATGAGCTGTCGCTGAGCGAGCGGCAGGTGCACCGCGACCTCTGGCGCGCTGAGGAGCGCCTGACGGCAGTGCTCAATAGCCGGCTGCCCGCCAGTCAGGAGGAGATGGAGCCCGACACTCCTTTCGAGGACGAGCTCAAGTACCTGCGCAGCCAGCCCACCCAAGTATGCTTGGCAGACGTGTTGTCCTCAGCGGTCCGGTTGGTGGAGCCACTGGCGAAGCAGCTGGACAGACACGTGAGGATCGGGCCATCACCAGAAGACGCCACGCTGGTGGCGGCCGACCAGGCGATCCTCAAGCAGGTGCTGGCTCAGCTGCTGAGCTGTGCCCTGCAGGCGGCAAAGGGCGACGTGGCCGCTAGATTGGCTCGGGGCGAGGCCACAGTGTCCGCCCAGCTGCAGTTCGAGCTATCCGACCGTCAGTTGTTGGAGACCCAGTTTGCCGGGGTGAAGCGCATCGCGGCCTCGCAGGGCTTCGAGACGACCCTACTGATACGCTCGACCAATCGAGCCACTCTGGCCCTGGACCTATCGGCCTCCCCGCCAGTACGGGTGCTCATAGTGGAGGACAACCCCGGCTCGGTGGAGCTGTATCGCCGCTACCTCTCCACCTCTGCCTGGCAGGTGCAAGCGGTGTCCGATCCTCGCCACGCCGTGGCAGTGGCCCAGGAGACCCAACCGGACGTGATCGTCCTGGACATCATGATGCCCAAGATGGACGGGTGGAGCGTGCTGGAGCAGCTGACCAAGACAGAGTCGACCCGCAGGATCCCCGTCTTGGTGTGTTCGGTGGTACAGGATGAGCGCCTGGGCCAAGCGCTCGGAGCTCGGACCCAATGCACTAAGCCCGTGTCTCGGGGTCAGTTCCTGGAAGCCCTCAAGCAGTGCCTGCAGAGCTGATCCTCCCTGTGGCGCAGTCCAGCCCGGCAGCGATCAGGTGCGCCAGCTCACCGGGCCGGAAGGGCCCTCTCCTCTGAAGGACGAAGGAGGCCCCAGAGGTCTCCATCTGATCCTCCCCGGGTGTGGCAGCGGTCACCGCGATCACCTTCGTGTCCGCGAGCTCGGGGTCCTGGCTGATCTGGGCGGCGATCTCGAAGCCCGACATATCGGGCAGAACCAGATCAACGAGCAGCAGGTCGGGACGGAGCCGCCGAGCCTTTCGCACTGCTTCCTGACCGTTGTAGGCCCCGGCAACCTCGTGGCCAGGGCCTGGGATGCTCTCGATGATCCGCATGAGCAGTTGGACGAAGCCACGGTCGTCGTCAACTACCAGGATCCTGCGCGCGGCTCCATCCACACCGGCCTTGGCCAGTGCCCGGCGGATGTCCTCATCGGTCACCGGCTTGGTCAGGACGGCCTGGAAGCTGCCGCTGCGGGACAGCCAGGAGGCTCGGGGCAACGCGCAGGAGATGACAGGCAGATCGGCAGGTAGCCCGCTCAGGAGCGCCTCGGTGCCCGGCCCCGCACCCGGATCGGTGTCCTGACTCACGATCACCGCCACCGGCCGATGGACCTGGAGGGCTGAGCCCAGCTCTTGTTCATCGCCGACCGGGACGAACTCGTACCCTTCCATGCGGCGTCGCAGGTAGGAGCAGGCAGTGCCGTCGTCGTTGAGCAACAGCACCGCGGGCATGGCCGACGACACGGCGCTGGGCGAAGGCCGGTAGCCCAGGGAGACCGCCTTGGTTCCTGACGGCAGTGAGAAGCTGAACGTACTGCCAACGCCTACTCTGCTCTCAGCCCAGATGCGACCACCATGGAGCTGAACCAGCCGCTTAGCGATGGCCAGACCCAGGCCCTTGCCGGAGTCCTCCTCCGTCTTGGGTCGGCCGATCTGGTAGAACTCGTTGAAGATGGTGGCTAACTCCGACTCCGGGATTCCCGACCCGGTGTCTGTCACCGACACCACCACCTCGTCACCGGCCTCCTCCACCCGCACCACCACCTCGCCCCTCTGGGTGTGACGGATGGCATTGGTCAGCAGGTTGAAGAGCACCTGGCGGATCCGCACCGGGTCCACCGAAAGCGCAGGGATGGCGCCGCTGGCCACCACCCGCAGCCCCAGGTTCTTCTGCAGGGCTAGCGACCGCACCAGCTCTACTGCCTCGTAGACGAGGGCCACCACATCGCACATCTCGCGCTGCAGGGGTAGCGCCAGAGCATCCGCTCTGGCCAGGTCCACTATGTCGTCCACTAGGCGGGACAGGTAGCCGGCGTTTCGCTGCAGCTCCGCCAGGTCGCGCCGGAGTCTGTCCGGCCATGCTTTCATGCCGTAGATGTCGGGGCTGGAGTAGATGAGCCGGCTGAAGCCCAGGATCACGTTGAGGGGGGTACGCAGCTCGTGGCTGAGGTTGGTCGCGAAGCGGTGGCGCAGGTCCCGCAGCATGTCAGCCTCCCGCACCACCAGAGCCAGCTCGAGGTTGGTCTTCTCCAGTAGGCGGTAGGACAGGTTCAGGTCCTTGATGGTCTGCCTGAGCTTTCCTCGCTCATCCCGCAGCTGCTCGGACATGGCGACCGCCAGCACCGTCTGGCGGGAATAGCGCCACAGAAGGTCGTAGAGGGGCCTAAGGGCGAGCCACGCCCCCAGGGAGATACCCACCACCAGCACAGCCGAAGTAGCACTAGCGGGGTCGCGGGCGTAGATCAGAGCCCCGCCGAGAGCACCTGTCACCGGTGCAGCCCGGGGGTGAAGCGTCGCCCCTGCCGCCAGTGCCGAGCCGACAAGGAGCAGCGGAGCCAGGGCAGGGCTGACCCACAGAAGATGGGCAGCCGCCAGTAGGAAGATGAGGACTACGAAGGCCCGCGCGGCCAAGCGCGGGCTGGCGTGGGCCAAGGCGAGGTCGAGAAGCAGCAGCATGGTACAGGCGATGCTCAGCCACTGGGGGAGCGAGGCATCACCTCCGTCCATCGCCTGCCACCACCACGTCAGGCAGGACAGGGCGAAGCAGAGCCAGAGGAACGAGATGAGGGTTGCCTGGCGGATCTCCTCGGCGCCGGACTCCTGGGCGCTGGTGATGTCAGCGCGCTCCACCTCGGGGAGATGCATCGCGTTCCCTCCCTCACCCGTCACCGAAAGCGACGGCAGGAATTTGCATGTCAGATACACGTCCGATGGGTGTCAGGTTCGCGCGGCGACGGCCCCGAATACCCAGCTATAATCGAAGTGCACACACGCGTCGTTGACCGGCTGGGGCCATTGTGTGGACAGGACCGCGCTCCTGGCAAGCCCCGCTGTGGCTCAGCCGAAGAGTGTAGAGGGGGCACAATGGCAGAGAAGTTGGCACTAGAGGGTGGGCCCAAGGCAGTGACCGTGGAGCTGGAGGACCGCTGGCAGGTCGCCAGTGACCGGGAGAAGCAGTATGTGGGGGCGGTCCTGGATGACATGAGCCGGGCCTACTCGCAGCTTGAGATCTTCGAGGAGGAGTACCGGCGCTTTGCGGGCACCAAGTATGCCCTGGTCATGTGCAACGGCACCGCCACCCTCCACTCGGCCATATTCGCTGCCGGGGCCCACCAGGGCACCGAGGTCATCGTCCCTTCCGTCACCTGGCATGCCTCCATCACCCCCATCCTCCACTGCGGGGCTACCCCCGTATTCTGTGATGCTGATCCCAAGACCTACTGTGCTGATCCAGAGGATGTGGCTCGGCGCATCACCGATCGCACCGTGGCCATCGTGGTCACCCACGTCTATGGCAACCCCGCCCAGATGGATGCCTTCCAGGAGCTAGTGCGGGGCACCAAGATACGGCTCATTGAGGATGCCTCCCATGCCCATGGGGCCACCTACGATGGGGTGGCGGTGGGTGCTTTGGGGGATGTGGGATGCTTTAGCCTGCAGGCTTCCAAGGCCGTCACCGGCATCGAGGCGGGGGTAGCCACCACCAACGACGATGAGCTCTATGATGCCATGGTGGCCCTGGGCCACTACGGAAGGTCTGAGAGGCTCTATCGCACCGACCGGTTTAGGCCCCTTCGCAACATGGGGCTAGGCATCAAGTACCGGGCCAACCCCCTGGCCGTGGCCATGGCCCGGGCGCAGCTAGAGAGGCTTCCCGAGCTAAACGCTAAGCGGGCAGCCTGGTTTTCCAAGCTCGACTCTCTCATGGAAGGCATCCCCGGCATAAGCGTGCAGAAGACCTACCCCAAGGCCCGCCGGGGTGGGATGCTTCTCTACACCGGCCGCATTGACCCCGATGTGATCGGGGCCCCGGTGGACATGGTGCTCAAGGCACTGGTAGCGGAAGGGGTACGCACCACCCCTGGCATCACTCCCTTTGGCTATGGGGTCATGCACCTTGAGCCCCTGTTCAACGACTTCTCCTTTGAGGGGTTAGGTGGTCCTTGGGGGGACCTGCCGGCGGGGGCCAGGCGGCCCATGAAGCGGGGGAACCTGCCGGTGAGTGAGGCCATCCACGACACCGCCTTCTGGC
>JBMNTK010000021.1:0-27789 GCA_050945695.1 Anaerolineae bacterium | reverse complement strand
GGTCCCTTCACGAGAACTTAGGTACCCAGAGTAGTCTCTCTACCCGGGTCAGCTCATGACCCGGTGGCCAGCAAGGCCTCGCCCGATGGGTACCGGTGATAGCCTTTGCTGGCACTGGCTTCATTTATGTTGCGTTTATCTCTCATAGTATACTGGGTAACTAAGAGAAGGGGATGGGTTTCAAGGACCAGAAAGCGGTTTGCCGGAACTAGGAAGCAACCGGGCAGATGGCCCTGTTATTGCGTACCCTGTCCTGCCCGATAGCCTGTTCTCGGCACCCTATAGCCCTATAACCCACAGGAGGGAGGATGCTTAGGTTCATCACGCGCCGTCTCTTAATGATGATCCCCATGCTGCTTGCCATCTCATTGGTCTCCTATGTGGTGATGGAGTTGCCCCCGGGCGACTATCTGACTACGTACATCATGCAGCTTCAGGCCACGGGGCAGGTCGTACAGGAAGACCAGGCCGCCGCGCTGGCTAAGCAGTATGGACTAGATCAACCGGCCCACATTCGCTACATCCGCTGGCTGTGGAGAATGCTTCAGGGCGACTTCGGGGTCTCTCTACAATGGCAGCGGCCGGTCGCTACCCTCATCTGGTCACGACTGGGGCTGACTGCTGCGGTCACCTTCGCCACCATGCTGTTCACCTGGGCCATGGCCATTCCCATCGGGATCTACTCGGCCACCAAGCAGTACTCGTTAGGGGACTATACGGCTACATTCCTTGGCTTCGTGGGGTTGGGTGTCCCTGACTTCCTCCTGGCCCTGGTAGCTATCTGGATCGGTTACCAGTACTTCGGCGCCAACCTCACCGGCCTAAACTCGCAGGAGTTCCAGACGGCGCCGCTTTCGATGGCGAAGGTCATAGACACCATCAAGCACCTGTGGGTCCCCATCTTGGTGTTGGGCCTAAGCGGTACCGCCGGCCTCATCCGTACCATGCGAGCCAACCTCCTGGACGAGCTGCGCAAGCCCTACGTAGTGACTGCTCGGGCCAAGGGTCTCAAGGAGGGCCGCCTCCTGCGGCGTTACCCGGTGCGCGTGGCCCTCAACCCCTTTGTCAGCACCATCGGTTGGTCACTGCCCGGGTTGGTGTCCGGTGCCACCATCGTCTCAGTGGTGCTCAACATCCCGATGAACGGGCCCCTACTTCTGAGCGCGCTACAGTCACAGGATATGTACCTGGCGGGTGCTTTCATCATGCTGCTCAGTGTGCTGACCATCATCGGCACCCTCCTGTCGGACATCCTGCTGGCCTGGCTGGACCCGCGCATCCGATACGAGAGCTAGAGGGACACACATGGCTGAGACGGAACGCACACGTGTCGGCGACGTAATGCCCGCAGCTGAGCTGGCTGAGGAAGAGGACCGCATTTACGTTGCATCTCAGTGGAAGCTAATGTGGTGGCGCTTCCGCAAGCACCGGCTGGCCCTGGTTAGTGTGGTCGTAATTGCCATTATTTACACGATTGGTCTGTTTTGTGAGTTCCTGGCCACCTATAACCCTGAGACCCGCGACCAGGCCTTTGCCTACGCCCCACCCCAGCGGCTGCGCTTCGTGAGCGAAGAAGGCTTCACCCTGAGGCCCTTCGTCTATGCCCTCAAGGGCGAGCGTGACCCGACGACCCGTCGGCTGGTCTTCGTCGAGGACAGGGAGAGGAAGCTGCCCGTCAAGTTCTTCGCTGAGGGCGAGCCCTACGAGCTCTGGGGCCTGTTCCCGAGCAACATTCACTTCATGGGGGTGGAGGGCGAAGACGCTACCCTCTACTTGCTGGGCACTGACCGGCTAGGCCGGGATCAGTTCTCGCGTTTGGTGTATGGAACTCGCCTTTCGACGTCCATCGGCCTCATCGGGGTGGCCCTGAGCCTGGTGCTGGGTATCCTGATCGGGGGTGCCTCCGGGTACTATGGCGGCACCATAGACAACCTCGTCCAGCGTACCATCGAGTTCTTGCGCGCCATCCCCACCATTCCTCTGTGGATGGGCCTCAGTGCCGCCCTGCCACCGCACTGGTCGCCGGTGCGCATCTACTTCGGTATCACCGTGATCCTATCGCTCATCGGCTGGACGGGCCTGGCCCGCGTGGTGCGAGGGCGGTTCCTGTCTCTGCGCCACGAGGACTTCGTGATGGCAGCCAGCCTGGCCGGTGCCAGTGAGTTCCGCATCATCACCCGCCACATGGTGCCGTCCTTCCTGAGTCACATCATCGCCTCGCTCACCCTATCCATCCCCAGCATGATCCTCTCCGAGACGTCGCTGTCCTTCCTGGGGCTGGGCCTGCGGCCGCCGGCCATCAGTTGGGGCGTGCTCCTGCAGGAGGCGCAGAACTTCCGGTCGGTGGCGCTGGCGCCCTGGCTGCTCATGCCGGGCCTGGCGGTGGTGATCACGGTGCTGGCGTTCAACTTCATGGGCGACGGCCTGCGCGACGCGGCAGACCCCTACGCTCGGTAGGGAGGATTCACCGCAGAGACCGCTGAGAGCGCGGAGAACAGCATAGGAAAGCCAAAGAGGAAGCCCCCCAGCTGGTGGGCTTCCTCTTCTTGTGTCTCGTCTACTTGGACAACGCGGTCTTGGCGGCTACACCCTACCGGGTACAGATGCCCGGCGGGCCTTCTACGCTGCCATCTTCCCGGGTCCGGCAGAGGCGCCCTCGCAGGCACTCCATGACCTGATCTCGGGTTGGGCCCGGTCCCTGCCCCACGGCATGCAGGCAATCGCAGGGGACACTGCCGATCCCCACGTCGGATAGGTCCGGAGCCGGCCCGCAGGTGTCGGCCGGGGGCGCAGGTGTGTCCGTCGGTGGGGGCATCGGCGTATCGGTGGGTGTGGGGACCGGTGTGTCGGTCGGTATAGGCACCGGAGTGTTCGTGGGCGTGGGTATCGGCGTATCCGTGGGCACGGGGGTGAAGGTCGCGGTGGGCAGGGGCGTGTCCGTGGGTGCCGGTACCGGGGTCGAGGTGGCGGTGGGCTCGGGCGTGAAGGTAGGCGTGGCCGTCGGCACTGCGGTGGCGGTGTGGGTGGCTGTCGGTATGGGGGTAGAGGTAGCCTCAGGCTGCGGGATGGCTTGAGTGGGTGCCGGTGCCGGTGTGGCGGTATCGGTGGGAGCGGGTGCGTCTGGAGGCGCTGCCGTGGCAGTATCCGTGGGGGCGGGTGAGTGTGGAGGCGGTGCAATTGCGGTATCCGTGGGCGTCGGGGGCACGGGAGCCTGGGTAGGCCGAGCGCCCGGCCTCGTTGGAGTAGCGGACGGAGCAGGCGCCACGGTCCGCTGGGCGATGGGCGTAGCTGAGGGCGTCGGGCTGGCGACAGTGGGCGAGCTGGTCGGGCTGGCCGTGGCCGCGGTTGTGGCCCAACTCGGGCGCTCCGTGGCCGTAGGTGCCTTGCTTTCGTCTGGCTGGCTCACGGTGGGTGAGGGCGTTCCCGTCGCCTTGGGCTGGCGCCCGGGCACCTCCCGCGTGGGCGTGGCGGTGGGCGAGGGAGGGCAAGTCTGGGTGCCGGTAGGCGTGGCATTGCCGCCTCGGGCCAGGACCATGCCCGAGACGCCCAGCACGTCGCTCCACCAGCCCGTGCTCACGGAAAGCAGTAGGGTCGAGCCAACTACCAGGGCGAGGGTGGTCAACACCTGAGCGGCCACACGCCGCCAGACTCTCCGAGACGCCATCAGTGCTCCTCCAGCCCTGCTGCCGGGTCCGGCGCAGGTCATCGGTCTGCAGGTTGGGACGAGGGCACGATGCCCCCAGGAGCTCCGGAAGCCCGCTGGGATGCGAGCAGCATTGAGGAGCGGTGTGTCTGGGTCGGCTGGGTGATGGAGGGTGCGAGGGCCGACGGGCTCCGGAGTCCTACCCTAGGTGGATGCGAATCCCGTGCCATTTCCGTCCCCGCTGACCTGGCATACTATACTGAGTGCACGGCCCTGCCCGGGCGCACCGGCTTGGGTGGGTGCAGATCAGCGCTCAGCGGAGGTTGTCAATGCCCGGCCCCGGAATGGAGTTGATCGGCGAAGAGGAAAAGCGGGAGGCCCTGGAGGTGCTTGAGTCCGGGCACCTCTACCGCTACGGACGCGAGGATGACCCCCGCTTTCAGCGTAAGGTGTGGCGCCTGGAAAGGGAGGTGGCGGAGATGGTGGGAGTGCCCTATGCCGTGGCCGTCAACTCCGGCACCAGCGCCCTGCTCACCGCCCTGGCCGCGCTGGGCGTGGGGCCGGGGGATGAGGTGATCGTGCCTGGCTACACCTTCGTGGCCAGCATGTCGGCGGTGGTCTACTCCCGGGCTGTGCCAGTCCTGGCCGAGGTGGACCAGACGCTCAACCTCGACCCGAGCGACGTCGAGCACTGCATCACCCCCAGGACCAAGGCTATCCTGGCGGTGCACATGCTGGGCAACCCGGCCCGCCTCCAGGAGCTGCGGGACCTGGCCGATCGTAAGGGGCTCATCCTGCTCGAGGACTGCGCCCAGGCCTTCGGCGCCTCCTACCGTGGTCGCATGGTGGGTACCATCGGCGAGGCCGGCATCTATAGCTTCAACGTCTACAAGACCATCACCGCCGGCGATGGCGGCATGGTGGTCACCGCTGATCAGGAGATCTATCGCCGGGCGTTTGCCTTCCACGACCAAGGCCACAGCCCCGGCCGGGTGGGCGTGGAGGTCGGCCACCGACCGATGATTGGGTTGGACTTCCGCATGACGGAACTGGCGGGGGCGGTCCTGCGGGCTCAGCTTCGTCGCCTGCCCGGCATCCTGGCCCACCTGCGGGCCAACAAGGCCCGCTTCAAGGCCCAGCTCCAGGACATCCCGGGGCTGGAGTTCCGCGAGATCACCGACCCCGAGGGCGAGCTGGCCACCATCCTGACGCTGCTTCTGCCCGATGAGAAGACTGCCCGGGCGGTGGCGGCGGACCTGGGAACGAAGGTGGTGGCCGATTCGGGCTGGCACGTCTACTCCAACATGGAGCAGATCCTGGAGCAGCGCACCGTCACCCCGGAGGGCTGTCCCTTCCGCTGCCCCATCTACCAGGAGCGGGGCGGCAGCCAGACCTATCGCCAGGGGATGCTGCCCCAGACCGATGCCCTGTTGGCCCGCGCCATCAACGTGAGCATCGGGGTGGTGGATGCTGGGCTGGGGTCGGCCTTTGGGGTGAAGATGGGCGACGGCCCGGAAGAGGTAGACGCCAAGGCGGAGCAGCTGCGAGGGGTGTTGGCCCGCTACCTGTAGAGCGGCGACCCGGGCGGGTGTTGCCTCAGTCCCGGCGGAGATGCAACTGGGCCCACGGCTTGACCGTGGGCCCAGTTGCCTAGGACGCGGGGGCATGGCCTGGGGCCGCCTCACTCGCTGGCCGGCACCACCACCGGCGCCGGCGGCAAGAGGGCGGTGTGGGGCACCACCTCCTCCACCCTGTCGGGCCGCAGCCAGCGCAGCTTCACCCGCGTGTGACCGGTCTCATCCCAGAAACGCACCTCGATGGGCACCGCTGCGGACAGCGCTACCGAGTACACGGCCGGGACGTCCGGCGACGTAGTCTCCAGGACCAGCTGCCCGTCCAGCCACAGCTGGGCCCGGTCCCGCGCCGTGAGCGTGAAGACGTACTGCCCGGGCATCGGGGGCACCAACCAGCCATGCCAGCGCACCCGGTAGGGCCGCTCCAGGGGGAGCTTGTGCACGAACAGGTCCACCCACGGGTCCACCCGGCTGAACCCTGCACCCGCCTCGGGCAGGGACCAGTCGTCCCCGCTTCCGGGCAGGTAGTCACCCTGAAGCCCTCCGGGCTCGATCGGGGCGTGGAAGAGCAGATCCTCAGCCACCGGCTCGTACCCGTTCCCGCTGGGCCGTTGCCACCAGACCCTGACCGGCCCTGGACCCGTGGGCAGGACCTGGGCCCTGAGGTCGTGACGGCCGCGGGCCAGGTACACTTGCCCCCCTCCGGCCACCGCCGCCCCGTCTAGAGTGAGCGCCACCTCCCCCGGCGCCTCCAGGTGGAAGCGGTAATAGCCGGATTCGGGGGCGACCAGCACACCCTGCCAGGTAATCGCCTCCGGCACGAGCCCTTCCTCCAGATCGAGCTCCAGCCCGGCTGCCGGCACCGAACCGCCGGACTCACCGGGCCAGGTGGCGTGCATCTCCAGCCCGCGCGTCTGCTCGATATCCTCGGGCGCGATCACCAGCTCGTACATGGAGGCGTGTCCGTCCGCGGGGTTGGCATGCTCGATCAGGGTGGCGCCTGGGTACCAGCGGGCCAGAAGCTGGGCCAGGGACCGATGCTGCTCCCATACGAACACCTGAGCCCCCTCTGGCCCCACCTCTCGCAGGGGAAGCAGTTCCTGGGGCACGTAGGGATCCGGTTCCGCGAAATCGGGGAGGAGGAAGCGCACGGTAGGCTGGCCGTGAAGGACCGGGTCCACGTAGACGGCCCTGCCCTGACCGCGCTCGCGGATGGCTAGGGCCATGCGGGTCTCGGGGGTGGAGAAGCCGTTCCACACGGCGAAGTTGCTGGCCTGGACACGGAAGAAGGTGTCATAGGAGCCCACCAGCAGCCAGGCGATGCCCACGGCCAGGGCGGGCGCGAGCAGGTACCAGCGTCGGGCACCGAAGGACCCGCGGAAACGCCCCCACAGGTCCTGCAGAGGGACGGCCGCGATCAGGTACACAGCCGGTATGACGCCGATGGTACGCAGGGCCTGGGGGGCCTCGAAGAGCACGCTCAGCACCCCGGCGGGCAGCATGGCCGCCATCCAGGCGCCCAGCACCCAGACCTGCGGTCGGCGCCAGCGGGTCAGACATCCCACCGCTCCCAGCACGAAGAGGGCGCCGGTGACGGGATGCAGCAGGGGGGCTCCCGGCAGGTTGTGGCGGCCATTGCGGTCGCCGGCCAGGTTGAACATGCCCAGGTGTCGCCGCAAGCTCTCTGCGATGTCGTGTCGGGCCTCCCAGAGGGGACGCTCGCCCACGATGGAGAGCCGGCGGGTCCGCTCGGTGAAGGACTCCGGGTCGTCGAAGTAGTGATACACCTCTGGGGTGGAGGCAATCAGGGCAGACAGGCCCAGCAGCGCCAGGCCGATGAGGGCCTCTTTCGGGGGGAGCCGTCGAAAGAGCAGGTATATGGGCACCACCGCCACCAGCAGCAGGGGAGCCAGCCGGAAGGCGGTGTAGCTCATCAGGCCCAGGCCCACGCAGATGCCGGCCAGGATGTAGCCGCCGCGCCAGCCCCGGTGCACGGCGCGCACCAAGAAGAGCATGGCCGCCACGAGCACCGTGGGCACCAGCACCGCATCGAAGGCAATGCGGCTGAAGTTGGTGTGCCAGCGGCTGGTGGCCAACAGGAGCGTGGCCAGCATGGCCACCGGGCGATCGAAGAACTCCCGGGCCAGCAGGTAGAACAGGGGCAGAAGGAGCAGGGCGGGGAAGACCGCCGTGAGCCGGAGGCTCAGCTCGTTGCTCCCCCACAGGGACAGCGCCCCGCCCACCCAGTACTCATAGAGCGCCCCGAAGCGGCCATAGTAGCCCAGCTCCCCGGGGAAGTAGGGCGGGAAGTAGCGCTGGGTCACCGCCCGCAGCCCTTCCATGGCGTTGGTCGCCTCGTCGAAGTAGATGCCGGCGGGGAAGGACTCTAGGCGATGCAGCCGCATGAAGGCGCCCCAGGCCAAGATCAGCGTCAACCACAGCCATTCCCGTCCGCGCGGGCGCTCGGCCTCGCCCCTATGGCCGCGCAGTACGTGAGCGGCCGCCCCCAGGCAGCCCAGCGAGCTCAGGTAGAAGGCCCAGGGCAGAAGCTCGCCGGCGCGAGCGCGGAAACCAAGGAGCCCCTGCGCTCCCAGCACCAGGGCCGCCAGCAGCCAGAAGACGGTGAGGTCGCGGCCCAGGCTGGAGAGGGCCGCAAACCGCGGCGCCGTAGGCCGGAAGGCCAGGCGAGGGCGGGAGCGGAGGTAGACGACTGCCGCCACCAGGAAGAGGGTGATGGCGTTGTCCTGCCGTCCCTGCCAGGCCTCGGCCTGGGCGACCAGGGCGAGCACCAACCCCAGCCCGCCCCAGGCCAGGCCGCTTACCTCCCTGCCGGCACTCGCTCCGCGCCGGCGATCTAGGGCCGCGGGTTGCTGAAGCGTAGCAGCCGGTGATTGGCCGAGTCCGTCACCCAAAGCCGTCCCTCTCGATCCAACGCCAGTCCGGTAGGCAGGTTCATGCCGGCGGCATCGTCTCCGAAGCGGCCGAAACTGAGCACGATCTGCCCCTGCCGGTCGTAGACCAGGATGCGATAGCCCTCAGGGTCGGTGACGTACACGTACTGATCGTCAGCAGCCACGTAGGGCTTGTTCACGAGAGACTCGCCCTGCCAGGACTGCACCGGCCACTCGTCTACGAAGGCAAACGACTCATCGAACTGGACGACGCGGTGGTTCCAGGTGTCGGCCACGAAGAAGGTGCCGCTTCCATCAGAGGCCAGGCCCACCGGTTCGTTGAGCCCGGCTCCATAGGCGGCCACGAACTCCCCTTCGGCGGTGAACTTCTGGATGCGCTTGTTGCCGGTATCGGTCACGTAGACGTAGCCCTCGTCGTCTATCACTACGTCCCGCGGCCCGTAGAACGCCGAAGGGTTGCCCTCGAGGGTGCCTCCGGAATCGGAGAAGTAGCCCCACATCCCCTTGAACTGACCCTGGGCGTCGAACCATTGCACCCGGTGGTTCCAGGTATCGGCCACGTAGACATCCCCGTTAGGGGCTACGGCGATGCCCCAAGGCTCGGTGAACTGACCGGGCTCGGCGCCAGGGCCTCCCCAGGAGCGCAGGAACTGACCCTGAGGAGTGAAGACCTGCACCCGGTGGTTGCCGCTGTCGGTCACGTAGATGTTGCCGTCTGGGCTCACGGCGATCCCGCGCGGCTGAGAGAACTGCCCCTCATTCTGTCCCTGAGAGCCCACCACCAGGCCCGCGGCCATCTCCTGCCACACCTCCTGGTAGGGGTCGGGTGGCATCTCCTCCGGTATGGCCAGGGTCACCCCCAGGTCCCACATCTGGTTGAGGATGTCCTTGCGGATGTAGAGGGAGAAGCGGTTCTGGTACGGCCAGTCCGAGAAGGGCGTCGGGTGCTGACGGTAGAGCCAGATGGTGAGCCAGGTATCCAGCCGATCCCGGTCCCGCAACACCTCAAGGATGCGGGCCGGGGTGAGGCCCTTGTAGGTCTCTATCGGCCACCAGACCACCCGGTGTGGGAACCGGTAGTAGCGATCGCCAAGGAAAGGCTTGGCCTTGTCCTCGTTGCTGCTGTTGACGATGACGACCGGGGCCTCCATGGCCGCCTTGGAGGGCTGGTTGCCGTAGAAGATGCGGTTGGGATAGTCCTTGACGTACCACTCCAGCGGCCAGACGTCCTCCTGGTCGTAGGAGAAGACCAGTTCGTTGCCGCCCGTGGTTCGGCGCGAGATCTCCTGGATCTGCCCCATGACCAGTTTGATGTCGGGTGTGCCGTGGGCGTAGACCAGGAACTCATTGACCAGGTCGTAGTTGATGTAGTTGGCCATCCAGGCGAAGCGGACGGTGAAAGCCAGCACCACCGCCAGCCCCAGCACCCGAGCGGAGTTGAGCACCCCTAGGGAGCCCAGCCGCTGGGAGCGGCGGAAGGCAAACCAGCTCAGCACGATCAGGACGGCCAGCGCCCCCAGCCACCGGCCGGTGGCCGACAGCTGGCTGAGGGAGAAGCCCTCCAGCGGTCGCACCCGGATCATGACCACCAGCGCCACCACCATGAGGGCCAGTATCCCGACCAGGCCCAGGCCGCCCCGGCGGAGCCATCCCCGCCAGTCCTGGCGCTCCAGCCACCGGCCGATCACTTGGGCAGCTATGAACAGCAGGGGCAGCGCCGGATGCACCACCAGCCAGGGCATCTTCTCGCCGGCCCAGGAGTAGATCACCAGGGAGGAAATGGCCCAGTAGACCAGGAAGGAGAGCCAGTAGGGATCCCCCGTGTAGTCGGCCAGCCGACGCCGAGCCGCCTTGTAGGTCAGGTAGAGCAGGGCGGGCAGCCCGATGAAGAAGGGGCCCAGCTCGTAGAAAGGCATGAGGAAGAAGTAGTAGTACCAGGGCTGGCTGCCCCGCTGCACCGGCTGTTGGGCCAGCCAGTAGGTTATCGCCCCCACCGAGCCGCTGATGATCCCGCGCGGGTTGGTGAAGAAGGTGGTGAACAGGACCACGTAGACGGCCAGAAACGCGATCACCGGCAGCCGCAGCCGCTCCCAACTGAGCAGGCCCAGCGCCTCGCTGAACTCGCGGTTCTCCCGGGGCAGAAACACGCTGGCCGCCAGGGCAGAAACGAGCAGAAGGCTGACGAACATCAGGTTGGGCGTGAGCTTGACCGCCAGGGAGGGGCTGCCATCGGCGCCGGGCTGGGTAGTCAGGTGCAGAACTAGCACCACGGCCATAATGACCAGGGCCACCCCACCCACTGCCAGCTGCAGCACTGACCGAGTCCGCTCGGAGCCGCGCTCCCAAGCCAGGACCAAAGCGACGAAGGTGACCCCGATGAAGGCGGTGATGAAGGCGACTTCCTTGGTGGCGATGGAGAGGATGAGCGCCAGGGAAGCCAGCGTCAGCCAGCCGGGCCGACGGTCGCGCACGTACGAAAACAGCGCCAGGGCCAGCAGAAGGGTCCAGACGGTGATGTAGATGTCGTTGCGGATGTAGCGGGAGTAGTAGAGGAGCGATGGGCTCACCAGGATGAGCGCGGATGCTACCAGGGCGCCGGCGCGGCCCATCCAGTGCCGGAAGAAGTAGGGCAGGCCCACCATGGCCACGCCGAAGAGGGCGGGCACGATGCGGGCGGTGTAGTCACTTACCCCGAAAAGGAAGTAGGCCAGGGCGTTGGCGTGGAAGAGGAAGGGCCCATGCATCATGGGGTCGTGGACGTAGCCCTCGCCGCGGTAGAGCTTCCAGGAAAAGAGCGCGTGGAGGCTCTCGTCGTGGCTCATGGCGCGGGCGCCGAGGTCCCAGAAGCGGGTGGCCACGGCCAGCAGGATGAGCACCAGGTAGATGCCCTGCTCTAGCGTCAGGCTGAAGGTCCCAAACAGGGGCCGGCTCAGCCAGCCGGCGGCGGTGTCGGGCCTGCCCTCATCCTCGAGAACTGCCTCTCCCGTTGCCGTCACGTACGTGAAGTCGTCGTTCATCCAGTCTATAGTCCCACGGTAAGATCTTGTGCCTCAGGTTCGCGCAGGGGCCCCTAATTCCCCTCGGTGCGCACCCAGAGGCCCACCTTCTGCCACTCGATATCCGAGGTGGGTACATCCCGATACAGGAGCCAGCGCAGAAAGGCGCCGGCATTGGCAAAGCGGGGCTGCCAGCGGCCGGCCACCGCATAGCTCTGGCCGGTGTAGCTCTCGGTGCTGAGCTCCAGCTCGGTGCCGGCGGTGAGCAGGGCGGGGGCATCGGTATCGCCGCCCACCGCATCCACCCAGGTGAGGGACCGCAGGCCGCGTAGGTACCACGCCACCGCGGGGCCGACGTCAGACTGGGCGGTCACGGCCAGCTCGTTGCCGTAGCCGAGGCGAGACCAGGACAGGTCGGTCACATCCTGGACGAGGTCGGTGATGCCCGAGGTGCTCACACTGGTGCGTAGGGCTTCCTGGGCAAGCCCCTGGCGAGATACCACCCCTTGGATGGTGCCGGACAGCGACCACAGGCCAAGCACCACCAGCAGGAGGCTGGCGGCCAGGGCCGCCGCGGCCTGGGGCCCATTGCGTACCAACAGGAGCCCAAGCAGGGCCAGCCCCACGCCCACAGCCGTCAGCACCAGCAAGAGGAAGACGGTGTCTTCCTTCTGGGCCAGGCCGGCCAGCGCCACCGCCCCATACCCGAGCAGCACCGCACCGACTGCCGCCCCCTCCAACCGCAGGCGGCCGTCCAAGGCGGCCACCCGGCTCCCTATCGCCAGAATCGCCTCGGCGGAGAGCACCGCCAGCGCCGGCAGGGCCAAGGCCAGCCCCGTCCCCGGCGTGCCTGAGAGCAGCGTCAGGAGTAGGCTCCCTGCGGTCCAGAGGTAGAGGGCCTTGTGGACTACGTCCCGGGGTGGCACCAGGGCCATCGTCCCCAGGGCGGGCAGGAGCAGCAACGGCTCGTAGAAGACGAGCACGAGCACCTGACGGGTGAGGGCCCCCGGTTCGCGCCGGAAGAAGCCACTGACCAAGGTGCCGCCCAGGTCCAACAGGCTCTGAAGCCCGGCGGGATGGAACAAGCCGGTGGTGGAGAGCAGGATGGCACCGGCGGCCAGCCCCAGCCCAAGACTGCTCCGGGCAGCCGGGTGGACGAAGGGCGAGGGCCGGCGTAAGGCCAGCCAGACCACCACGGCCAGCACGGCCGCTGCCCAGGCATCGGCGGCGCTGCCCAGGGCCGCACCCCATGCCACCCCGGCAGCCAGTGCCCAATAGCGGTCGCCACCTTGGGCGTAACGCACCGCAAAACCCAGCCCAAAGAGGAGCGCTGCCCCCGCCAGGCCCTGCCCCAGGCCCATGGAGCCGTGCACGGCCCAGAAAGGTGACAGAGCCAGAAGGAGGGCGGCCAACAGTGACTGAGGCCGGCCCAACACCGGCCTCAGCATCCACAAGGCCAAGGGAGACAGTGCCGTTGCTAGCACTACCGGCAGGCGGGCCAGGGCGTCGTTGTTCCCGAAGAGGGAGAAGACCAGGGCCTGCAGGGCCACCAGTGCCGGCGCCACTGCCCCCAGTTGCTGGGCGCCGGTCGGGTCGCCCTGGGCCAGCCGGTAGGCAGCCAGGGCCTGCTGAGCCTCATCCGGGGATAGAGGAGCCGTTCCCAGGGCTGGCAACCGCAGCCCGAGGGCGAGCAAGCATACGGCCGCGTATGCGGCCGCCTCGATCGTGAAGCCCCCCACTCGGGAAAGCCCCTCCTGCTTCACAGTGGCTGGCGAGTACATAGTCGCAGCATCCCCGTATCTGGCCTGACCGTCCTGGGGTGCGTGGGCACGCCGTGTTAACACCCTCAAAGACCAGGCTACCGCTTATCGTTTACCTGATGATTATACGGAGTGGTGGATGATGCCGCCAACGAAGGGGGCCGCCTAGCCACCCACCAGGCGCCAGGCAAGCGCCCCGGTGGTGACCGCGGCGAGGACCCACAGAGCAACGGCAATGATTGCGCCCGCCCGCACCACCGGGTCGCCGTTGGCGATGGCGGCCCGGGCTCGATGGCGGCAGTCCTCCATCACCCCCGGCGGGATGAGCCGCAAGGTGGCCGCGACTCCTGCGGGTACGATGATCAGGTCGTCCAGGTAGCCCAGGACGGGTATAGAGTCGGGGATGATGTCTATGGGGCTGAAGGCGTAGGCGGTAACGGCGAGGGCAAGGAGCTTAGCCAGTCGAGGAGTGCGGGGATCGCGAGCCGCCAGGTAGAGGGCGAACGTATCCACTTTCAGCCGCTCGAGGCGGCCTCCCCAGTCCGGTCCGGGCATAGCTCCACTCGACTAGAAGGCGATTTCGGCTACCTGCTCGAAGTCCAGGTCGAAGGCTGCCTCTTCGGCCGGCTCCTCGTCGTCCGGCCATCCCTGGCCCGCCACCTCACCCCGGTCGCACAGGGACCGGTAGCAGCAGAAGGCGCAGCGGCGCTCCTGGTCCGTCGGGGGGAGCGGCTCCTCATCCAGCGCGGCGATCTCGCCAACCAGCCGCTCCAGGTAGCGCCGGTCGGCCTGGTAGCGGTGGGAGTCGTAGAGCAGCGTGGCCGGGTCAGTCGGGTGCTCGGCGAACCAGTATACCATGCGGATGTGCTCCGGCTGCAGGGGGTCCCCACCGTTTAGGGGCGCGCCCGCTTCAGCCAGCAGGTAGCGATAGACGATAGTCTGCAGGCGGGTCTCCAGCCAGCGGTCCGCAGGGCGGGTGCGGCCGGTCTTCCAGTCCAGGATGATGGCCTGGCCGCCAAGTTCCAGGGCCAGCAGGTCATACTTGGCTACCAGCCGGAACCCACCCACGCTCCCGGCCAGGGTGACCTCCGGGAACAGGTGGCCGGGCAGATTGGCCGGTTCGTGGGCCCGGTAGTTGTGCCACCACCGCAGGAGCTCTGGCTCGTGCACACCGGCAGTTAGTACCTCCCCGTCCAACCCGCACAGGTGCTGCCAGACCAGCCGATGAAAGGCAGAGCCCTGGCGCAGGTGCCGTTCCTGTTCCAGCACGGGCTCGGACTCTACCGCCGGCCAGGCCAGCCGCTGCAGGTGACGAAGCTGGAAGCGGCGCGGGCAGTCCACGTAGTCCTGGAGCACGCCCTGGCTGAACTGGAAGTCAGGAGCTAGAGGCATGGCCGTTTTCCTCCCACCAGGCGTGTAGGGCGATCAAAGGGGAAGCGGGGCGCATATCGCCGAAGCGGCCCGAGTTGCAGGTCACTATCAGCTCCTTCCTGGCTCGGGTGATGCCCACGTAGAGCAGGCGCAGCCGTTCGGCACAGTAGCGCAGGCGCGCCTCTTGGCTGGCCTTGCCCTCTACATAGGTGCCCGTACCGGGCCCGGCCTCTTCTTCCCAGAGGAGCGATGGCACGGCCTGGCTCCGGCGGAGCTCACCCACCACGTGCTCCAGCTGGGCCTCGACCTCTGCCTGGAGGTTGAGGCGGTCGCGTATGAACCGCTTCTCCGACCGGTAGGTGTCGTGCGACTGGGCCGAGGGGAAGTCGTAGCAGTTGGCCGAAAGCAGATGCACACGGTCCCACTCCAGCCCTTTGGCCTTGTGTATCGTGGCTACCACCACCTTGCCCCGGTGCTGTTCGGGGTCGAAGCCGGTGTCGTCGTCGCTGAGGCCGACGAAGCGGCGCTCGTTTCTGGCGATGGACTCCAGCTCGCGGTGGAGCTCAGGCAGACGCCAGTCTGGGTTGGCCTGAGCGACGTGGCCCAGGTGCACTGCCAGCCTGTGGGCCACGGCCAGGTCGGCAGGCTCATCGAAGAGGTCCTGGGCCAGGGTAAGCACCAGCTGGTCGGGCGGCAGGACCACGGCCTCCTGCCAGCGACTCACCAGGGCCCGGAACTCGGTCAGGCGTGCCCGCACGGGGCTGGCCGGCTCGAGTGCTGCCTGCTCCAGCCAGTCACCGCCCGGTCCGGGATGGAGGAAGTCCTCCAGGTGGGGGCAGCGGCGGATGATCTGGACGGCTGCCTGAGGGTCGCACCCACCCTCGCCGTCGAGCCTGTGGTGGCAGGCGCTGTAGAGGGCGGTGAGCTTGGACTGGGCGGTAGGGTCGGCCAGGTACGCCAGGGCGCGGGCAAGGAGACGAGCGACATCCCGGGTGGCCACGGTAGTCCTCAGCAGCTCCACGTATGGCACTCCGAGCTCGCGCAAGTCCTGCACCAGTTTGGCGCCGTAGCCATTGGTGGGCACCAAAGCGGCCACGCTAGCGTCTGGCTCCTGCTGTATGTACCGGGCCAGGCTCTCCGCCGCCTTGCGCAGTTCGTCCTGTGGCTTCCGGAGGCGGGTGGAGAGGAACACCCGCTCGGGGGCATCGGTCGGGTTGGGCTGGGCATCGCCGGGAGGGGTGGGCTCGATGTGGGGAAGAGTGAGCGCGTCCCGTAGCTCCTCCACCGGGTGTTCCTGGCGAGCCCAGTCTATCAGGTGGTTGGCCAGTCGGATGATGCTGAGGGTGGAGCGGCCGGAATTCGGCAGCTCTCGCCGCTGCACCCCCGACTCCTCCAAGAAGGTACGCAGGTAACGCGGGTTGGCGGTCGTGAAGCTGTCGTAGATGGCCTGATTGGGGTCGCCCACCCGGACCCAGTTGCCGTCGGGGCCAACCAGCAGCCGCAGGATCTCCTCCTGCAGGCGACTGCTGTCCTGGGCCTCGTCCTCGAGCACGTAGGGCCAGCGGTGATGCAGCCGCTCCCGCAGGTGCGGTTCCAGTTGCAGGGCCCCTAGGGCCAAGCGGATGAGGTCGTCGAAGTCCACCGCCCCCCGATAGGCCAGCGCCCGTTGGTAGTCGGCGTAGATGTCGCAGCCGGCCTGGAGCAGGGGCAGCTTCTGCCCGTAGGCAGCGATCATTTCCTGCAGTTGCTCCGGCTCAAGCTGGAAATCCTTGGCCCGTCTGACGACGGCCACGGCCACGTCCTTGATCAGGTCCGGCCAGCCCTTCGCCAGGGCTTCCCGGCGCTTCTGCTCGCTGAGCAATGGGTCCAGGTAGTCCTCGGCCAGGTTGGGGTGAGTGCGCAGCCAGGTGGCGGTGGCCTCCTGAAGGATGCGACCGGCCTCGCCCTCATCCAGGATGGCGAAGTCCTCTGCCAGCCCCACCAACCCCGGTCGCTCCCGGACGATCTCGTGGGCCAGAGAGTGGAGGGTGCAGACGTGGTAGCCCAGGTTAGGCAGGAGCCCGCGCTCTCGCACGAAGCTCCCCACTTGCCGGGCAAAGTGGTCCACGGCGGAGTTGGCGAAGGTTACGATGAGCACCTCCTGGTCCTCATCGAGCCCCGCCTCGGCCACCAGCTTAGCGGCCAGGTAGGAGAGGGTGGCCGTCTTGCCGCTCCCGGGCACGGCGGCGATGGCCATCTTGCCCCCGCGATAGGCCAGCACCTCTTCCTGTTTGGGTCTGGGTCGAAAGGTCATAGGGACGGCACCGTGGGCAGCCGCTGGGCAAGGGCCACGTCAGCGTTCCTCCACGATCTCGGCGGCCAGCTCTCCCCGGGCGCGCAGCACTCGCTGCACCGCCTGCAGGAGCGGGCCTCGGCTCTCGAAGCCGTCTTCGCCGTACTGGCTGAGCCCCAGGTAGACGCCGTAGCGGCAGCGGCGCAGCAGGCCCTGCACAAGGGTCTGCAGGCCCTCCTGGCGCGCCCCGTACTCGTCCGCGTCCGTCCACGGGCGGCCGAGCGTCCAGCGGCGGCTGAGCACGTAGGGATGGGTGAGGGGCTGGTAGAGCCTCTCCCACCAGCCTCGGCTACCGACGTCCAGCCAGAACTGGTAGTCGGCCGGCCGGTTGGCGAGCAGGAAGGTATAGGCGGGCGCCAGCAGCACGGCGTCATCGGGGGCCTGTTGCCACGCGCCCAGGTACTGAGCGGCCACTACTCCCTCCTGCACCATCTCCACGTATTCCCGGCCGATGGCTCTGCCGTCCTGGCTGCCCGCCTTGGCCACCCATCGGAACTTGCGGGCCGACTCGATGAGGTTGGCAGCTGCCGCACCCCGATCGTAGTGACGGTGGAAGCCAAAGCCCTTCTGGGATAGTACCTCGCCGAATAGGCGGCTGAGGAAATGGTCCAGTTCCTGGGGCGGGCCGGAGGCGTAGTCGGCCAGCCAGGCCCGCAGCCGGGTGTAGCGCTCGCCCAGCCGGTAGGTGATTCGCTCCTGTGCCTCCGAGCGCAGCCCTTCGAAGGGTTGGAGGGGGGAGCCCTCACTCCTAGGGCGGTAGACCATCTGGGTGAGCAGGTGAGCCCGAACCAGATCCATCCCTTCGATGCTCTGTCCCAGGGCCTGAGCCACATCCTCGTGGGGCGGGAGCGGGATGGAGCCTGCCTCTCGCCAGCCCGGATGGGCCAGCACCGCCCAGGTGAGAAGGCAGCGCGCGGCCGGCTCATCGCGCAGAGCGCGGGAGGGTCGGTGGGAGCGCCAGGGGATGTGGCGCCGTTCCAGCCGAGTGCTGAGGGCAAAGCGAAGCGAGTCGCTCAGCAGGGGGGCGAGGATCACGATCTCACCCGGCGAGGCTCCCTGTTCGTAGACCAGCTCGGCCACCCGGTCGCACACCCAGTCCAGCATCTGCGGTTGGTACCGGTGATGCTCGAAGACGAGCGCGGTTGCCAGGTCGGCCGGTTTGGAGATGGGCTGGCGGGAGATGGCCTGGCCCAGGCAGGCGGCCAGGGCCCCGACCGGCTCCGAGGTTACCAGGCTTTCCTCGAAGGTGCGCTGGGCCTGGCAGCACGCGCCCAGCCGATAGGCGCTCTCCGGGTCGGCCCCCAGGAAGCGCCGGTAACCTGCGTCCCGGTCGGCCACCAACAGGGCCGACTGGCAGTGGGGAAGCCATTGGCGCAGGAGGTCGTGGGCCACCGGGGTGTCCTCTTCCAGGTTGTCGCAGATCAGGTGCTGGAAGCGGTCCTGTAGGTAGTGCTGGCACAGGCTGAGGGGCCAGACGTGATGCAGGAAGGTCTCCAGCTGCAGCGAGAAGTCCAGGAGGTTGTGCTCCAGGCAGTACTGGCGGAAACGCTGGGCACACTCCTGGGCCTCGTCGTAGATGTGGGCCTGGACAGGCTCTCCCACCCAGGCCGCCTTGAGCCGGGTCGCGATCTCCGTATGAGGGAAGCCAACCAGAGCGGCCTTGTTGAGGTTATCCAGGATCTGGCTGTAGAGGCGAGGACGCCGGATGCGTGCCGACTGCAGGTAGCCGGCATCCAGCAAGGGCCGGACCACCCGGGCCATGTAGTACTGCGCCGTCTCCAGGGTGAGGAAGACCGGTGGTCGCTCGGGGTGAGCGAAGCCGGCTGCCTCGGCCACCAGCGGCCAGAACAGCTCCACCATCTGCTGGGCCAACCCGCCGATGGTGGAGACGCTGGCCACCGCGCCGGGGGGAAGGGCTGGATCCCGCAGGCAGCGCAGGTAGGGCTCGGCCAGGGTACGCTGGGGGGTGAGCACCAGGATAGAGTCGGCCCGAACGCCCGCCTCCACGACCAGGTGGCACAGCCGAGCTTGAGCGGCCGTGGTCTTGCCGGTCCCGGCGGGTCCTTCCAGGAACAGGGTGCCGGAGGCGCGGGCGACGGCAACCTGCTCCTCAGAGAGGGTGACTGGGGCAAGAGCGGTAGCGAGTGCGGCCAGGTCGGCGACCTCCGTGAGTGGGATGGGTACTCACGGATGAGGCCTGCAGGTATGGTGCCGACTAGGCTTCCTTCTCTAGGACCCAGAGGTGGTTAGGGATGACGGGGAGGAGTGCCCGCCGCACCCACTGAGGCAGGCGCCGAAGGGCGGGCGCCCATCGGACGAGGCCCGCAAACCCATACCGCTGCGGGTGGAGCATGACCTGCCAGGTGTAGTCGTGCTGTCGAAACCCTTCCGCCAGGCGCACCAGCTCCGGGTACGAGCGCAGTTGCCCCGAGCGCTCCCGCCAGTTGGCCTTGGCCGGCGCCAACCCGGCCAGGGCAGGAGCGTAGCGAAGGAAGAAGGGCCGCCAGTTGTCTCGGTAGGCCAGCCCCCAGAGGTTGCGGGCACTGAAGAAGCAGACGCCACCCGGCCTTAGCACCCGCCGGATCTCTGCCATGAGGGCTTCAGGCTCGGGGACGTACTGGTAGACCTGATTGCAGCAGACGACGTCGAAGGTCTCCGCCGGGAAGGGAAGCTCAGTCCCGCTGGCCAGGGCGTAGTGGGGGTGGGGGGAGTCGGTTGGGGCCCGCTGGGCCGCCGCCTGCAGGGCGGCGCGGTCCACGTCTACGCCGACGCATAGGCGGAACCTGAGGGCCAGCCGCTCGGTGATGTGTCCGGCCGAGCAACCGATATCCAGGCAGGAGGAGCCACTGGATCCCAGGTGGGCCTGGAGGATGCCGAGGATCTTGGCCGCCATGGCCCCTCGGGATTCCGCGTCCAGCATCTCTGGGTCATGTCGAGAGTAATCGCCCACCCCGACGCCGCTCACAGCGAATGTCCCCCCTGGGCTCTGTCGTGCTCGAGATAGTAACAGCCCCCTGACCGGCCCGCCAGATGAGGGGGGAGACCCTCACCCCCTGCCCCACATTTGGGAGACGGGAGGAAGGACCCGCGACCTCGGTTGAGGGCTTCTCTCTGCGCTCTCTGCGGTCTCTGCGGTGAGATCCCCCCTTCTCACACGGCGCTGCCCGGTCGGAGCCTTGTGGCCGCCCAGGGGCCGCGCTAGAATCCGGGCCATCCGGCGCGCCGGAGTCAGCCTGGCGCGTTGAGCGGTAGTCGTAGAGTGAGGAGTCAGAGTATGAACCGGCGTGTTTGTGTGCACCTCGTTTCGGTGGTCCTCTTGCTCAGCGGGGCAGTCCTGGGAGGGCTTAGTCCCGGTACCTTCGCGGTGGCTCAGGCCCCTACCGTCCCCGGGCCGAGTAGCCTTACCCGGCACATCACCGTTGTGGGCCAGGCCACTGTGAGCGCCAGCCCGGACGTAGCCCGGGCCAACATCGGAGTGGAAATCGCGGCCGCGCAGGTCTCTGATGCCGTCTCCCAGGTGTCCACGGCCATGGACGCCGTCCTGGCAGCGCTCCAGGAGGCGGGGGTGGCGGAGGAGGACATACAGACCTCTGAGTACACCATCTTCTTCGACCCAGGCTTCGCGGGGACCGATGTGCCCGCAGAGCCCACCTATCGGGTACGCAATATGGTCTTGGTGACCATTCGGCAGCCCGAGCGGGTGGGTGAAGTGATCCAGGCCGCCATAACCGCCGGCGCCAACCAGATCTTCGGGATCACCTTCGCCCTCGCTGACACCAGCGAGGTAGAGGCCCAAGCCCGGGAGATGGCCGTGGCCGATGCCCAGAGGCGAGCGGAGGAACTGGCGGCTCTGGCCGGGGTTACTCTGGGCGAGGTCATCAACGTTAGTGAGGTGGTGATCGGGGGCATCCCCTTCCAGGGCGTAAACGTAGCGGCAGAAGCGGGCGCCGGCGGGCCCGGCATTGTCCCTGGCCAGCTCGACTTCACCACTAACGTCCAGGTCACTTACGCCCTCGACCTGACCGGAGCACCGGCCCCGAAGGTGACTCCCACGGTCACCGAGACCCCAGAGGCCACTCCCACCGTGGAGAAGACCGTCACCGGCACCCCGGAGCCTGAGGCCAGCCCCACGGCAGTCGCCCCCGAAGGCACTCCCGCACCAAGCGACGGGGGGGCCATCGCCCCCAACCCGCCCGTGATCCCGCACGAGTTGGCGGGGCGGGAGGACTGCTTGCTCTGCCACGACCCTGTGACTGGGATAGAGCCGGCGCCGAAAGACCACGTGAACTTCACCGTGGACCAGTGCCAGACCTGCCACAAACTCGGTGTGAAGGGGCCGCCAGAGCCCACCGTGGCCGAGGGCATGACCAAGGACCTCTGCCTCTTCTGCCACGGGCCCTTCGAGGAGCTGCAGGCCCGGACGGTGGACTTCCGGGTATCGGAGCGGGTGACCGTCAATCCCCACGTCTACGTGCCCCACGAGTCCACTGACCCGACGGATATTGCCGACTGCGACAACTGCCACGATCCACATCCGCTGCCGGTCACCGATGCGGTGGAGTTCGCGCAGGCCAATGTGCGCTGGTGCGTCACCACCTGCCACCACACGGGTACTTTCAGCCCGTGCAGTGACTGCCATTAGTTGCTCTCCTGGCCGAGAATTCCTGATCCGGAAGGTCTGGTTCTAGTTGTCTCCGCCGAGGGCGCTGAATAGAATCGTGCGCCGGAGTCTACGCCGCAGAGCGTAGGGTAAGGAGAATACTGTATGAAGGTCCGCTTTGCCGTAGTGTGCTTGCTGGTTACGTTGCTCATGGTGGCGGGGACGGTGCCCGCGCTGGCTCAGGCTCCGGACGCAGGCCGGACGCTGACCGTGGTGGGCCGGGGTACGGCCAGTGTCAGCCCGGACGTTGCCACCGCCAACATCGGCGCTGAGACCCAGGCCCCGGACGTCTCCGAGGCCGTGGCTCAGAACACCGCCACCATGGATGCGATCTTGGCTGCACTTGTCGAGGCTGGAGTGGCCGAACAGGACATCCAGACCTCCGAGTACAGCATCTTCTTCGATGAAGGCTTCCGGGGTGTGGACGTGCCGGCCGAGCCCACTTTCCGGGTGTTCAACATGGTTCGGGTCACCATTCGGGACCTGACCAGCGTGGGTGACGTGATTCAGGCTGCCGTGGATGCGGGCGCCAATCGCCTCTATGGCGTCAGCTTTGCCATCTCCGACACGAGTGAGGCCGAGGCCGAGGCTCGCGAGGAAGCCATCGCTGACGCCCGGCAGAGGGCAGAGCACCTGGCCTCCCTGGTGGGAGCCTCGGTGGGCGAGGTGATCAGCGTGAGTGAGGTGGTAACCGGCGGCTTCCCCTTCTCTGGGCTGGGAGGAGCGGCCGACCTGGGAGCCGGCGGACCAGGCATCGTGCCCGGCCAGCTTGACTTCACCGTGAACATCCAGGTTGTCTATGCCCTGGTACCGGGCGGTGAAGCTGAGGTGCCAGCCGGCACCCCCGAGGTGACCGAGGAGCCGGTGGCGGAGGCCACCATCACCCCTGGCGAAGGTGCCCAGACCTATTCCCTCAGCCTCATCCCCAACCCCGATCCTTCGACGACCGCTGAGGGCCGCACCCTGGCCGCCACGGTGGAGGTGACCGCGGAAGGGGCAGCGGAACCGGCCCAGACGCTGGACGTGCTCTTCCATACCCCCTTCGAGACCCCCGAGCAGCTGGCTCTGTGGGCAGAAGAGATGGACCTGATCATCGAGGACATCAACTTCGATGGCTTCCAGGACTTCGCCGTGGTGGAGCCCGGCGGGACCAACTGGCAGGTCTCTCACTGGTATCTGTACGACGAGGGGGCAGGCGAGTTTATCACCAACAAGTTCACCGAGCAGCTGAGCCTGCTTCCCTGGGCTTCCTACAGCCTGGATTCCACCGACCAGACCATCACGGTGACCAACATGCTGGGCGCCGCCGGATCGGTGGAGACCGTCTACCTGGTTCAGGATGATCAGCTGGAGCTGGTGAGCGCCGACCCCGACGCTCCTACGATCGAGACGGGGCCGTTTTCCAAGCCGCAGCAGTAGCGCACCAGGCGCTGTCTACGAGGGGGGCTGGGCTGACCAGCCCCCCGTTTTGTTGGGGCTGTCGCCGGGGGCTGAACCCCCCGGCTACCTAGGCGAAGCCGGCCCTTCGGCCGGCTGGGTATGGGGCCGCCGCAGGCACAGGATGCGCCGATAGGTGTAGTGGCGGACGACCCCGTCCGCCCTTTGGGGCAGGCGCAGTGGCCTGCCCCTACCTGGACGTCGCCGCCCGCCTCACTCCCGGGGCGGCTTCGCAGGCCTCGACGATGGCCCGCATGTTGGCCAGCGGGGTCTGCAGGGGCACGGCGCACTCGGGGGCGATGATGTCCACCCCGGCGGCGATGGCCCGACGGGCCTCCGCCCGCACCTGCTCGGGCGTGCCGGCCAGGAGTGTCTGGGGGTTGTTGATGTTGCCAGCCAGGCGCAACCGGCCCGCTGTCCGCTCCACGGCCACCTCCGGCGGGACTTGGGACTCGAAGTGGAAGGCGGCAAACCCGGCCTGGGCGAAGTACGGGATGCGGTCGGCCGTGGGGCCACAGCAGTGAAGGATCACCGGGGCCGGGACCTGGGGCACCAGCTCTCGGTGCAGAGGCAGAAGGAAGTCACGGTAAGTCTCGGCCCGGACCAGGTCGCCGGTGGCGTGGTCGGCCCAGCAGATGACGTCGGCCCCGGCTTCGAGCTGGGCCCGGGCAAAGACCACCGGCACCGGCGCCAGGGTGCGCAGCGACAGGCGCACTCGCTCCGGGTCCATGATGGTGTCGTAGAGGAACTCCTGCACGTTGTACAGGTGGTAGGAGAGCGTCCAGGGTCCCATGACCTTGCCTACGATGGCCACCTCGTCGCCCAGGCGGCGCCGAAGGATGCGGATTGCCTCCAGCGCACAGCGGACGTACCGGTCCTGCAGGAAGGTCTCCGGGAATCCGTCGGGCAGCCGGATTGGGGCACTGCGGTCGGCCCAGGGGTGGCTGGTAGGGGTGGGCATCCGGGCCTCGTCACTCCAGTCCACCTGGCAACCCAGGGCGGTGGCTTCCTGGGAGGTGCTGAAGACCGGCATGACGGTATCGAAGCCTATCACCTCGTGGGTGGCAAGGGCCACGGCAGCCATGGCCTCGGGGTCGGTGTTTGCTTCCGAGAGCCCCACCCCGACGATGCCGAGCAGCTCGTAGGTGGCGCCGGAGACGATGGTCGCTGCCGGAGGCCGGTCCACCGGCTGGCCGGCCAGGGCAGCTAGGAAACGCTCTCTAGGGGTCATGAGGTCTGGTTCTCCCTCACAGCCGCCGCTCAGGCCGACGGGGACTCGTCGCCTTCATGCCACTCGATCTCGACCTCCAGGCTGCGCACAGTCCGCCCCTCCCGGATCTCCTCCTCGACCTCGATCTCGAGGGTGACGCTATCGGGCAGGTCGAGCGGGACCTGCTGGTCGCCCTTCTGCAGCAGAACCTTGCCCTTGGCGATCTTGTCCGCCAGGTCATGCAGGAACGTAGCCACGGCCTTGCGGCCCAAGCGTCCTTCCGCCTTCAGCAGCTCCAGCTCTTCAGACAACTGCTGCCTCCATCATAGTGGGCTTCGACGGCCGCGCCGGCGTGTCTCAGGCGCTCGTGCCCATGAGCGCGTCGTGGGCTTCTGCCAGTTGATCGCGGATGGGCAGGTTCTGAGGGCACTTGGCCTCGCACTCGCCGCACTCCACGCAGGCGTCCGCTCGGTTGCCCCGGCCCGTGCCCCAATTGGCGTATGCGCGGCGGGAGGGCTCCCACAGGCCGTAGAGGCGAGCCTCGTTGTACTTGGAGAAGATGTAGGGGATGTTGACCTCCTGCGGGCAGGGCAGGCAATAGCCGCAGCCGGTGCAGTAGAGCTGGGCCATCTTCTCCAGGTTCTGCAGGTGTGCCTCGATGGCAGACCGGTCCTCCGGGCTGAGGGTGACCTCATCTGAGGTGATGGCGACGTTCTCTTCCACGTGCTCCATGGTGCTCATGCCCGAGAGGGCCACCGACACGTTGGGGTTGGAGAGCACAAAGCGCAGGGCCAGCTCGGGCACTCGCTTGATCCCCGGCACCATCTGCTCGAGCACCGGGCTGCTGGCGCCCAGTCGGCCGCCCGCCACCGGGCCCATGACCACGATGCCGATTCCCCGCTCGTGCGCCAGGGCGATACCCTCTTCCAGCCGGCGGTCTAGCATGTTGTACTGGAGGGTGATGACCTCTACGTAGCCCGTCTCGATGAGGTTGACGAGGTTCTCGTTGGTGTCGTGGAACGAGCAGCAGATGTGCTTGATGAGGCCCTGGTCTTTGGCCCGCTGCATCCACCGGCTAACCGTGGGTGCCACGTGGTTGACGTAGCGTTCCCAACGGATGCCGTGGTGGTTGTAGATGTCAATGTAGTCCACCTGCAACCGCTCGAGGCTGTTCTCCAGGTTCTGCCACCAGGTCTTCTCGTCCTCGTACTCCGGGTTCTTGGTGGATACGACGATCCGGTCCCGCCAACCCTTGAGGGCCTCGCCCACGGCGCGCTGGCTGTCCTGGTTGCAGTAGCCGACGGCGGTATCAATGTAGTTGACCCCGCCCTCGAATGCGCGGTGGATCATGGGGATAGCCAGGTCCCGGTCTACCCGAGCCTGCTCACCCTCGCCCACCATGGGCAGGCGCATAGCACCAAAGCCAAGCTGGGAGACCCTATAGCCGGTCCGTCCTAACTCGCGATAGATCACTGTTTCCCTCCGGCGGCCAATGGTAACCGATACGGTAGTATACTCGCTGGCCAGGCTCTGGCCTAGCGGATGGTGTGGGGGCCCTCACCCACGCTATTTGGCTGTGCCAAATAACGACTCCCTCTCCCATGGGATGGGAGAGGGGGGATTGAGTGTCGCGAGAGCCTGCTGGCTAGAACGTCTCCAGTGCCACGCAGAAGGCCTCTAGGGTGGGCCCGCCCATCCCTCGCATCTGGGGCACCGTCCGGCCGGGCCAGCGGTAGCTAACCGCCAGGGGCCGACTGCCATGCTCCCGGTGAGCCCGGGCGCGGATGCCTCCGGGGGCCTGGTCATCGGTCAGGGTGCCCTTCCACTTGTTGCCCACGAAGAGGGGGTGGCTCTCCAGGTGGGCGGCAAAGCGCTCGCCCAGCCCCGCGTCCAGGTAGTGTAGCCCGTCCTCCTCCATGTACATCCAGCCGTGGATGTCCAGGAACCCGCGTGGCCGAAGGGCGTCAATGACGCCCAGGAGCGTGCGGGTGGTCACGTCGCCGCCGTGGGCGCCTTCGTGAGATAGATCCACCCCGCCCACGCCGGTGCGCTTGCACAGCCCTCGGTACACCCCATCCGGGTTGGGCATGGGCACGAAGGTGAAGGTGTAGGCAGCGAGGAGCCGCTCTTGGACCTCCCCCGCTTGGGCCAGCCAGCTCATCATCCCCTCCAGGCAGAAGGAGCTGGAGGTCTCGTAGGGATGATACCGGGCGGTGACCAATACGGCGTTGGCGCCTTGGCCGATCTCGTAGGTGTGGACCTCGCGTCCCTCGTTGCTCGGGCCAGCCACCTGCCGGCGGTATCCCATCTCGGGCAGGCGGGCAGCGAAGGCCTCGTAGTCAGCCAGGGCGTAGGCAGGGCTCTGCCCGGCGTAGCTGACTCCGGGCGGCACCGAATGCGAGACGGTGGCGACGGTGCCGGAGATGTCCGCGGGCACGAACTGCCAGTGATCACCGGCGCCCAGGTAGAGGAAGCGGCGGGCGTTCATGTACTGGGCATCCGCCCAGTCTACCTCCAGGGTGAGCGGCTGGGGTACGCTGTCCTCATTCACCAGGCGGACGTTGCAGGCGAACTTGTAGTTGCCGTCGCCATCCTCGCTGTAGGGGAAGACCCGATAGTGACCTTCGCCCAGCCTCTCGATGGCGGACGGGTCCTGGGGATTGCCCCCGTCTTCCATGAGTTCCACTCTGACGGACATGTCTCTCCCCCTGTATGTCAGTTCTGGGGCCGGCCCCCTCAAGCAGGGCGCAGCACCTTGAGCAGGTTGCCACTGAGCACTGCCTCCTCCTTGTCCCTGGGCAGACCCTGCTCCCGTACCAGGTCCAGGTGCATCCGGTCCATCCCGAGGGCCTGGCCGGAGGCGCCGTTTCGGCCCGGGTAGTCGGTGCCTAGCATGAGCCGATCCCAGTGGCGATGGAAGAAGCCCTTGGTGAACTCGGGATCGCGGGTGAGGGCGCGCAGTCCGGATCCGGCGGAGATGTCGGCATAGAGGTTGGGGTAGCGGTCCAGCATCCGATCCACCCGGCCTGGCCCCTCGATGGGGCCGGTGGGGTAATCTACCCCTTCGGGTACACTCGATGATATCTCCGCCCACCAGGTGGGGCCGTGGGCGATGAAGATGGTATCGGGGAAGGCGGCCACCATGCGCTCGAAGCCGTCGATGTCGCGGTTGAGGTGGCTGTCCATGTGCAGCAGGATGGGGAGCCGGTGCTCACCGCAGAGGCCGTATATCTCCTGGGCGCGGGGGTCATCCACCCGCAGGGAGTCGCCGGGCGGGTTCGGCTTCCACTCCCCAAAGCCCCGGCAACCCATGTCCACGAGGGCCTCGATCTGCCGGGCGTAGGAAGGGCCCGGTCGGCGGGGGTCGAAGGTGCCGAAAGGTATGAAGCGGTCGGGGTGCACCGAGGCGACCTGCAACACGGACTCCAGCGTCATGGTGGGCGGCACGAGCATCCCCGGAGGCACCGGTAGGGGCAGGAGGACGCACTGGTCTATGCCTACCTGGTCCATGTACTCCAGGTTGGACAAGGAGTTGACCAGGTCCATAGACCCATAGGCCAGGCTGGGGAAGGGGAGGGTGTCGGGCCGCTGTAGCTGGATGTGCAGCGCCCTGGCGGTCAGGTGAGTGTGTACGTCAATGATCATATGTGCTGCCTATGCCTCCAGGATGGCCCTCGAGTGCCGACCCGTCGCGCCTGGGCTTGCGGCCGGCGCAGTCGTGCCGCCGGTTCACTTGGCTTTCTCCAGTGCTACTTGGTACAGCGTCGGCTGGGTTGGGAGGGCTGTCAAGTGGTGGCCGCGGGGTGGTATCTCGATAGGCCGACCGGTGCGCACCGATTGCCTTCCACAGAGCGAGGCGCCAATCGTGCTCTCCGACGGTCTGTCGTGGGCACG
>JBMNTK010000020.1:0-27905 GCA_050945695.1 Anaerolineae bacterium | reverse complement strand
GCCCCTAGCCCGGCGCCCAGGATCACATCCAGCGGGTAGTGGACACCACAGTAGACTCGCGCCAAACCCCACACCGTCGCTACCCCCAGCGCCCATCGCCCCAAGCGCGGTGACGCCAGATAGATGGCAGTCGCCACGGCGAACCCGAAAGTGGCCGGGTTGCTGGGGCAGGACGAGTCCCATGGCCGGTAGAAGAGCAGGTTCACCGTCGGATCCGGATCGAAGGGGCGTGGGCGGAAGTAGCTCAGGTTGATCAGCTTCAGTATCAGGTTGGCGATGAACTGGGCGACGAATGCGTTGACCACTGCGCCGGTGTAGAGCCGCCGCACCATCGGGGTGCGTCCGCTCAGCCAGAGCCAGAGTAGCATCAACGCCAGGGCGGAGGGAAGGAGGTAGTCGTTCACCAACAGGCGACCCAGCGCATCCAGCCAGCCCACCCGCCCGGCCAGCCCGTTGATGGTGCCAAAGAGCCAGAGGTCAAGCCGGGTCAGCATTCGTCTGACCTCCTGCCTGCTCCAGCGCTGGGGCGTGGGTCTGCAGCATCTCGCTCACCCAGCCCGGGGCCGCTTGCCGGATCAGGTCCTCGTGCGTCGCCTCGTCCAACACGCGGACCGACTGCCCGCAGGCGAGCTCATCGTCCCAGTGGTAGAAGCCGTCATTCCGACTGGCCAGGACGCCCGCCCGCTCTCCCAGGCGGGCCAGGGCCGCCGCCCCTTGGACTGCCGCCACGAACCGTTGCCGTGGCCACCGACGCTGCCAGCGCCAGGCATCCACAGCGTTCATTTCGCGTAGCAAAAGCAGCCCCGAGAGCACGTTCTCGGGTACCAGGGCCGGGCCCACCGCCAGCGCCAGCCCGATCCTCTCATCGTCGGCCGCCGAGCGCAGGGCAAGGTCCCCGCAGGCGCCCAACCCCACCACGACCACCGGGCCCAGCCCCTCACTCTCTGTCTCCGCCGTTATCAGCATCGGCACTACCGCCATCGCGTCCGGATAGCGGGGAACGCCTTCACGGCCCCAGGAGACCACGGCACAGGGAGAGCCGCAGTCCAGCGCTGCCGATAGGACCGGCATGACGGAACGAGGAGGCAGGTCAGGGTCGGGGAGCACGATCACCAAGGGGCCGGTGACCGCCGGGGGCCGAAGCCGGCGATATGCGTAATCGGCCACGGGAAGGGGGTGCTCGCCCAGCGGCTGGAAGGGGCCGCTGCGAGGGGGACGACACAGCAAGCCCCCCAGCAGCGATATCACGCCGGCGGTAGCCACGCCCCCGCCGAAACAGACCATCAACTCGCTGCCGGCCAGCCCGGGGGACAGGAAGTCAGGGGAGGTGTCCACGAACCCCACCACGCCCACGGCCAAGGTGACCACCAGGGTGCCCCAGGCCAGGTCACGGGGCCAAAGCCGCCCCCCGATCTGCAGCCCGCGCAACCCCGCCGTGGCGGCCGCCGCCTGGAAGGTAACCAGCGCGGCTGCCGCCATCAGCAGGTAGTAGTGCCAGGCTACATAGGCCGGATAGAGATACAGCACGGTTCTAGAAGGTGCGCCCGCCTAGCGCCAGTTCTTCAGGTACGCGGGGATGTCCACCGCCTCTCTGGGCCCGACCAGCACAGTCCATCCCGGCAGCTCGTCTTCCACCTCACCAGACAGACTGGCGACGAACCCAGGAAGGATGATCTTGCGATGAGGCACCTTCTCCTCGACGCCGAACTGCTTGACCGCCTTGGCGATCGTCTCGGCGTCGAACTTGCCCGCCGCCCAGGCCGTGAGCACCGACAGGCCCTCGGCATCCGCCACCAGCAACCACGCCGGATGCCCGCTGGCCTCGATCTCGCTGCTTACGCTGAAGTAAGTGAGCGAGAAGTTGGTGGTCACCAGCAGCGGGGAGTCGGCATTCGGCGAGCCGATCTCGTAGAGGCCAGGCGAGACCTGGATGGGCTTCTGCGGATCGGTGTAGATGTTGAGGGTCAGCGTGAGCAGGGCATAGGCCGCTGCGGGATCGAACTCCTCGAGCAGGATCACCCCGCCGTACTTGGCCACGTGCTGGGCGGCCAGCAGGGCCTGCCCGTTGAGGGTCGGCGCGATCTCGGTAGTCGCGAGGATCGGGTAGCCCAGGTCGCGGTAGTTCTGACGCAGGGCCAGACGCCGGAGCCCGGTGAAGAGGCGCAGCGCCTCAGCCGCACTGGAAGGACGAGGATCCAGTACGATCTCCTCGATCCCCGCTCCCTTGAGGTTACGGGTGACCTCGGCCAGGGCAGACAGGTCCCCTTCCGCCGCCGCCACCACCGGCGCCCCCGCCTCCTTGGCGATGGCCGCCACTTCCTGCCAGTTGTCCTGCGTGGCAGCCCACAGAAGCGGCCGAGGGCTGGCGTGGGCCACGCCTGCCTTCAGGACCTGTGCCTTGCGCGCCACCAGCACCATGGGAACGTCCCCTGCCGCTCGGCGGGCCGCTTGCACCGCCGCCGCAAACCGGTCGGCATCACCGGACACGCCGATCATCGCCAGGCCGTTCAGGCGGAGGTTCAGCCCCACGCGCTCCACGCTGTACTCGACGGCCTCCTTCGCTCGGCGCTCGATCTCCTCGGGAGCCATGTCGTCTTTGATGCAGACGAAGAAGCCCGGCGCATGCACGAAGGTCTTCTCGTGCCGGAACATCACGGTCTCGTTGCCAACCTCGACGGCCCGGTCGCCCTCGCCGATCTTCACCAGCCGGATGGGCGGCGCCGAGGACTCCTCCAGGGCGGCCTTGGCCTCTTCAGAGACGTATGGGCAGTCGGAGAGCTCCGCCTGCTTGGCTGCCAGCTTCATGGCAAACGCCAGACAGGTCGGATAGCCGCACTCCTTGCAGTTGGTCTTGGCCAGCAGCTTGTATATGGCAAGTCCAGACAGTGCCATGTTCGACTCCTCACCCGCCCATCAGTTCGTTGATCGTGGTCCGTACCAGCTCAAGGCTCTCCGGATGCCGGAGGACCACCACGTCCGCACCGCTGTGCAGAAGCGAGGTGGCAGTCACCGACTCCCACAGCACCGCCCGGCGCTCCCAGTCTCCCCACTCCACGGGGACGTCCTCGCCGACCCGGGCTTCCTTCTGCCGCCAGGACTCATATCCGACCAGGCAGAACATGGGCTGCTGGGTCATCTCGTCGCCCTGCAGCGCCGCCAGCCGCAGCCGCTCCATGACGGAGTAGGTGTACTCCAGGCCGTAGCCCAGGGCACCGGTAGTCGGGTCCATGAGCACCCGATCAAGGGGCAGGTTCATGTCCCGGATGAGGATGTTGAGCTGCTTGGCCAGGTTGACGTCAATGGGGCTGGAGGCGATCACCACGTGGTTGTTCGCCAGGGCAGCGGCCACGATGGTGCGGTAGTTGTCCTCCTCGCACAGGCCCAGCGCCAGGCGCTCGCCGGCCGCGGCATCGGCCACCGCCAGCAGCAGCTCGTTGTCCCGCTCGGGCGAGCCAGGCCCGATCACCACCAGGGGCAGCCCGGTTGCCGACAGCACAGCCTTGCACCGCGCCGCCAGGTCTGCCGGCGTCAGCGAGCGGTCGCCGTTGTCCTGCACCTGCATCACGATGAGGTCGGCGCCCAGCTGCTCAGCCTTGGCGGCCCAGGCAGCGGGGTCGTCCCACACGTCACTCCAAGCACGGGCGAGCAACTCCGACCACCCGGTGGGCGCTTGCTCGGCGATCTCTACCCCAACCACGGGCCGGTTGGGCATCTCGCCCTCGAACTTGAGGAAGGGCAGCGTCCGCTCACCCCCCACCGTCACCGTACGGGCCCGAGTGCCACCCGCATCCGAACCGGCGCCGAGCGTGACCTCACGCACCGCGCCCCGATACTTCTCCAGCGGTATGTCCACGCTGACAGGCATTTGTCCTGCTCCTTCGCTAGCTACAACGCGCTATGTGTCCCCATCTCGGCCCGGTCATACCGTCGAGATGGCCTGTGCTCCCGTAGCCGAGTTGCATACGATCACGTCGGTGCGGATGCCGGTGGCGGCCAGGTACCTCTCCCGCACCGCCGCCGAGAACTCGCTCACCAAGGCTCCGTCCACCAAAGCTACTATGCATCCGCCCCAGCCGGCGCCGGTGATGCGAGCGCCCACACAGCCAGGTGCCTCCCGCGCTGCTGCCACCATCGCCTCAACCTCAGGCACGCTCACCTGGTAGTTGTCGCGAGCGCTGGCATGGGCCTCGTCCATGAGGTGCGCAAAACGAGAGACGTCGCTTGCCTTGAGGGCAGCGGCGCTGTCCAGCACGCGCCGGTTCTCTGCCACCACGTGCCGACACCGCTGACGCACCCGGTACTCCCGATCGGGGTCTATGCGGAAGCTGGCCGGCATGTCTGCCGCCACCGCTGCCAAACCCCTGGCGGTCAACTCCCGACCTAGGATCGCCTCCGGCAGGAGGTCGTCCAGTAGCGCATCCACCTCGCTGCGAGTCAACCCTAGGCCCTCTTCCGACACATCCCGCAGGTTACGCACCTGCGGGTACTGCCGCCGCACCAGCTCTGCCCCCACTCGGCACTCGAAGACGCGAGTGTTGAACTCCGAGCGGGTGTTCTCGTGGCGAACTCCCGTGCTGCACACCACCAGCCGATAGCCTGGCGGCAGGGGGATCTGCTCCATCCGATACTGCCCCCGCTCCTGGGGCCGGCAGTCCAGGAACAGGGCGTAGCCACCCCGACCAAGAACCGAGGCGAAGTGGTCCATCACCCCGCCCCGCGTGCCCACGTACCATTCCGCCTGGCTGGCCAGCTCTGCCAGCTCCTGGCCCCCGGACGGCAGGCCATTGGCGTGGGCCAGGGCCAGGGTCGAGACCACGGTGAGGGAGGTGGATGAGCTCAGCCCCATCCCTATGGGGGTGCCATAGGGGTGGCGCCCACTCACCACCACGTCCATCCCCTGCAGCGGCCGATCCACCGCCTGCGCTAGCCGCTGGGCAGCGCCGCGGATGTAGTTGCTCCAGTGGCCGACCGGACCGGGAGCGATCTCCTTGGCGATCTCGAACCGGAAGTCCTCGAACCTATCCCGCTCAACGTTTGCCGCCCGGATCTCCGAGTCGTGGCGGGGCCGGCCCGCGATCACCACGTCCCGGTCTATGGCGGTGGGCATTACAAAGCCCTGGTTGTAATCGGTGTGCTCACCGATAAGGTTGACCCGACCCGGCGCGCGGTAGAAAACGGTGGGCTCACAGTCATACACTTGCCGAAAAAGGCGCGCCGCCTCTTCATATCGCGCGCACTGCTGGGCCAGGTGTTCGTCATCGTGGACGTACACCGGCGCCAGCAGTGCGCGCCACTCGTCAACACTCAGCATCGTATACCTCCGGGCAAGGTACGCCCAACCACTGGGGCATTATAGGTTAGCCCAGTAACCGAGCCAACTCGCCCGGAACCAGTCCCTCTCTAGCCCAAACCGCGACGACCACTGGCCCACTGAACCCGACGGCCGCCAATGTGGAACGAAAGCCCATTCCCGTCCCACCTCAGCACCAGCTAGAACAGCGGGTCCATGGTCAGTGCCGGATGCTCGGTCGCCTCCAGGTGCGCCAGAAGCTCATCCACCGTGGTGGCTACCCGCTCGTCAGCGATCTTGCTGATCAGGTCCGGGTCGCCTTCCCTGGCGGCGGCTTCCGCCAGGACGTCGGCCATCTCCTCCTTGAGGTTGCTCGACATCCACACGATCCGCTTCAGGCCGCCGTCAGCACGGATGAACTTCTTGCTGAGCAGGAAGTACTTGCCGATGCCCATCACACCCGGCGTCTGCAGCCCACCGCCGGCCATGCCGGCCAACGTGCTGAAGGTCATTCCCGCCGGCGTCATGCTCGGGTCCTCGCGCGATACTACCATGAACCCGTTGGCCTCGGGGATGATCATCAGGATGCACTCGAAGCAACCGCACGCGGTCATGGGGTTCTCCATGGCTGAGTACATGGAGACCTCTTGCACCGTTTGGTTGGAGTGCTGCCGGACGAACTCGCTGGGACCGGTGAAGTAGCCCTTCCATTCGTCCACCACTTCGCCCTTGGGGATGGGCTGGTTGGGCCCGGTGGGGTTGATCTCGTAAGAGGCACGGCAGTCGAGCCAGTTGTAGGCCCCGCACAGCCCCAGCCGCTCCGGCGACACCACGCACACGTGGTTGGGGGCGAAGCTCTGGCACAGCGTGCAGCTGTAGAAGGTGTCCACCGCCTCATCGGTCAGGTTCTCCAGGCGCTGGTTACGGTAGGCGTAGGCCTGCCGGGCCTGCTCCAGGACCTGGTCGAATCGCTCCGGCTCGGTGATGATGCTCACCTGGACCTTGTCCACGATGGCGCCGAACTCACCGTGCATGCGTGCGTATAGGATGTCGCCGAAGTGGCGAAGGTTGAAGCCCTTCTCCACCGCCGACTTGTTCAGCCGGATCCAGGTGATGTCCCTTTGCCCGATGTGCTGGACACCGGAGGCGCCGTTGACGAAGTAGTGGATCTGGCGCTCCAGAACCGGCTCGAAGTCCTCGTTCATCTTCCGGCCGGCCACTTCCACGAGAATGCCCATGTTCATGGCGCCGCCCTCGGGCACCTCATCGAAGCCGGGGCCGATGACCTCGATCTTCCCGTCCTCGACCTCGTCCATCTCCCGCATGCGCAGGTACTCGAAGGCTCGGGAGTTCCGGCCGCCGAACTCCACCCGCATGTCAGCCCGGCGCACCCGCTCGCCCTCGAAGGCCGAGCCGTAGGGCACCGGGATGGGCACGTTGGTGACCCTGACCTTCACGCCGCGGACTTCGATGCAGCGCTGGACCAGCTTGCGCGCCCGCTCCAGGTCGTCCTTGCCCTCGATATCGTCGAAGGGCATGGAGATCACGTGCTCATAGGTAGTGATGCCGGTGGGCAGGATCTCTGGGATCACAGTGTCGGCGATCACCGGGAAGCCGTAGTTGATGGCCCCGGCTGCGGTGGCGTACTTGAGGTCGTCTACCTCACCCAGCGCCAGGACGAAGGCAAACACCCGGTCCTTGTTGTAGTGCAGGATCTCCCTGGTCTGGCCGCCCTTGAGCCCGCCGAAGGTCAGGGCTGACCGAGTGGCAAAGCCCAGGGGGTAGATCGCCGAGATGGTATCGGTGCCGAAGGGGACGATGTAAGTGTCGTACCCCATCTCCACCCCGGCTTCCTCAAGCTGGTGGATGATGCTGCGCCCGTTGACGTTGCCGCAGAGGAACACCAGGATGTTGCGCTGCTGCAACTGGCGCACGATCTCGACCGCCACCTCGTTCGACTTCGCGCAGCCCACGATGGCGGCAAACCCGGGCATGCGCCCGTCCACCAGCTGGATGCCCCAGCTTCGGAGCTGAATGTCATCAATGGGGCCGTTCAGTCGGCCCACAGGGCCCTCATCCGAGGTGTGCTCGGGGCTGGTGAAGCTCCCAGTCCCGCCTATGGGGCGATGCCATGGCTCGGGCTGCTCCCCGTACACGAAGCGCACGGCCTCGATGGTCTCTTCGGCCAGCAGGGTTGCCACCCCGGCATCCATGGTCTCGCCCAGGTAGGGCAGCCAGAGCTTCTCACTGGGCGGCTCCGACAGCAGCTCCTGCGCGTGCTCCATGACCGGCACCAGATCCCCGAGGGTGGAGACCTCGCGGCCGGTGAAGCCCAGGATGACGGGCAGGTAGTATGCCGTGTTGGGGAACGCTACCTGGGCGTCAGCCCCGTGCTCGGCAATCGCCTTCTCGAGCAGGCTCTGGGCTTCCGCCACGACAGCGTTGGCACCCCGTATTGCTCTCGTAGCAATGTACTTGGACATGGTTCCGTCTCCCCTCGTGCCCCTAGCCTACTACCGGCTTGCGGCTGTACGGGCTGCGCTGCTCCTCCGGAATGCTCAGCCATTCCGCCATGGCCCGGTCCCCACTGGCGCCGTACCGGTTGGGGACGTACTCCTCCAGACCCAGGGCCTCGCGCTTGGCGTCTATCTGAGCCAGCACCTTCTCCACGAGCTTGTCGATGTCCGGCTCAAACTCGAGCGCCCCACCCACGATCTTGGGCCACTCATTCGTCATTATGTCTACCACTTCCTCGCTGCCCGATACCGGCGAGCGCACGCCGAAGTAGACGTGCAAGCCGGAGGCAGCGAAGTAGGTGCCGATGGCGATCGCCTTCTCCGACATCCACTCCGGGCAGATGCCGACCACCGGCAGGTCACTGATGTCAGTGCCCAGCCCACCCTCGCTCACCATCTGAGTGAGCACGGTCAGGATTCGGGAGTTGTCCACGCAGGAGCCCATGTGCAGCACCGGCGGCACGCCGATGGCCTCGCACACCTCCCGCAGGTTCGACCCCACCTTGTCCCAGACCTCTGGGGAGAGGAAGCCGTACTTGGCCCCGCCAATGGCCGCGCAGCCGGTGGCTGCCACCAGGACGTCATTGGCGATCAGCGCCTCGATCACCTGGGTGATGCCCTCATCCTGCGGCACGCAGGCGTTGTTGCAGCCCACCACGCCGGCCACGCCCCGGATACGCCCGGCGGCGATGGCGTCGTTCAGGGGCCGGAAGGAGCCCCGATAGCGGCCACCCTGCATGTAGTTGATGTACTCATGGGAGAAGCCGGCCACCAGGCCTTCCTTCTCCTTGGGGATGTTCACCTCGCCCCGGTTGGCGAAGTTGTCCACCGCCATGCGGACGATCTGCTTGGCGATCTCGTAGGCCCGGTGCTCATCGAACTCGACGTGGACCGCCCCGCTGATGTGGGCCTTGGGGGAAGTGGTGATCAGGAGAGTGTGGAACTCATTGGTGAGGGCAGCCAGGCCCTCCATGATGCACTGGACGTCCACCAGCATGGCTTCCACAGCGCCGGTTAGGACTGCCAGCTCCTGGTGGAGGAAGTTGCCGGCCGGCGTCACCCCGTGGCGCATGAGCACCTCGTTGGCGCTGCAGCAGATGCCGGAGAGGTTGATCCCAGCCGCCCCTTTGGACTTGGCGTAGGCGACCATCTCGGGGTCCTGGGCGGCCGCAACCACCATCTCCGCCAGGGTGGGCTCATGCCCGTGGATGACGATGTTGACCTCGTCCTCACTCAACACGCCCAGGTTGACGGCCGACGTGACCGGGCCGGGGGTGCCAAAGAGCACGTCGCTGATGTCGGTGCCGATCATCGAGCCGGACCAGCCATCGGCCAGCGCGGTCCGCATGGATTGCTTGAGGATGCTGCTCGCTTCCTGGTCCACCCCGGCGTGGGTGCGATGCATCGTCTCGACCACTTCGCGGTCCACACCCCTAGGAACGAGGCCCAAGTCGCGCCAGATGCGCTGGCGCCGGCCAGGCGCCCGGCTGATGAACCGGACCTCGCCGGTCTGATTACCGAAGTCAGCCAGCAGAGTCTGGGCGACTTCCTCGGCCACTGCTTCCGGCTTGCGCCCTTCGTGCTCGATCCCCAGGCCCTCGGCCAGGGACCGCAGCTTGGCCTCATCACGGATACGGTAGCCCTGAGCCTCGCCCCGCGCCACGGCCAAGAGCGTCAAGGCCATGTCACGGCCATGGTCGGAGTGGGCCGAGGTTCCCGCCGCGACCATGCGCGCGAAGTTGCGAGCCACCACTGTGCTGATTGTAGCGCCGCAGACACCGACCGTGGTCTTGCCGACCAGCCGGCACGGTCCCATGGCGCACATACGACAACAGACCCCGGTTGCTCCTATCGGACAGGGCCGGGTCTCCTCGGCGCGAAAGAACGCCGTTGACCTCCCAGCCGCGCGGGCCCGCTCCAGGACCTGGATCGCCGCTGAGTCCCTCGTCCTTTCCTGTGCCATCTGTGCCTCCCCAACTGACACTGCTCGCGATGCGTAGCCCGGTCTCCACAGGCTGCTGTTACCACAAACTTACCCTAGTCAGTAGTATATCCGGACGTCTCGCCTACCGCCATTCGCCATACGGGGCGCCACGCTTCGAGCACTGCGGGCGCCCCGAATAGCGATGTTTGATTGCCGCGACGTCCAGCACTACCCAGGACTACGAGAGCCGGGCCGCGCGCTGTGTTCTCCGGTTAGAACAAGCCGACTACCCGTCCCTCGGCATCGAGGTCTACGTCCATGAACACGGGCCGGCTAGGCAGCCCGGGCATAGTCCTCATCTCGCCCGCCAGGGGGTACAGGAACCCGGCCCCAACTGAGGCGCGGATGTCCCGGATCGGGAACGTGTACCCGGTCGGGGCCCCCTTTATGGTAGGGTCGTGAGTGAGAGACAGGTGAGTCTTTGCCATGCAAATCGGCAGGGTATCGTATCCCAACCGGGTGAACAGGGCAATCCGGGCCTCCGCTTCGGGGCTGTACTCCACTCTCGCCGCACCGTAGACCTTGGTGGCGATGGTCTCGATCTTCTCTTTGATGGGCATGTCCAGCGGGTAGAGGAACTGGAACTCGCTGGGCTTCTCGCAGGCCGCCACCACCGCCCGGGCCAGGTCTTCCGCGCCGGCGCCACCTTCGGCCCAGTGGTCGCTGCGCACCGCATCCTCAGCCCCCGCCCGAATGGCAGCCTCGCGGACCAGATCCAGCTCCGCCTGGGTGTCGTCGGCGAAGGCGTTGACGGCCACCACCACCGGCACACCGAAGGCCTTGGCTATACGGACGTTGGCTTCCAGGTTCGGCAGTCCCTTACGCAGCAGCTCGAGGTTCTCCTCCCGGTAGGCCCGGTCCAGCGGCCTCCCCGGCACCACGCGCGGCCCGCCACCGTGCATTTTGAGCGCCCGCACCGTCGCCACCAGGACCACGCAGTTGGGGATGAGTCCGGACACTCGGCACTTGATGTCGAAGAACTTCTCCATCCCGATGTCCGCACCGAACCCCGACTCAGTGACCACGTAGTCGGCCACCTTCAGCGCGATCTGGTCGGCCACGATCGAGGAGTTGCCGTGAGCGATGTTGGCGAAGGGGCCGGCATGGACGAACGCCGGCTGGCCCTCGAGGGTCTGCATGAGGTTGGGCATCAGGGCGTCCTTCATGAGCACGGTCATCGCCCCGGCCACACCCAGGTCCTCAGCGGTGATGGGGTCGCCCGTCTTGCTGGTGCCCACCACGATCCGTCCCAGGCGCTCCCTGAGGTCCTGGAGGGACGTCGCCAGCGCCAGGATGGCCATCACCTCGCTTGCTACGGAGATGTCGAAGCCCGTCTGCCGCGGTCGGCCATCTTCCTTGGAGCCCAGCCCAACGATGACTCTGCGCAAGGCCCGGTCGTTCACGTCCAGAACCCGGTTCCAGGTGATGGAATAGGGGTCGATGTTGAGTCGCCGCAGGCCCATCCGCTCCAGGCTCTTGTCGCTGAGGTTATCCTCGTGGAAGATCCGGGCGTCCAGGGCAGCCGCCAGCAAGTTGTGGGAGGCGGTAACGGCGTGGATGTCGCCAGTGAGGTGAAGGTTGAAGTCCTCCATCGGCACGACCTGCGAGTACCCGCCTCCCGCCGCGCCTCCCTTGATGCCGAACGTGGGTCCCATGGAGGGTTGGCGGATGCAGGTCATCACCTTCTTGCCGATACGGCCCAGCGCCTGAGTGAGGCCGACGGTGGTGGTCGTCTTGCCCTCTCCCAGCGGGGTGGGGGTGATCGCCGTGACGTCAATGTAGCGGCCATTGGGGCGAGACTGGAGCCGGTCCCTCACGTCCAGGTGCACCTTGGCCTTGTAGCGACCAAACAGCTCGAGGTCGTCTTCGGTCAGCCCGACTTCGGCGGCGATCTCGGTGATAGGACGCAGCTTGGCAGCCTGAGCTATCTCGAGGTCACTGGGAACAACCTTCTTAACGGCCATTGCCATCCTCCCTAAGCAGAGCGTGGGTTACGGTAGTCTTCGAGCCAAACCGGCTCGCTTGAGTTCGCGTGCGTCGGTGAAGTGCAGGGTACAGATAGCATGGGTCCCTACGGGACCGGCGTGCGTCTAGCGGCTTTGCATCTGCGCCGCCTTGAGCACATTTTGCATCAGCATCATGTTGGTCATGGGGCCCGTGCCTCCGGGCACCGGCGTGATGAGTGATGCCTTCTCGGAAACCGCTTCGAAGTCCACATCGCCGACCATCTTGCCATCCACGAAGTTGACCCCGAAGTCCACCACCACCGCCCCTTCGCGCACCATGTCGGCGGTGATGAGCCCTGCCCTGCCGGTGGCCGCCACCAGGATGTCGGCTCGCCGGCACTCCTCGGCCAGGTCGGCGGTGCGGGAGTGACAGATGGTTACCGTGGCGTGGCGATGGAGCAGGAGCAGGGCCATGGGACGGCCGACCACGTTAGAGCGACCCACCACCACCGCTCGCTGGCCCCGAATAGGCACCTGGTAGCGCTCCAGGAGCTCGATCCCCCCGGCGGGCGTGGCCGGGACGAAGTAATCGCCGGCGTCCTGCATCAGGCGGCCGGCGTTCAGAGGATGCACGCCATCCACATCCTTGTCCGGGGCCAGAGCGGCAATGACCCGCTCCCGAGATACCCCGGCAGGAAGGGGCTCCTGCACCATGATGCCATCCACGTTGGGGTCGTCCGAGAGCTGGGCCACCAGGCCCACTATCTCGTCCTCGCTGGGCGCGGCCAGGTGATGCAGGGTAAAGCCTATGCCGACTTGGCCGCAGCTTCGTTCTATCATCCTGGCGTAGCTGACGGAGGCAGGGTCGTCGCCCCCGCGGACCACGGCCAGTGTGGGGGTCCGGCCAGAACGCGTGGTGTATTGCGCCACCTGCTCCCGGATCTCCCCGCGCAGGCGGGCTGACACCTCTTTGCCGTCAAGTAGTTGAGCTGCCATGAGTCCCTCCCTAGAGCCGGCCCGGCCGAGGCTCACCCGGCCGCCACCCGCTCCACCATGTCCATCACACGTTCCTTGAGTTCGGCGCTGCCAGCCTGAACCTCCTCCAGGCGACGGCGCTGCTCCTCGATGAACGTCTCGTCCTTGAGCCACGCCAGGTTGACCATGACCTGCAGGCCAGCGCCACGCATGCACGCCTCAGCCAGGAGCGCCCCCACCCCCACGTCCGTAACGGCAGTGGGATTTCCCTTCAGGGCCACCTCCGGCGACAAGTCGAGCAGGCGACGACAGGCCTCAGCGATCTGCAGGGGCACGAGGGTGCAGGTGCGCAGGGCATCCTGCATGCAGCGCGTGCGCTCGCGGCGCTCCTCGTCAGACTTGCGAGGGAGCCGCTGCGCCCCCACGAAAGAGCGGTAGGCGGCCATGTCTTGCTCGGCCAGGTCCACCAGGCGATGCCGCAGGGCCTCGGTCTCCTGCAGCACCGCCGCCAGGTCCTCGTGGACTGCGGCGAACTTCTCCTGGCCCACGGTGAGGTTGCAGACCATGCTAAGAAGGCCGGCGGCGATGGCGCCCGCCATGGCGGCGGCGCTTCCCCCTCCGGGGGTCGGCTCAGAGGTTGCTAACGCGTCAATGAAGCGAGTGTCAATAAGCCCGGATGCCATGACCCATCCTCCCGGTTCATACCTATTCACCAAACTCGGGCGCCCAGCCTAATGGCGCCCGAGTCTGAGTCTGCCGCTCTGCGCTGTGCCATGCTCGCCAGAATCGGGGTGCCGGCGAGCGGGCCGGGCGTGTTACTCCGGCTGCAGGTAGTCCCTCAGGCGCCGGCTGCGGCTGGGGTGTCTCAGCTTCCGCAGAGCCTTCGCCTCGATCTGCCGTACCCTCTCCCGGGTCACCCCAAAGCGCCGACCCACCTCTTCGAGGGTGTGGGTGTGGCCGTCCTTGAGGCCAAAGCGCATCTGCAACACCCGCGCTTCCCGGGCGTTTAGGGTCGAGAGGACCTCCTCTACCTGCCGTCGCAGCAGCTCGTTAGACGCCACCTCGTTGGGCATCAGGCTGAGCTCGTCCTCGATGAAGTCTCCCAGAGCGCTATCCTGCTCCTCGCCCACGGGCATCTCCAGCGAGAGCGGCCGCTCCGAGATCTTCATGATTCGCTCGACCTGATCGGGGGTAGTGTCCAAATCAGCGGCAATCTCCTCCGGGGTGGGCTCACGCCCCAACTCCTGCACCAACTTACGCTGTGCCCGCATAACTTTGTTGATGCGCTCGGTCATGTGGACCGGCACGCGAATGGTACGACCCTGATCGGCGATGGCCCTGGTGATGGCCTGTCGGATCCACCAAGTCGAGTAGGTGCTGAACTTGAACCCACGCCGCCAGTCGAACTTCTCGACGGCCCGGATCAGGCCGATGTTCCCCTCCTGGATCAGGTCCAGGAAGGACACCCCTCGGCCCACGTACTTCTTAGCGATGCTGACCACGAGCCGGAAGTTGGCCTCGATCAGGTGCTTACGCGCTCTTTCCCCCTCGCGCAGCACCGCCTCCAGGACCTCCCGCTCGTCCTCCTTGTAGTCCCCGCTCTCAAGGCGGGCCTGAGCCTCCAGCCCGGCTTCCACCTTCTGAGCCAACTCTACTTCCTGCTCGGCCGTAAGCAGGGGAACCCGGCTGATCTCTTTGAGGTAGAGGCTGACCGTGTCATCAACCCCTATCTGAGACAGGTCTACGGCCTCCTCCTCGGGCTCCTCCTCCTCTTCCTCTGCCTCCTCTTCCTCTTCGCCCTCGTGTACCTCAATGTTCTCGTTGAGCAGCGTTATGTAAATGTCATCGAGAGCGTCTAGGTTGTTCTCGGCATCGGGGATCACGGCCAGGATGTCTTCCTGAGTCACGAAACCCTGACTTCGCCCCTTGGCGAGAAGATCGTCAAGGCTATATTCCTGGTCCTGGTCCCTCGGTTCCGGTTCAGGTTCGGGTTCGGGGCTCTCCAGGAACTCCTGATCCTCGCGTTCAACCATTCCGATGTAACCCTCCGCCTAACTGGCGCTAGTCTGTCTACCTTGGGGAGCTGTCCCCCCTGCTGGTCGCCCCGATGGGGGCGACTAATACGTAACATTACCAGTATAGCATCTTGTCCATAGCCGTACCAGCGTTGCTGTGCTGGGCTCGTCTCGGGGTTCCTTCATCCCCGTAGGCCGCGATTCTACGAGCCCGCGTCCTATAGATCAAGCCCGCTTCGCTCATCAGGGCCACTTCGGCCTCAGCTCGTTTGCCGAGCAGCACCTCCCGGGCCACAATCCCCAGTAGTATGTACGCTCACCGATGCGCTGTACCATGAAGACCAACAGCCCCATCAGCGGCGGCCGCACCCTGCGAGGGGTCCTCTCCATCCCTCTGGTCAGGGGCATCTTGCTGGTCCTCGTCATGCTGGGAGCGCTGTGGCTGATTGCTCCGCAGGCGCTGGACCTGCCCCGCGTGGTGGCCCAGGTCCGGGCCGCATCGCCGATCTGGCTCCTGGCAGCGCTCTTAGCGCAGGTGGCGCGCTACCTGGGCACGGGGTTGCTCATGACTCTCTCGGCTCGGGCAGCCGGGCAGCGCGTTTCGGCAGCGGCCGCCTCCTCAGCCTCGCTCGCCTCCGGCGCAGCCGCCAGGATCCTGCCCTTTGGCGGCGCCGGGGGCATTGCCCTGAGGGCGGCCTTCCTAAAGCGCCAGGGGGTCAACGAAGCGGCGATCGCCGGCTACTTCGTCTTCCAGAACCTGCTGGGCACGGCTTGGCTCATCGTGGTGTCTCTGGTCGCCCTAGGGCTACTGGGGGCCTCGGCAGCTGCCGGTGCCTCCCCGGCCGCGCTCATCCCCGCGGCGGTGATGGCCGTACTGGCTGCAGTGGGGCTGGCCCAGCTCATCCGGCACCCGGACACGGCCCACCGATTGGCGGCCGGTGCTGGTCGCCGGCTCGACGCGCTCCTGCGCCGCTGCGGCCGAGACTCTGCGCTGGAGAGCAAGCTCCCCTACTTGCTGAGCCAGGCCCTGGCCGCCCTCAACATCGGCGCCCACGTCCGGGGTGGGCTGTGGCTGGCGGCCCTTTACTCCTCCTGGACGATCCTGGGTGACATCCTCAGCCTCCACTTCTCCGGTCAAGCCCTGGGGCTGTCCGCCTCGCTGTCGCAAGGGGTAGTAGCCTATGCCGCTGCCAGCCTGGCCGGCAGCGCGGTGGGGATGCCGGCCGGCGTCGGGGTCACCGAAGGGGCCATGGCGGCGACCTATGCTGCCATGGCTCACCCCCTGGACCTGTCCCTGTCCGCTGTCCTCCTGTTCCGGGCCCTGTCCTTCTGGTTGCCCATCCCGCTCGGCCTCCTCGCCGCCTGGCACCTGCGCCGCCAGCATGCCCTCTGACCCCGGATATCCTCTCGCCCTAGCCCGCGCCGCGTCCCGGAGCTAGACCATAAGTCATGGTCCCGGAGCCTTGTTAGCCCTTCCTAGCGGGTGCTAGAATTGCACCCACCATCCCCTGGAGGAAGCCAATGCGGCTGCGAACGGGCGCCTGCCTTTTGGTACTCGTGGTCATTACCGCCGCCTGTGGGCTGCTCTCCTCGCCTACTCCCACTCCGGAGCCGGTCAGCATCACCTTCGTCTACCCTTCCGGCGTCCTGACCGATCACTTCCAGGCCCTCAAGGCCGAGTTCGAGGCCAGTCACCCGGGCGTGGAGGTGACCCTTCGCTCCGGGAACCCGTACGGTGCCCTGAGCGGCACTAGCCGCGCCGATGTGGTCATGGTTGACCAGCTCACCATCGCCGCCCTGGCTCAGTCGGGACTGGTCCGTCCCCTGGATCCCCTCATCCAGGAGGACCTCACACTCGAGGAAGACGCCTTCTACGCCGGCACGCTGGACGCACTCACCTGGCAGGGCCAGCTCTGGGGCCTGCCCGCGGATGTGGACCCCTGGGTCCTGTTCTACAACCGCGATCTCTTCGACACAGCCGGAGTGCCTTATCCTGACGACTCCTGGACCTGGGACGATCTGCTGGAGGCGGCGTTCCGCCTCTCCGATCCCCTGGCCGACTCGCCGCAGTACGGGCTGCTGCTCGACATGTCCCGCGCCGACTTCGTGCCCATGGTGTACCAGAACGGTGGAGCCCTAGTGGACAGCCTGGTGGCCCCGCGAGAGGTCACCTTCACCGACCCTGCGGCCGTGGAGGCCATCCAGTGGTACGCCGACCTGGCGCTCCTCCATGGTGTCTCCCCTACCCCGCCGGAGCTGCGCTCGCAGGGTGGCTTTCAGCGTGTCGTCACCTCCCAGCGAGCCGCGATGTGGTACGGCCCCCTCTCCGAGCGTGGAGGCGAGCTTTGGGGTTCCCCGTGGCCCTTCGAGTGGGGGGTAGCGGTTCCGCCCGGCAATCCTCATAGGATGACACTGCTTTCTATGCGCGCCTACGTTATGTCCGCCCAGACTACCGACGTCCGCCCCGCCTGGGAGTGGCTGGCCTTCGTGGCCAACCACCCACCGGTCACCCTCAGCGTGCCGCCCCTCAAAGAGGCACTGGCCTCAGGCGAGTTCCGAGCAGGGGGCCGGCCTGATGTGGCAGAAGTTGCCGTCAAGGCCCTAGAGGTTGCCCACACCATACCGCCCACCACCTGGGTGGACAGGATCGCCGACTGGCTGGGGGATGCGCTGGAGAAAGCCTTCACCGGGCAGATGCTGGTCGCGGATGCCCTCGCCCAGGTCCAGGAACTGGCGGCCCCCATCGTCCGAGAGGAGACGGGCCAGTGAGGCCGAGCAGTACCGTCGTCATCGTCGGCCTGGTGATCGCGCTGGCGGCCCTGGCCGTGACCCTGTTCGAGCCCTCCGACCACACCCTGGCACTGGCGTTGGTGTTCGGAGGAGGCACCGCTGCCTATCTCCTTGCCATCGGGATCCTGCGGGTGGGCGGCAAGCTCAGATCGCCCCGTCCTGCTGCCTCTACCGCCGCGCCCTCGTCGGCCCCTGCCCCCGAGCCTACGCCTGCCCCTGAGGCAGAGGCTCCTGCCGAGGCCGCCCCGACGCCGCCGTCGGACCGGACGGTGCGAGATCGGCTACGGGTGCTCCTCATCCTTTCCCGACCGCTCGATGATGGCGCCGGGGCCGCCCCCGCTCGTGCCTCGTGGCGGGCGATCACCCAGGCCCTGAGCGAAGGGCAGCCCGACCTGGAGCTGGTCACCCTCTGGCCGCCGACGGAGGCCAACCTGGAAGCGGCCCTGCGCGCCACTCCCCAGTTCCACCTCCTGGTGATTGACGCGCCCCTCTCGGGAGGTCTGCCTCTCATCGAAGGGGAGACGGGCCAGGCTCGGCTCCTCTCACCCACTAGGCTCGCCAGCCACCTGTCCACGGGCGGGGTGCGAACCGTCATCATCCACGGCCTCGGTGAGGGCTCTCCCGACGCCCAAGCCCTGCTTCAGGCCGGGGTGGAAACGGTCATCAGCGTTCCCGGTGCCCTCGAGGGCCCAGCCTGGACGGAGACCCTTGCCCAGCTGCTGAGTGGCCTGGTTCGGGGAGGAGCGGTAGGTCGCGCCCTCTCCGACCTGTCGGCCCTGATGGACTCGGCCGAGAGACCATCGCGCCTTCGGCCCACGCTCGCCGGGGCCAACTGGTACTCGCTGGTGGACCGAGGCAGTGACGGGCTGGGCCTGCGCCTGCTCAATCAGCCCTTCGTGGCCGGCCTGCGCGACCAGCCCTGGTTCCGCGGCAGGGGCGCCCTCGTGGCCGAACTGCTCGCCGCTGCCCAGCCCGGATCGGCGAGGCAGCTGAACGTAGCCTCGCCCGGTTCCGGGATCACTTCCCTGGCCATCGAGGCTGCCCACCGGCTGGCCTCGGCCTACGAGCGGGTGGTGCACGTCGAGTGTAGCGCCCTTGCTCGGCCCGACCTCAACTCGGTGCTGGAGGCGATCGCTCTCTCGCTGCGCTGCACCGCCTTGGATGAAGAGGCACTGTTCGATTCGGTCGCCACTGCCCTGCGGACCAAACCGACGCTGGTTCTGGTGGATCAGGCCGACCTCCTCGAGGACCCGGAGCGCGAGCGGCTCCTCTCACTGGATGAGGCGCTGAATCGCTCTACCGTCATCGTGCTGGTCACCTCTCCTGACCTCGAGTCTGCGCCCCTCGGCGGGGAAGGGATGGACACCGCCGGCGCTGCGGCGCTGGTGAGGTGGCTGAGCTCTCAGGACGGCTTCCAAGTGCTAGGGGACATGAGCCCGCGCAGCATAGAGGCCTTGGTCGAGGGCGTCAGTGCCAATCCCCTGGCCATCCGGCTGGCCCTGGGGCTGGCCGACCAGTTGGGGTTACTGCAGATGGTCCGATCCGCCCGGGAGGCCCGAACCCTGGGGAACGTGCTGTCCCTGGCCTTGGCACGGCTGTCCCAGCGCGAGCGCGACGCCGCCACCGCGTTGGCCCTGGTCCCGGCGCCGCTCCCGGACGATGTCCTCAGTGCCGCCTTGGGCCGTGATTCCCGGCCAACGCTGGAGGCGCTGCGCCGCCGGGGCCTCACCAGCGACGCCCTGTTTGAGGGCGACTTCCGCCTCCACCCGCTGGTGAGGGAGCAGCTGGCCGCTCAGGCCGCCGACGGGCAAGTGCTGAAGCGCTTGGCCGAGGCTCTGGCTGCCCACGCTCGCGCGCTGACAACGCGCCTGGAGGACGAGGCCAGCGCCGACGAGGCTATCTCCGAGGTCATCTCTCTGTTGCCCAGCCTAGAGACCGTCCTGTCCTGGACCTCATCAGACGGTTGCTCCGTGTACGGTCGGCTGGACTTGGTCAGGGACATCTGTCTGGCCTTGGTTCCGGCTCTGCAGCGGCGGGGGCTGCTGTACGCGGCGCTGCGCATGGCCATCCAGGGACAGGAGGCAGCCACCCGCCTCAACGATCACGCGGCCCGTGCCCGCTTCCTGTTGGGCGCTGCCGCCGCCGACCGGGCGGCCGGCCGCATCGAGGACGCCTCCTTCCGCTACGCCGAAGCCGCCGAGGCCTTTGAGATGGCCCGGGACTACCGCCGCGCGGCCAAGGCCCTGGTGGAGCAAGGCACCATGCACTGGCAAGACGGCCGTCCCCTCGACGCCCGTCCGCCGTTCGAGCGCGCCCTAGCATGGCTGGAACGCGTCGGGGATGTGGCCGCCCAGGCCAACGCCCTGATGGTCCTGGGCTACATCGCCGGCCAGGAGGATACCGCCCGCGAGGCAGAAGCGTATTACCTGAAAGCGACACGCCTGCTCGACGGGCAAGAGGGCATGCACCTGGCCCGGGCTCAGGCCCACTACGCCTTGGGGCGCACCTTCGCCGAGCAGGGCCGGTACCAGGAGGCGTGCGATGAGTACTCGCGGGCCCTGGATGCCTTCTCGGCCACCGGCGACACCGAGGGGCGCCTTCAGGCCTACCGCGCTCTCGGTCAGGCCTGTCTGAGGATGAACGACCGCGAGCGGGCGGTGGAGGTCCTGGAGCGGGCGGCTCAGCTTGAGGAGCGGGCCCCGTTCGGCCTCGACGCCACCATGGACCTCCTGCGGGTGTACATGAAGGAGCGACGCTGGCAGGATGCCCTCGGGTACCAGCAGCGGGCCCTAGGACGGGCCTTGGCGGCCGGCCACAAGCGAGACCTGGCCCTAGCTCACAACGGCATGGGCAGCGTCCTGCTGGAGTTGGGCAACCGCAAGGAGGCGCAAGGGCACTTCCTGGAGGCGGCTCGCCTCTGGCAGGAGCTAGGGGACGACGTGGGCCTGGCGTGGACGCACAACAACATGGCCGTAGCCAGCCGTCGCGCCGGCAAGTGGGACGAGGCTCGCCAGCACCTTGATGAGGCCGCGCGCCTGCTGGAGAGACGAGGGGATAAGAACGCGCTGGCTAGCGTCTACAACAACATCGGCCTCATTCTCGCCGCCCAGCGCAGAACCAGAGAGGCCGCCAAGTTCTATGAGCGCTCGCTTGCACTCAAGGAAGAACTCGGCGACCTCTACGGAGCTCGGATTACTACCCAGAACCTGCAGTCACTAAGCCGGCGGGACTAGATCCGCTGCAGCCAGCCCTGCTGGACCATGAAGTCGGTGAGGACGGGCACATCGAACTTCTCGCCCTGATAGGCCTGATAGGCGTAGTAGACCATCGGGATCAGCGGCAGCAGGGGCAGCACCCAGGTCACGCAGCAGGCCAAAGCTGCCGTGATCGCCCCCAGAATGGCGCCGATGATGGCGGCCACGATCTGCCACACTATGTACACCACACCCAGACCCAGCCCCTGCCAAGCATGGTAGCGCTGGAACGGCCGACTCTTGTTTGACTCGCTAAGCAGCACTATGGCCGACCCGATAAAGGGGAGGATATAGCACAGTGCTCCCATGGTCTTGTCGTTCGGTGAGACCTCCGGCTCTCCCGGCATAGGTGCCATCGGCTCGGGTATCCCCTGATCCACCATCGCGTTGCCTCCTCGATGCGAGTGTGCTGCCTCCCCCTGGCGCCAAGCCCAGAGGGTTACTGCGTTGTGAGTGCTACACCTGGGGGACAGTGACGCCTAGCTCATTCGCCACGTCCACCAGTTGGTGCCAGGTCTCGTCGTCAATACTGATACCCTGCGCCAGCCGCTGCGCTTCCGTCCGACGCTCCGGCTCGCCCGGAATGAGCACCTCGGTGAAGCCCTCGGCCGGAGCACAAGACTTCAGGCTGGCCACCAGGTCGTCTACTTGCTGCAGGTACTCCTCACGGGTGACGAAGGCATCCACCCGGATAGCCTCGATGAACAGGGCGTTCCCTATGCGCGTGTGCCGCGGGCAGCTGCAACCGGCCCCGCTCAGCCCGCCGCTCATGACGTCAATGAGCACACTCAACCCATACCCTTTGTGGCCGAGCGGCCCGCCCACCGGCAGCAGCGCTCCCGGGGGATCGGCGTAGAGCACCCGCGGGTCGTTGGTCGGCCGACCCTCAGCGTCGATGAGCCAACCGTCGGGGGCGAGCTTGCCCTGGTTGCGCAGCACCCGAACCTTGCCCTCTGCCACCACGGACGAGGTCATGTCCACGAGGATGGGGTCCCCACTCGTCGGAGCGGCGAAGGCGATGGGGTTGGACGAGAGGCGTCGCTCCCTGCCGCCAAAGGGCGCCACCTGCATGGCGGCACCGTGGTTGTTTAGGGTGATGAGACCGACCATGTCGTTGCGGGCGATCTCTTCCACGTACTCGCCCACCCGGCCCACGTGATTGCTGGAGTGAAGGGCGACCGCCGCCAAACCACACTGACGGGCCTTGGCGATGGCAAGCTGGGTGGCCTCCCAGGCCGCCACCTGCCCCCAGCCCCAGTTCCCGGTCACGCGTGCGGTGCAGGCAGTCTCGCTTTCCACCTCGGGGCGGACAGCCGGGTCCATCCGGCCCTGTCGGATGGAGTTGATGTACTGAGGAACGCGGATCACGCCGTGAGAGTCGTGACCGACCAGGTTGGACTTGACCAGAGCCGCGGCTACCCGCTCGGCGTTATCGGCGGGAGTCCCGGCAGCGGCAAAGATGTCGCGCACGAACGGCTGAAGCTGCTCGGAGGATATTACTGGCAAGGTTTCCGAACTCCAGAGAAGGATCCCGCTCGCCGGTGCAGTCGCGCCCCAGAGCCCCGAGCGATTGCCCGAACTCTCCCCACGGGTTGCGCGAATGCAGGAGCGGCTTAGTCAGTCTACCGCCGCATGAGCGGGCAGGTCAAGCCTCAGAGGCCCCGGCGCCCGGTCAGGCCCGTTCCGGCAGGCCATTCCGGCGTTTGTCACCGCGTCTGGCTAGCACCGCGCCCACCCGGTCGAGCAGCTCCTGGGGCCCGAAAGGCTTGGTGACGTAATCGTCCACCCTGGCGATGTGGAGCCCGAGCATCTTGTCAATGTTCTGAGCCCGAGCAGTCACCACGATGACGGGGATGTCCGCCAGGGAAGCGTCCTGTCGGAGCCGACGGAACACCTCCCAGCCGCCCATACCGGGCATCATGAGGTCCAGGAGTATCACATCCGGGCGCGATTCCTGGGCCGCCGCCAGCCCACTGGGACCGTTGGTGCACCCTCTCACGTCATATCCCTGTTGCTGGAGGATGAGCTTCATGAGCTCGATCATCTCCGCGTCATCCTCGATACACAGGACCTTTGGCGTCCTAGCCCCCTCGCTCACATCCCCTCCTCTGGGCGAGGCTCTGCCGAGATCGGCTCCTGTAGCTGAGCGTAGGTATGCCCACCTAGGTGGTGCAGTGGCTTGGTCTCCTCATCGCCCAGCTGCCAGGTCTCATCGAAGGCCTCCTCTTCCGCCTGCGCCCCCACCACCTCCGCCACGAAGAGGGTGTGGGTTTCGCCGGCCTCGTAGGCCTCCAGGACACTGCACTCCAAGTAGCCCAGACAGCCATCCACCAAGGGGGTGGCCAGGGCCTCGCCGGAGATCGGCCGAATACCCAGGTACTCGAACTTGTCGTCCACGTCGTACCCGCTGACCAGACCGGAGTCGCGCACCTTCTCCATCAGTGCCCGACCGGGGATGTTCAGGGAGAACTCCCCTGATCGCTCGATGAAGTCGTGTGACAGGCTGCCCCGATCCACCGCGATCGCCACCATGGGCGGGTTCATGCTGACCGGGGTCATCCAACTGAGCGCCATCACGTTGATGCGCTCCCGGTACCGGGTGGCCAGCAGTGCCACTGGCCCTCCCCCCAGTAGCCGGTGGGCGATCTCCAGGTCAATAGGCCTCTTCGACATATCTCACCCATCCGGGGCAGTCACCCGACGGGCCGAAGACGCACTCCATACCCGTCAGCCTGCTGCACCCTTCTACTACAGAGTCTGTATCGGCAACAGGGAGCCCAAACTTGAGCAGCACTTGGCGAAGTGGGCATACCGGCAGCCCCATGGTGGCAGCCGCCGACCCCTCCAGGCGCTGCACCAGGGCAAACCGCCGGTCCTGTACCGCGTACGCACCGGCCTTGTCATCGGCGATGCCAGTGGCCAGATAGGCGTCCTCTTCGCTGGGGTCCAGCCGCCTGAGCCACACCTTGGTCACCTGGTAGCCTCGGGCGATGACGCCTCGCTGGCGATCCAGCACCGCATAGCCCGTGTGCACCCAGTGGTCTCGGCCCCCGAGCTCCGACAACATGCGGCGGGCGTCCTCCCGATCAGCAGGCTTGCCATAGACGCGCCATTCGTCGCCAATGCGAAGGCTTACTGAGGTGTCACTCCCGACGATGAACCGGTGAGGCTTTTCCTGAGCTACGCGCCGGACCTTGGCCACGCTCAGCCGCACGACCATGTCTGCCGGAGGTTCGCCAGCCAGCGGGCCCTCGTCCACGTCGGCCGGGTGCACAATGAAGGGGATGCCTAGCAGGGCCAGCAGCTCTCGTCGCCTGGGAGAGGTGCTCGCGAGAACCATTTGCTCGGACTGCACTCGCTCACTCCCCTCGGCGACCAGAATCTGCAGGATTCTAGGGGCGAGGCGGCCCGCTGTCAATGCGCCGGGGGGCCAGCCGTGCGGATGATTGGACCGCCGCGCGCGCCTGCGCTAGATTCAGGGCACTATGCCTGATGCCTGTGCACTGCCCAGAAGCGAGGGTGGGAACATACGCCTGACCGCCATGACTAAGGCGGCCGGCTGAGCGGCCAAGCGGCCGGCGGCCGCACTCGCGCAGGTCCTGCGCCCTCTGGCCGGGTTGTTCCCGCCAACTGAACACGACCGGGTGCTGGTGGGCTTGGCCCAACCGGACGATGCCGCCGCCTATGACCTGGGCGATGGCCGGGCCCTCATCCTCACCACGGACTTCTTCACGCCGGTGGTGGACGATCCCCATGCGTTCGGCGCCATCGCTGCCGCCAACGCCATGAGCGACGTCTACGCCATGGGAGGCGAGGTGGCGCTCGCCCTCAACCTGGCCGTGATCCCGGAGTGCCTGCCGTCCGATGTGGTCTCTGAGATCCTTCGCGGCGGAGCGGAGAAGATCAAGGAAGCGGGCGGGGTGCTGGCCGGCGGCCATACCATCGAGGGCCCGGAACCGATCTTCGGCCTGGCCGTGACCGGATTCGCCCCCCGCGACGCCCTCTGGACCAAGGCCGGGGCTCGCCTCGGTGACCGGCTGATCCTCACTAAGCCCCTAGGGCTGGGCATGGTGGCCACCGCCCTCAAGGCCGAGCTGGCCGCACCCGACCACGCCGCCGAGGCCCAGCGCTGGATGGCCACCCTCAACCGGCGCGCTGCCTCGCTTGCCCGTCGGTTCCCGATCCGCGGGGCGACTGACATCACCGGCTTCGCCCTCCTCGGTCACGCCTCGGAGATGGCCGTGCACAGCGGAGTAGGTCTGCGCTTCAGCTTCCGCTCCCTGCCCTTCACGGCCGGCGCCCTGGACTATGCCCGAGACTGGCTCTTCCCAGCCGGCGCCAACAACAACGAGGCCGCCTTCGCCCCTTCGGTCGCCTTCGCCGCTGCCCTGGAGGACGAGCTCCGGCTGCTCCTGTTCACCCCGGAAACCTCGGGCGGGCTGCTGCTGTCGGTGCCGGCCGACGCAACGGACGAGTTCCTGACTCAGGCCCAGGCTGAGGGTATAGACGCGTGGCTGGTCGGCGAGGTCACCCCGGACGCGGGACGGATCGAGGTAGTGCCCTGAGGGGGGGCAGAGGATCAGCGATCTGTCTCGATCAGCGGACGGAGCGCCAGGAACTTCTCGTAGGATGCCTGGGTGAGGGGCCGCTCCGGGAGGAATGGGCAGGCGGGTGCTGCCTGGGCGCTCAGCTCGTAGGTCCCGATGCGGCGGGCCAGCGCCATGACTTCCACCTTGTCCAGGCCGATCAAGGGGCGATAGATAGGCAGAGTGACGCCCTCGGAGATCACCCGCATGTTCTCCAGGGTCTGGCTGGCCACCTGACCCAGGGAGTCACCCAGCACGATCCCCTGGGCGCCGTGCTCCCGAGCGATCTTCTCCGCTTCTGCCACCATGGCCCGCTTGCAGAACACGCACGACCACCGCTCCTCGCGGCACACCTGGAGCCGGCTGGCCACCCCCTCCAGGGCCTCGGCATGGGAACGGATGATGGGCCGCAGCTTCCAGCTCTGCGACCACTTCTGCAACTGGTCACAGATCTTGAGGAAGCGCTCTTCCATGGACTCAGCCGTCCCCGCGAAGTGCAGCGGAATCACCGCGCAGCCTCGCTTCATCATCATCCAGGCCGCGACCGGCGAGTCCAGCCCGGCCGACATGAGCGCCACCACGCGGCCGCTCAGGGGTATGGGCAGGCCCCCAGCCCCGGGCACCACCCGCCCGTACACCAGGGCATGATCCTCGTGGATCTCCACGCCCACGGTGAAATCGGCCTCGTCCGATAGGTCCACCCCGGCACCGGTCTGCGCGACCAGGAACTCCCCGACGTCGCGGTTGATCTGTGGAGAGGTTAAGGGGAAGCCCTTGTAGGATCGCCGCGCCGCCACCCTCACAGTGTGCCGGGGCGATATGCCCGACAGACGCAACTGGTCGAGGGCAGTCTGCTTGATGGCTTCCAGATCGGGAGGCACACGGACGGCCGGGCTGAGTGAGGTCACCCCGAAGACACGAGACAGCGCCTGCAGGGCCGCCTCCGGCTGGGGGGTGAGGGCGTACAGGCGCCGGCCCTCCACCCGCACCTCACCCGGGATCCCCTCAGCGGCCAGCGCCTGGGACATGTTGCGCCGCACCTGGCGCACGAACCGAGGCTGGTTGCGACCCTTGAGGGCGATCTCGCCATAGCGCGCGACTATGAGCGCCCTCTCTTCAGCCATCAGCTTGTCACCGGCACCGAGCGACGGAATACGCGGCGAAGCGCCTCACGCGCTTCCCCGGTCTGCCACACCACCAGGAGCGGGACGGCGTTGAAGATGGAGGAGTAGGTGCCGCTTATCATGCCCACCAGCAGCGTGGCCACGAACTGCTTCATGGTGGCGCCGCCGAAGAAGAGGATGGCCACGAGCACGAACATGGCGTTGAGCTGAGTCGCCAGGGACCGGTGCAGGGTCTCCAGGACGCTCCGGTTCACCACCATCTCGAAGGGCTCGCTGCGCCGCTTGGGGATGTTCTCCCGGATGCGGTCGAAGACCACGATGGTGTCCTGGACCGAGAAGCCCACCACCGTAAGCAGGGCGGTCAGGAAGAGGGCATCCACCTCCCAGCCCGCCACCAGGCCCATGATGGAGAACAGCCCTCCGACCACCAGGATGTCATGCACCATCGCGAGGACGGCGCAGACGCCGTACCGGAACGCATTGGGGACACCCCGGAACGCGATGACGATGAACGCCAGGATGGCAAGTGCCCCCACGACGACCGCCGTGCTCGCCGCGCGGGTAACCTCGCGCCCGACGGTCGGGCCCACTGACTCATAGCGCAGTTCGTCCGCGGGGCCGAACCTGGCCTCCAACTCCGCCACTAGGGCCGTCTTGGTCTCCTGGTCCAGCTGCTTGGAGCGGATGAACACCGTGCGCCCGTCGTCAGCCGACTGGACGGACGTGTCCAGGAAGCCCCGGTCCACATACACATCCCTCACCTCGGCCGGAGCTACCGCATTCTGGAAGCGCAGCTCGAGGAGGGAGCCACTGGTGAAGTCGATGCTCAGGCGCAGAGGCGTCCCGAAGGTCAGGGTGGAGTAGATCATCGCCAGCAGACCGGGGACGATCACCAACAGGGATATGGCGAAGTACCAGCGTCGCTTGCCGACAAAGTCAATCACGGATACCCCCGATGGAAGCCTAAGCGCCCAGCGCCCACTTGCGCTCGCGCAACCAATCGCCGCCGAAGTGGAAGGCGACCCGCACCAAGGTGTGGGTGACGGTGACGGCGGTGAACATGCTGATCAGCACCCCCATGAACAGGGTGATGGCGAAGCCCTTGACCTGGGTCGCCCCGAAGTTGGAGCCAAACCAGAACAGCACCACGCAGGTGATGAGCGCCGAGAGGTTCGAGTCGCGGATGCTAGTCCAGGCCCGGCTAAAGCCCGCCTCGATGGCGCTGGACAGCGGACGTCCCCAGCGTAGCTCCTCTTTCATGCGCTCGAAGATGAGGATGTTGGCGTCCACCGCCATGCCGGTCGAGAGCAGGAAGCCGGTAATGCCAGGCAGAGTGACGGTGATGGGGATGGTCTTGTAGAGCGCGAGGTTGATGAGCGCGTAGGTGATCAGGGCGAAGCTGGCCAAGACCCCAGGCACTCGGTA
>JBMNTK010000019.1:0-27998 GCA_050945695.1 Anaerolineae bacterium | reverse complement strand
GGAGGCCCAGGGGCTGTCGCTGCGTGCCTTGGCGGAACGCAGCGGCGTTGCGGTGAACACCGTGAGCCTAATTGAACGGGGGCAGTCTTCACCGACCGTCTCCACGCTGCACCGCCTCGCGGGCGCCCTAGGGGTGCGCATAGTGGACTTCTTCGGCGCCCAGGAGCAAGAGACGGTGGTGTTCATGCCGGCGGACGCTCGCGGCAGGACCCAGACCGGGGAGGCCCTGATTGAGAGCCTGGGAACGGGCTTGGCCCGGCAGCGCATCGAGCCGTTCCAGGTGACCCTGAAGCCTGGCGCGGGCAGCGGGCTGGAACCCATAACCCACGGCGGACAGGAGTTCGTGTTGGGCCTTGATGGGCGCGTGGACTACGCCATCGGCGGCCGGACGTACGTGCTCAAGCACGGCGACGCCCTGCTGTTCGAGGCATCGCTCCCCCACGCCTGGTGTAACCCCACTTGGGAGGAGGCTCGCTTCCTACTGATCCTCGAGTCCGACGAGGGGGGGCCTGCTCCTCTTCTGCCCCATTTCGAGGAAATGGGGTAGCTGGATCGCAGGCTGGGTGGCGTCTCTCTCAGAGCGCTGAAGGCCGAGCCCTGGGTGCAAGACGATCCAGGTTCCTGGTCGGGCGAGGCCGGTGCCTTCCCCGGTCCGATTCGCACATCGTGAAGGTTCGGTATAGCCTGCGATGTCCTCAGTGTGCCGGCGCAAGGGTGCCCCGGCTGGGGGCATTCACTCTAAGGGGGGCACATGCAGATCGTTACCGATAGCGGCACCGACGTGGGCCTGAGTGTCCGAGAGCGGGAAGAGCTGGGCATCCACGTGGTACCGCTCACCGTGTCCCTGCAAGGGCAGTCCTACCGCGAAGGCTTGGACATCGCCGCCTCTGACTTCTACCGCCTTCTGGATGAGACGGGCGGGCTTCCCACCACCTCCCAGCCGTCCGTCGGCGACTTCGCCGACCTCTACCGTCGGCTGGCGTCCGACGACCCCGACATCCTTTCCATACACATGAGCGCCGGGCTAAGCGGGACGCTCAACTCCGCCCGGGCCGCAGCCCAGCTGGTGCCTGAGGCCAACGTGGTGCACGTGGACACCAAGACCCTCTCCGCCGGGGCCGGTTGGCAGGTGACGGCGGCGGCGCGTGCCGCGCAGGACGGTTGGTCCACGCCCGCGGTCCTGGACCTGATAGCGGGGATCAGCGCCGCCACCGACAGCATGTTCACCCTCCAGGAACTCAAGTACTTGATTCACGGCGGCCGCATCAGCCACATGAAGGGGTTGATCGCCTCCGTACTCAACATAAAGCCGGTCATCGGCGTGGAGAAGGTGCGGGGCACGTACGTTCAGATGGGCCAGGCACGGGCATTCAAGGGGGCGTTGACGAAGCTGGTCGGTCTGGTCTCGCGGAAGTACGCTCCGGGGTCCTCCCTCAGGGTGCAAGTGGTACACGGCCAGAACCCAGAGGGTGCCCAGCTCTTGCGCGAGGCGATGGACCAGGTCTTCGACTGCACCTGGCTGCCGACGGGCGCGATCTCCCTGGTGCTGGGAGCGCACACGGGGCCCAGCCTGGTGGGGCTAGTGCATGCCCCGGCGGCAGCGTTCGACGGCCTGCGCTGAGCACTGTTGCCCCGTCGGGGCAGGTGGTTCGCCTTGCCCCACGGAGGCTGGGCTAATTGGGCCTCGGTGCCACGAGAGTGGAGGCCCGCTCCCCTCTCGAGGGAGCGGCCGCCCGTACGCGATTCGTGATACTGAGGGACCGCTCCCTCAGCGCAGCTTCCGCCACTCGTCGAACATGGCGAGAGCGTTCTCCCAGGGCCAGTGGGCTCGGATGGATGGCACAGCCGCGAGCACCAGCCCCTGCGGCCCAAACGTCTCAATCGCGTCCCGCACCGCCTGGCGGGCGATCTCGGGGGTACCCTCGCCGATGTGGATGGGCCCGGACACACCGCCCCAGATGGAATGGCGGTCGCAGAGCTTTTCGGCCACTACCTTCATGTCCTGGTGGCCCAGGGCAGGCTCGATGTCTCGGTACCCATCGAAGTCCAGCTCGGCCAGTATGTCCAGCAGCGGCATCACGCCCGTCTCGACTGTGTAGGTGACGGCTGCCCCGCCCGACTTCATGACCTCGATCTCTTCTCTGAGCAGTGGCGCCAGCCATTCCCGTATCTGCCACGGGCTCCAGAAGTCAGTGGTCTCGTAGAAGCCGTTGCGGCGGATGATGTCCACCCCCCAACCGGCCAGTACCTCCGCCCGCTTCATGGTGGTCCGGTGCTCGATCTCCAGGAAGCGCTGGATCATCTCCGGGTGGTCCATGGAGACCATCACCGCATCCTGGGCGCCGAAGAGCTGGATGGCGCTGGTGAGCCCGGCGCCGCAGTCGGCGTGGACCGCCAGCCCGTAGCGCTCGGCCTCGCGCTTGGCAGCTTGGAAGCGCTCCTTGGCCTGGGCGATAGCCTCATCGGTGGGGGGCATGTGGACGTAGGCATAGCGCTCAACGTCTTCCATGGTCTGGAACCAGGGCTTGACGAACCGAGAGACGTTCCAGTCGCTGTGGAGGGGGACGTCATCCGGGTGCTGGAGGTCCGGGGTGACCCAAATGGCGGCGGTGAGGGGGCCCTTGGGAGTGCTGACCTCCTTGTGCAACACCGGCAGCTGCCCGGGCTCCTGCTCCCGCCATACCCGGGACGTGACGTCGGGGTGCCAGGAGGCCTCCAGGCTCACGCTCACCACGGCATCCAGCCCGAGGTCTATGACCAGCCGGTCCAGGCTATCGGTCCGGCCGGTCCAGGTGTGCTGCGGCCCGGCTAGGGAGGGGCTGAAGGACGGGCAGCAGGGGATGTAGTCCACGTCTTGTCGTCGCAGTGCGGCTAACAGCCGCTCGCGTGAGGTCATCGCGGATGACATGGCACCTCCAGGGCTATGTCCCACTGGTCTGATTCACTATGCCACTCCTGCCGACACGGCACCAGCGCGCCGGTGAGACCAGTTTCGGGCCGATGATCCCCGCCGGAGCAGTGCGCCCGGCAAAGGGGTGCACCGACGGGTGCACCCCTGGGCGGTCTCCTGCGATTGGCGGCTACATCTGCTGCGGGTCGGGCAGGGGGTGGAGATCGCTGGCCGACGGCGCTCGCATCCGGATGAGGTAGGCCTCCAGCCATCCCCAGGCCTGGTCTGGGTGGGAGGTGGCGAAGATCACCTTCTCGTGATCGAGGGAGTTGATGCGGTCGTTGGCGGCGCGGATGGCGTCCATGTTGTTGCGCAGGGCCTGAGCAGTGGGCATGCGCAAGGGGTTGATGTCTATGCCGAAGTAGCCCCGGTAGCCGTGCATCTTGAGCACGTACAGAGCCGCCTCCATCTGTTCGGGGGAGATCACGCCCGCGTTGAGGTCCTGGTCGTAGTTGCCCAGGGGCTGGCTGTTCCAGTGGGTGTGCATGAGCTTGCCGTACTCGAGCACCAGGCTGAAGGCGTACGGCAGGTCCTCGAAGCCCATGAGGATGTGCCCGACCTCGGGGTTGAGCCCCACCAGGGTTTCGCCCGCCTCGAGCTTGGCTCGGTTCTCGGGGTTGCGCAGCAGCCCTTCCACCTTCTGGGCCAGAAGGATGCCCTCGGCGGTAGTGCCGTAGAGGATGCGACCCCGAGGCTCGTAGGGCTTGGGCTCCTCGGCTACCGGCACACCGGGCACGGCGTCCATCGCCTCAGCCAGGCCCTCGGCGAATCGGTCCCGGGCGGCGATGAGGTCCATCCCGAAGGGATTCTCGTAGCCGTCAATGCCGGGCCAGACGATGGCGACGTCCGCATCCAGCTCCTTGACCAGGCGCAGGGTGGTTTCGGTGCGGGCGATGGCGCTCTTCCTGGCCTCGGGCAGGGGCGAGGAGAGGGCCCCCCACTCGTATTGCGGGTCGTAGAAGATGTTGGCCGCCAGTCCCACCAGGCGTATGCCGGTGTCCCGGATGAAGCTCTTCCACAGGTCCAGGTTATCCTCGTTGAGCTCGCTGGGGTAATGGGCTTCCAGCCCTGCCAGGCCGTAGTCCTTCAGCCCCGCGGCGATCTCCAGCCGAGCCTCCATGGGCAGGTCGGGCACGTAGCGGCCGTGGAAACGGCTCCCACCGGGGGAGAAGAACCAGACCCCGGCCGAGAACTTCAGGTCGAGGTTGAAGGAGTTGAGGTGGCTGACCATCTGCTCCGGAGATCGGCGCTCAGTCTGATGTCGCAGGTCCATGTGTCCTCCATGAGCTGTCGCGGCCGGGGGCCGCGTTCTTCCGGTGCGGGCTTGGCCCCACGGACGGCAGTATAGGCCCGGGACCGAGGGCTATCAATAGCGTTGTGCGCGCAGAGGGATCGGATTGCTTGGAGTGCACTTGTACAGGTCTCATGTATGCCGCATAGTATGCCCATCACCGCCGACCGAACGCGGTGAGGATAGCTGGGAGGTGATATGGGCGAGAGGTTCATTTCCCGCGGGTTCTGGGGCCGGCGCCGGCAGCCGGAGCAGGCCGGGCGCTTGCCCCCTGGGCAACACCTGGTGCCCGACTTCCCGGTGCTGTCCGCCGGACCCACGCCGGCGATCTCACTGGATGAGTGGTCGTTCACCATCGAGGGGCTGGTGGCCCGCCCGGTGAGCTGGACCTGGTCGGAGTTCGTGCAGCTTCCGGCCCAGGAGTGGGTGGTGGACGTCCACTGCGTCACCAAGTGGTCCAAGCTGGACACGCACTGGCGCGGGGTGAGCGTGGATACGCTCTTCGAGGCTGTGGAGTTGGACCCGAATGCGGCCTACGTCATGGCCTATAGCTACGGGGGCTACACCACCAACATGCCTCTGCGAGAGGTGGTCAGTGGCCAGGCCTTCGTCGCCTACGAGTACGAGGGGCAGCCCCTGGCCCCCGAACACGGGTGGCCGGCCCGGTTGGTGGTGCCCCACCTCTACTTCTGGAAAAGCGCTAAGTGGATCCAGGGGCTGCGGCTGATGGAGCACGACAAGCCCGGCTTCTGGGAGTCCTTGGGGTACAACAACCATGGCGACCCGTGGAGAGAGGAGCGCTACTGGGGTGATTAGGACACCGGCGCCGGTACCGGCGGTAGTGGGCTGGCAGATCGCTACCGTCACGGCGATCAAGCAGGAGACCTACCGGGTCAAGACGTTCACCTTCAGCCTGCCGAACTGGATACGGCACCGGGCCGGCCAGCACTACGACATCCGGCTGACGGCACCCGACGGCTACCAGGCCCAACGCAGCTATTCGGTCGCTTCCGAGCCCGAGCGCGAAGGCGAGATTGACCTCACGGTGGAGCTGATCGAGGACGGAGAGGTGTCCACCTACATGCACGAGGTCCTGGTTCCGGGTGACCTGGTGGAGCTGCGCGGGCCCATCGGGGGCTACTTCGTGTGGGATGCGGACCGAACGGAGCCGCTGCTGCTGGTGGCAGGGGGATCGGGGATAGTGCCCCTCATGTGCATGATCCGCCACCGGGCAGCGGCGGGGTCCCGGGTGCCGGTGCGGCTGCTCTACAGCGTTCGCTCGTGGGACGATCTCATCTACCAGGAGGAACTGGAGCGCCGCCGAGCTCAGGGCGATGGCGGAGGGCTGGAGGTCTTCTACACCTTCACCAGGGTCCAGCCCCCCGGCTGGAGGGGGTACAGCCGCCGGGTTGACCCGGACATGCTCCTGGAGGTGGCCAGGCCTTTGGGCAGCTCCCTCGAAGCTTACGTGTGTGGGCCCACGCTCATGGTGGAGGCCGTGGCCGATGCCCTGGTGCGGATTGGCCTACCCCCGGCCGGAGTGCGGACGGAGAGGTTCGGGCCGTCGGGGCCGGTCACAGGAGGTCAGCGATGAACGCCGGTATGCAGGAAGACCCGAACGAGGTCAGCCGGTCGCTGGTGCAAGATGGGAACGCGGTGGCCGGGCTGCTCTACGAGGTCTTCTGGGCGGAGATGACCGACAGCCCCACCGAGTGTGCCCACTGTGGCTACCAAGGCGAGATCGGGCAGCTGATGCTCTTTGCCAAGGGTCCCGGGGCGGTGCTGCGCTGCCCGCAGTGCCACGATGTGGTGCTGCGGGTGGTCACGACGCCGGACGCCGCCTACATTGACGCCCGAGGAGCGACTTACCTGCGCATCCGCCGTTGAGAGCGTCCTCCTGGCATGGGCTTGCGGCTTTGCGTGAGGCCCCCGGAATCGCCCTGCCGGCGATGGCGCCTTGTGAGCCGGACCGGTAAGATGCGCGGCAATCGGTGACCGGGTCTGCGCGACCACATCGCGACGCGCGGGTGGTGTCGGCATGGGCGGGACTGGTCTCCTTGGGGGGAGGGACGAACGATGACGCGATTCGCCGCGATTGGTCTTAACCACGGCCATATCTACAGCCAGACGAATTGCTTGCTCGAGGCAGGGGCGGAGCTGGTCAGCTTCTACGCGCCCGAGCCCGACCTGGTAGCCCGCTACGCCAAGACATACCCTCAGGCACAGCTCGCCGAGAGCCCACAGGCCATCCTCGAGGACGAGTCCATCGGCTTGGTGATCTCGGCCGGGATCCCGTGCGATCGTGCTCCGCTTGGCATCGAAGCGATGAATCACGGTAAGGACTACATGAGTGACAAGCCCGGGTTCACCACGCTGGAGCAGCTCGCCGAGGTCAAGCGGGTACAAGCTGAGACCGGTCGGATCTACTCAGTATACTTCAGCGAGCGCCTCGGGGTGCCGGCGGCCGTGAAGGCAGGTGAGCTGGTCGAGCAGGGCCGCATCGGCCGAGTCGTGCACACCACGCTCCTGGCGCCACACCGGATCAGCATCAACACCAGGCCGGACTGGTTCTTCCGACGGGAGAAGTACGGCGGCATCATCACCGACATCGGCTCGCACCAGATGGATCAGTTCCTCTTCTACACCGGGTCACGGTCCGCCGAAGTAGTGAGCTCCCAGGTGGGCAACTTCAAGTATCCGGAGCACCCGGAGCTGGAGGACTTCGGTGAGGTGCTGGTTCGCGGCGACGGCGGCAGTGGGTACGTGCGACTGGACTGGTACACCCCCGACGGGCTGCCGACCTGGGGTGACGGCCGACTGGTGATCCTGGGCACTGAGGGCTACATCGAGTGCCGGAAGTACGTTGACATCGCCGGTCGGCCCGGCGCCAATCACCTGTTCGTGGTAGACCAGAAGGGCGTCGAGTACATAGATTGCAGCCAGGTTGAGCTGCCCTACGGCCGGCAGCTGCTGAACGACATCCGCGATCGTACGGAGACGGCCATGTCCCAGGCGCATTGCTTCCTGGCCTCCGAGCTGGCGCTCCAGGCCCAGGCCCAAGCGGCTCGCCTCGGGTACCTGGTCGGCGCGTCGGAGGGGTGAGGGGAGAAGGGGTTAGCGCGGCGGCCCAATCGCCTGGCTTGAGGGTCAGGCGATTGGGCCGTCTTCGTGCTTACGGAGCGCCGGTGCTCCCTGAGGCACCGACGCAGACAGGATCAGGGAGTGGGGCAAGCCACGTCGTAGATCAGCCAGCGCCCATCCTCCTGGCGCAGCTCCACGGCTATGGCTTCCCCAGACGCGCCGCCGCTCGCCAGGACCTGGGCCGTGTCCCCCTGTTCCGAGGACGCAACCACCGACACGCCGGAGGGTAGGGCGGCCGAGCAGACCAGCGGGTCAGCTGCCGCTTCGCCGCGGGAGGCATCGAGCCTGGCGATGAGCTCCGGTGCCAGGAGGTCGCTGTATCGGTAGGCGCCCTCCGTGCGCTGATGGGCGGGCAGGGGGGACAGGTACCAGGCGTAGAAGGCGGCCACCGCGCCGGTTGGGGTGTCTGCCTGGCCGGACTCGCCGGCGGGGTAGATGTCGGCGATCTGCCAGAGGCCGTCCTCCTGAACCAGGTGGACACCTACACGGTGGCCCTCCAGATCACTGCGGAGGTAGACATCGGCCTCGTCGCCGGCGCCGACGGCGGTCTCCACGGCCACGCCGGCGGGCACCTGACCGGTGAGCAGGATAGGGTCAACCCCAGAATCTGACGACGATGCCTGGGCCAGCCGGGCGGCGAAGTCGGTCGTGAAGACGGGTGCGTCGGTGCCGGCCGGGGTTCCGGCGCCGGCGTAGTAGAGGTACCAGCCGTAGAAGCCGTCCGCAATGAGATTACGGGGATCATCCGCAACCCCAGATGGGGTGGGCTTGCTCCCGGAACGGGCACTGTACAGGTACCAGCTGTAGAAGTTGTCCACCACTCGCTCCGGTGGCAGGAGCAACCGCACGCGGTCCAGCCGCCAGGCGCCATCCTCCCGCACCAGGTCCAGCCCCAGAGTCTGGGTCTCGAAGCCGGTACGCGTGTCCACGGTGACGGTAGCCCGGTCTCCCCGGATCTTCGTGTCGCGGACTGTGAACGCCTCGGGCTGGTGCCGCGTCTTGAGGAGCGGGTCATATCCGCTGTCCGCGAGCAGGTCTCGCATGGCCGGCAGGCGCTCTCGCATGCTGGCGGAGAGCACGCCCTCGTCCACGGCCAGGGCGGCGGGAGACGCCGGTACGCCGGTGACTAGGCGGGACATGAAGCTACTCACGGCCTGGTCAGGCCCGGCCACTCGCCGAAGGCCGGCCAGGGTGAAAACGTGCTCGGGCAGCGACGCTGCTTGGGCCATAAGGGCCACAAATGGCCCGGGCTGAGTGAGGTAGAACGCCAGGCCACCCCAAAGCACGCAAGCCATGACTACCTGAATGACTCGACGCCGCCAACCCCTACTCACAATTCCTCCTCGACACCCCGGACGCTCTCCGGCCAATCACGCTCTTGGCCGGATTCTGGATCAGTACACTTTGCCGGGCTGTAGTCTACGATTATATAGACGTGGTTGACATAAAGGTAGTTCCAGTGTTGATGCAAAGATGGGGAAGCAGAGAAGCCCTCACCCCCGACCAGCGCCACTTGGCGATGCCATACGGCGGTCCCTCCCACGAAATGGCGGAGGGGAGCCAGGCTCGCCTCTCCACACCCCGCGCCCACTCAGCGCAACCCCCTAGACACGATGCTTGAGCCGCGCGATAATAGAAGACACGGCCAGGGGCCGTCGTTGTCGTCGTCGCCGCGACCTCGGAGTCCAAGGGGTGTCGCCTCGGGGCGTGTGGAACGAGGAGGTTTCGGTATGGCCGTACTGCGCAGATTGACGAGGCGCTGGCACCTACGCGGTGCGTATGAGGCCGGCAGAGGAGAGGCGCTGCGCATAGCACAGGCACAGATGGATGGAGGTGTTCCTCGTCAGGAGATCTGTGACCTATTGCGCAACAGCCTACCCCCGGGGAAGCCGGAGCGCTCCCTGCAGGCCTACGCGGATGTGGCCTTCGAACTCCAGGCAGTGATGACCGAACGGAACGCGGAGGCCGGTAAGCTGGCCCAGGCCGGCAACCTGAGGCGGGCGATCGAGCTCTACGAAGCGAACGTCGCCGACCGCTTCCGGGGCCCGGAGCCCTACGAGCGACTGCTGGAGATATACTGCGGCAGCAACGACTTTCGCAGTGCGGTCCGCGTGGCCGAGGCTTACCTGAAGGTGCTACCTCGCCTGCCGGGGAGCGCCGACAGAATGGCCGCCCTCCAGAAGGATCTTCGCCTCTGGAGGGAGCGAGCTGGAGTCAGGCGGCTCTAGCCCCGTAAGCGGCAGCCTAGAGCCGAGCGGCTTCGCGTTCCATGATCTCCCACGCCTTGCTCACGTAGAAGCGGTAGTTCTCCAGCGGGGTGCCATTGGGGATGCGGTGGTCTAGGCCGAGAATGCATCCCCCGGTTCGCACCATAGGTGGGATCTTGTACTCCAGCTCGGCGGTGATCTCCTCCTTGGTGCCCCGCAGCACGTGCTTGTCTATGCCGCCCATGAATGCCAGGCGCTGACCGTACTGCTGGCGTAGGGCCACGATGTCCATCCCCGCGGCCGGTTCCATGGGGTACATGAAGTTGAGGCCTGACTCGAGGAAGGCGTCAATCACCGGGTTCATGTTCCCGTCCGAGTCCTGACCGAACACCCGCGCTCCCCGAGATTCAAGCACCTCCCACACCCGACGGTAGTACGGCACGATGAACTCACGGATCTGGCTGGGGCCGGCTAATGGGCCGCTCCTGCCGGCCATGTCCTCGTGCACCATTAGCTGATCCACGGGCACAGTTCGCGAGACCTGGTCGAGGACCTGGACGGCAGTCTCGGCGATGGTGTTCAGGATGTCGTGCACCAGCTCGGGCTGGTCGTAGTAGGCGAGGGCAAGCGCCTCCTCACCCATGAGCTGGCGGGGCTCATCGAAGCCACCGGGAATGCCTACCGTTACCACCCGTCCGGCTGCCAGGTGAGCGCGAGCGGCCCCCTCCCAGTCCTCTGCCAGGCGAGCGGGGGAGTACTGGTACTGGTGTTTGATGGCCAGCCAATCATCCATGTTGCGAACGGGGTGCTCCAGGGGCAGCGCGAGGGTGGCTGCCTTCTTGCTCAGCTTGACCAGCCGGCCGTAGTGATCCCTGGCGATGACGAAGTCGTCCGTCTCTTCCAGGATCTCCTCCTCGTACGGGTGCAGCCAGCCGAGGGGGATGGGAAGGACGCCGTTGGCGGGGCGGCGGTAGCGGAAGGCGGACAGGTCCAGTTCCTCGGGCGTGGCGCCCTGGGCTGCCCACTCCTCCTTGAGCCCGAGCAGAGGGCCGAAGATCTCGGTGAACAGCGGACGCCGGTTCTCCCGGAAGGTCATGTAGTCCAGGTATTCCTCGCGCCGCACCTCCATCCCGTGGGATACAGCGAGGACGGCGTGGTAGTCGGCGAGGCTTCGTCTACGAGCCATCTGGGATACCCTCCCGGAATCGCGGGCCGGCCAAGGCGCTCAAGGTGTCGGGGCCCGATGGAGATAGCCGGGCCCCAGGAGTATCCGCGCAGTGGTTGCCGCCCCGGTAAGCTGGCCCCAGTGTACCACAAGGGGTGACGGGCGTCCCTGTCCCGAGTATGATGGCCCAAGCCACACCGGCAGGAGAGGGACGATGCCAACAGCGGATCGAGTGGTGTTCACGGCGGCGCAGCAGGCAGAACTGGAGCAGGCAGAGGTCCCTTCCCCCACCCAGGGCAAGGTGCTCATCCGGACCCATTGCACCCTGATCAGCACGGGCACGGAACTAACCGGCTATGGTGGGGAGTTCCCACCGGGGTCAGCTTGGTCCCGGTACATACGCTATCCCTGGCACCCGGGCTACTCGAATGTGGGCACGGTGGTGGAAGTTGGTCCCGGTGTGGACGACCTGCAGCCCGGTCAGCGGGTGGTCAGCCACGGGGGGCATGCTTCCTTCGTCCTGCAGGACCGTGCCCAGGTGCAGCCGGTGCCCGATGGCGTGCCAGACGATGAGGCGACCTTCTGCACCCTGGGTGTGATCAGCCTCAACGGCGTCCGGCTCTCTCGCCTGCAGCTGGGGGAGAGCGTCGTGGTGTGCGGCGCCGGGCTGGTGGGCACCCTGGCGGTGCAGCTGGCCAGGAAGAGCGGCGGCTGGCCGGTGGTGGCGCTGGACCTGTCTGCCGATCGCCTGGAGGCAGCGGCAGCCCACGGGGCCACGCACGTCATACAGGGTGATCCCGGCCAGGCTAGGGACGCTCTCTTGGCCCTCAACCGAGGCCGCCTGGCCGATGCCGTCTTCGAGGTGACGGGCAACCCGGCGGTGATACCCGGGCTCCTGCGGCTGGCCCGGAGGCTGGGACGGGTCATCCTCTTGGGCTCGTCTCGGGGGGTGACCGAGGTGGACTTCCACGACGAGGTGCACACCTTCGGTCTCCACATCATCGGGGCGCACAACAGCACTCATACGCCGGTGGAGACGCCCTACAACGTATGGACGCTGCAACGCGACCGGGAGCTGTTCCTAGACCTGGTGGCCGCGGGCGAGGTGCGAGTGGCTGACCTGATCACCCACCGCTTCCCATGGCAGGAAGCGCCCGCGGCCTTTCGAGCTCTCTGGGAGGATCGCACCCGGTTCATGGGGGCAATCCTCGACTGGACTAGGTAGCTCAGCCGACGATCTCGGACAGGTCGGCCACGTAGACCCTTCGGGTGCCATCCGGGCAGGCGTTGAAGGCGACGCGCCGGAATGTGGGGTCCCAAGCCGGGTGAGGGTCCACCCGGAGTTCCCCGCGAGGGCCCCGGAAGGGCGGCTCTACCTGGATGCGGACGAGAGCCCGGTCCGTGCCTGTCTGCACGTCAACCAGGCGGATGGGCGTGGTGCCATCTCCGAAGGCAAGCGGCTCGTTCGGATAGGCGTCGGTGAGGATGTGTCGGCCGTCGGGGTGGAGGGTGGGGTGACCGGAGCCCCTGGCCCCGTTGGCGCAGTCCTGCAGATCGCGCCCATCGTAGTAGGCGGTCACAAACCGCAGCCCACTGCCGTCCAGGTTCAGGTTCATGAGCACGCGCTCGCCGTCCGGGCACCAGTTGGGGTGGTGGCCGCCGCGGATCCAGCGGTCCGGTGGCACGGCGATGTTGATGTTGCTCCCGTCGCTGTCCATGGTGACGACCATGCGCTCCATACCATCCGTCTCACCCGGCGCCGGCAGCCAGCGCAGCACCAGCATGATGCGGGTGCCCTGAGGGTTCCACTTGACGTGCGCCCCGTAGAAGCAGCCACCGGGGTGGGTGGCGGGGTCGAGCGGGCGGGTGGCCTCCACGATCTGGGCCAGCGATACCAGCAGGCGGTGCTCGCCGGTCCGGGTGTCGGTGATGAAGACGCCATCGTCATCGGGGGCACCCCAGTTGACGGGGGCGACTTCGGGCGGAGCCAGGACCCCGTAACCGGCCTGGGTGGCTCCCGTGCGCAGCAGGCAGGGGGCCAGGGCCTGAGTGCCGTCGGGGGAGACCATGTAGACGGGGCCATCGAGCTCCTGGGTGGCCCCGCTCAGTGGGTCCATCTTGATCCCGAACGGGCGCCAGATGGCCACGTCCATATCGTTGAAGAAGAGCTGGGTGTCGTCAGCCCCCCATTGGCACTGGGCGCCGAGCTGGGTATCCCAGCCTCGGGTCTCGGCCAGGACGCGTTCCTCACCGGTCTCCAGGTCCACCAGGACTACTTCTGCTGACTCCCCGGGCCGGGGGAGTCGGTCCTCGACCGGGAACCGGGTGAGGGCCAAGTAGCGGCCGGACGGGCTGAAGGGCGAGGTATCGAAGAACCGGTGAATCACCCGGCCGGTGCCTGGGGTAGCACACCAGACCGGGACCTCGGGCGAATAGGTCTCGTAGCGAGGGAAGCGGTCAGAGAGGCTAGGCAACACAGGAGTAAGCCTCCGCACAGCAGGGATGGCTGGAAGCATACCGGCGGCAGCAGGATGGGTCAATATGGCCAAGAGAACGGCGCGGGCCTGGTCCGCGCCGTTCTCTTCGTCAGGTCAATGGACTTACCGGGGTAGCTCGCGGCGGTCCTTGCCCGGCCAGCGCTCCAGGCCGCCGAAGCTATAGGGGATGCGGTCCTCGAAGGAGCCAATGTCAGGCAAGGGCTCGGTCCGGTCCACCTGGTACCAGTAGGCAGTGCTGGTCCAGTCCCCCTGACGGTCGTTGGCGTGGCCGTGCTCGATGGAGAACCGCAGCGACTTCTCGAAGTACACTGGGTCCTCGATGTGGAAGCGGTACTGGGAGTGCTTGCCCGTGTAGTCCGCGTTGCCTTTGAAGTGATAGCCGTAGTACGGGGTGGAGTAGGGGCGCTGCAGCTGGTTGTAGTTCCAAGCGCCGCAGAAGTAGTCTTCGGTGCCGGTGCCGTGCAGGCTGGGGGGCCATACCTCGCCGTCTACGAAGAACATGTCATCGCCCTCGCCCCACCAGCCAGGCTCATCGGTGTCCACGTGCAGGCAGCAGCCCACGTAGTGGCCCCGGCCCCGGGTGTCGAGGATGACGTAGTTGTTCGCCCCGGTGGTGTTGAGTAGGTCATCGCGGCCGCGAGCGTTGGGTCCGCGCTTCTCGCCCTTGTTGGTCACCAGCTGGCGGCGCCAGTGGGCATGGAAGCGGGCCAGGTCGGCCGGCGCCTCTTGCCACTCGTGGTAGTCGAGATAGAAGTAGAGGAAGCTGTCGTCATCGGAGTCATTGGTCACGGTGACCCGGGCACCGCTAGCGAAGGGCATAGGGAACCAGCAGTTGAGCCCCAGGTAGGAAGCCTGGAGGGGAGCAGACTCGAAGTAGGTGGCCTTGCCGTGGCCCAGGCCAAAGAAGTCGCCTAGCGGGCAGAGCACCGAAGGCGTCTCTTCCCCATCCCAGTAGAAACGCAAGACCAGACGACGGAGGCTGTTGTCGGTCTCGCGGGTAGTCATCCAGATGTGCCGAATGCACCCGGCGCCCTCGATCTCGCACAGGGTTACGGTTTCCCCGGCGGGGATGGGCCAGTTGTCGGCGTTGCCACCGGTGGTGTCATATGAGGACCGGCGGCGGGAGCGGATCCCGGAGCGCAGACGGGCGAGCTCGCTAAGTGAGGAGTTGGGGTTCATGAAGGTTCTCCTTCGCCGGAGCCAGTGTTTTGGGGACACCGCACGGTCGGGTCCAGCACGGCATTATAGCCAGTGGCACACAGCAATCAAGGGGTCGGCAGCTGTGCGCCTCAGCTTTGACGCGAGCAAGGCCGAGGGCTAATATCGGAACTCGGAGACCGCCCAAGTGAGGCCTATCGTACTGCTTACCGACTTTGGCACCTCGGATGGCTACGTGGCCGCCATGAAGGGTGTCGTTCTCTCCCTGTTGCCCGGTGCTTTGCTGGTGGATGGGGCCCATGACATCCCTGCCGGGTCGGTCTCTGCGGCTGCCTACGCCCTCTACTCCTATCTCGGGGTGTACCCAGCCGATACGGTGCACCTGGTGGTTGTGGACCCAGGCGTGGGCACTGCCCGTCGGGGCATTGTCGCGCGGGTGGGGCAGCAGTGGTTCGTCGGGCCGGACAACGGCCTCTTGTCTCTGGTGTGGGACGGGGGTGAGGTCTTCGAGCTGGACCGGCCCGAGCACTGGCGAATGCCTCTGAGCGCCACGTTCCACGGGCGGGACGTGTTTGCCCCGGTGGCCGCAAAGCTGGCGGCCGGGGTGCCGCCGGACCGCCTGGGAACCAGGACCACAGAGCCGCCGGTGGTGACTACGACGCTGGGGGCAACTCCGGGGGCAGACGAGGCTTCCTTGCGGGCGCGGGTGATCCACGTGGACCGGTTTGGCAACCTGATCACCTCTGCCCGGGCGTCTGACTTGCCGGATTCGTTCATCGTGCAGGCGGGGCCGGCCACCATCGTCGGGCCCAGCCGCACCTACGCCGACGTGCAGCCGGGCGAGACACTGGCCTACGTGGGCAGCACCGGGCTGCTGGAAGTAGCAGTGCGCGAGGGTAACGCCTCCGCGAGGCTGGGGCTGAGCGAGGGCGACGGCATCGAGATACGCAAGCGACGGCGGGGCAACCCGCGCCTGTCGGAGGACAATGCATGGCCAAGCTGGTGATTGACGGCGGTTACCCGCTAAGAGGCGAGGTGACGCCCAGCGGCAACAAGAACGCGGCTCAGCCCATTTTGGCTGCGACCCTGCTGACTGACGAACCGGTCACGGTGAGCAACCTGCCGGATATCCTAGATGTGCGTACGATGCTCGACCTGCTGGAGGACGTGGGGGCCCGGGTCGAGCGTCACGATCCCCACACGGTGACCGTATGCGCTGCCGGGGTGGACAAGACCCGTCTCGACCTGGAGGCCGCCCGGACCATCAGGGGCTCCATCTTGTTCGCCGGCCCCCTGCTGGCCCGGTTTGGGCAGGCGACGGTATGCGTGCCCGGTGGATGCGCCATCGGCCGCCGCGGGGTGGGCACCCACATGAGAGCTTTCGAGGCTCTGGGCGCGGAGGTGCGCATCAACGGCGGCTACGAGGTCTGCACCAAGGGCCTCAAGGGCGCCGACGTCCTACTGGATGAGGCCAGCGTCACCGGCACCGAGAACGCTATCATGGCCGCCTGCCTGGCGGAAGGGCGTACCATCCTGCGCAACGCCGCCTCCGAGCCTCACGTTCAGGACCTCTGTCACTTCCTCAACTCCCTTGGCGCCCGCATCAGCGGGATCGGTAGCAACCTCCTGGAGATCGAGGGGGTGCCCAGCCTCAAGGGAGGGGAGGTCCGCATTGCCTCCGATCACACCGAGGTGGGCAGCTTCATAGGCCTGGCGGCAGTCACGCGCGGTGAGCTGCGCATCCGAGACGCAGTGCCCGAGCAGATGCGAATGACCCGGCTGGTGTTCGATCGCCTTGGGGTACGCACCGAGGTGGACGGGGACGATATCCTCGTGCCTGCCGACCAGGAGCTCTGCATCCAGTCCACCCTGGACAGCAACGTCCCCAAGATAGACGACGGCGTGTGGCCGGCGTTCCCCAGTGACATGATGAGCGTGGCCCTACTGGTGGCTACCCAATGCAAGGGGACGGTGCTCTTCTGGGAGAAGATGTTCGAGAGCCGCATGTTCTTCGTGGACCGGCTGATCGCCATGGGCGCCAGCATCATCCTGTGCGATCCCCATCGAGCGGTGGTGGTGGGGCCCTCGTCTCTCCACGGCGAGGAGCTACAGAGCCCGGACATCCGCGCCGGGGTGGCGCTCCTGGGGGCAGCGTTGTGCGCCCGAGGGCGAAGCACCATCCGGAACATCGGCCAGATAGACCGCGGCTACGAACGCATTGACGAGAAGCTGCGCCGACTGGGCGCTCACATCGAAAGGGTCGAGGAATGAGCCAGCCTCAGGGGTGCGCCAAGCAGACCCCGGACCGAGAAGTAGACCAGCCGTCCCGCCCGCAGCTCAAGGGCAAGCGGGTGGAGCGCACTGAGGACGGCCGCTACGTGGTCTACTACACCTTCGACGAGGCCCCTGCCGGCCAGGAGGAGCGCCCGTGAGGGTGCTGGTGACGGGGGGCGCTGGGTACATCGGCAGCGTGGTCAGCGCCCGCCTGTTGGAGCAGGGCTTCGAGGTTACGATCCTGGACAACCTGAGTGCGGGCCACCGTCAGGCCATCCCGGCCGATGCCCGCTTCATCCAGGCGGACTTGGCCGACAGAGAGGCCCTTCCCGGGATCCTGGAACGGGAGAAGGTGGAGGCGGTGATGCACTTCGCCGCCAACATCAAGGTGGGCGAGTCCATGACCCTGCCCATGCGCTACGTTGGCGACAACGTTAGGAACACCCTCAACCTGCTGGATGCCGTCGTCACCCTGGGGGTGAACCGGTTCATCTTCTCCTCCACCGCGGCTCTGTTTGCCCCTTCGGATACACCCATCAGTGAGACGGCGCCCATCGCCCCGGCCAGCCCCTACGGCGAGTCCAAGCACATGATCGAGAGGGCCCTGCGCTGGCTGGACGTCACGGTGGGGCTGCGCTACGCGGCCCTGCGGTACTTCAACGCTGCCGGCGCCTGGGGAGGGCTGGGTGAGGACCACCAGCCCGAGTCGCACCTGATCCCGCTGGTGCTCAGGGTGGCTATGGGCAAGGCCGAGCTCATCCGCATCTACGGTGACGACTACCCCACGCCCGACGGCACCTGTGTGCGCGACTACATCCACGTCCTGGACCTGGCCGATGCCCACATCGCCTGTCTCAGGGCGCTGGACGGCGCGTCCCGGGTGTACAACCTGGGCAACGGGCGCGGCTTCTCCGTCCGAGAGGTGGTGGAAGTGGCCCGGCGGGTGACCGGTCACCCGATCCCGGCCCAAGTGGCGCCGCGACGCGCGGGTGACTCGCCGTGGCTGGTGGCCGACTCGACGCGCATCAAGCAGGAGCTAGGCTGGCAGCCGCAGTACGCAGACCTAGAGAGCATCGTGGCCACGGCCTGGCAGTGGCACCAACAGCACCCGGACGGTTACTCGGAGTAAAGCATTGAGCGAACTGCGCTGGAACCCCCTTCTGGAGGAGTGGGTGGTGACCGCCACCCACCGTCAGGAGCGTACCTTCTTCCCGCCCCCAGGCTACTGCCCCCTGTGCCCCACTGAGCCGGGCGGGTTCCCCACCGAGGTCGCCGAGCCGGACTACGACGTCGTGATCCTGCAGAACAAGTTCCCGTCTCTGCAGCCGCAGCCGCCGGAACCGGAAGTGGCCGGGCATCGGTTGACCCCGGTGCTGCCGGCATCGGGCGTCTGCGAGGTGGTGCTGTACTCGCCTCACCACGAGGCGACGCTGGTGGACCTGGGCCCCAGGACGGTCTACAAGCTGGTGCAGGTGTGGCGGGACCGGTACGAGGAGCTGGGCGCGCGCAGCGACATTGACTACGTCTTCATCTTCGAAAACCGCGGGCCCGAGGTAGGGGTGACGCTGACCCACCCACACGGGCAGATCTACGCTTTCCCCTACATCCCACCGGTGGCCCAGCGGGAGCTGGCCTCCATGGAGAGGTACTGGTACCGGGAGCGCCGCTGCCTGATGTGCGATCTGCTGGCGCGGGAGATCGAGGATGGAGTGCGGCTGGTCTCGGAGTTCGGCGGGTTCCGGGTGCTAGTGCCTTTCTACGCCCGCTTCCCCTACGAGGTGCACGTGGTCCCGGAGCGCCACATGGGGAGCCTCTCGGACCTGAGCCCCGACGAGGACTGGAGCCTGGCCCAGGCCATCCACGACGTGGTGGCCCGGTACGATGCCCTATACGAGGGCCCCATGCCCTACATGATGGTGCTCCACCAGAACCCCTCCGATGGGGGCAACTACCGTCACCATCACTTCCACCTGGAGTTCTACCCGCTGCGGCGAACCGCCGGCAAGCTCAAGTACCGCGCCGGATGCGAGACGGGCGCCGGCACCTTCATCACCGACGCCTCGCCCGAGGCCTGGGCGCAGGAGCTTCGCGGGGCCAAGGGGAAGGACAAATAGCCACCAGGGCTGACGCCGTCGGGCATGGGGGAAGCGGTGCCCCCGCATCCGGCCCCTCACTTCCGGCCGGGGCCGGCGCCTTTCGTCCATCGCCGCTTGCCAGTCGGCCCTCTTCTCGCCTGGCCGTGGGGGTGAATGCGTTCTTCCTCAACCACCCTCACACCGGGTCCGGGCAGTACTTGAGGCGGCTGATCCAGCACCTGCCCCAGGTGGCCCCGAACCTCGAGCTGCGGCTCTACGTGCCGCCGGGCACGGAGCCCCATGCCGGCCTAGGCCAAGAGGTCCGACAGGTGGCGTTGCCGCCTAGCCTCCGTGGCAACTGGGCCAAGCTGTTCTTCGAGCAAGTGGCTTTCCCCCGGCTGGCCCGGCAGGAGGGCTGCGACGTGCTCTTCGTGCCCTATCTGGGGCCGCCCGTCGTCCACAGTGAGGCCTGTGTGGTTACCGTGCACGACACCATCCCGCTCCTGCTTCCCCAGTATCGCCGGGGGCTCTTGGCGCGGGCGTATTCTCACCTGGTGCGGGCCAACGCCGCTCGGGCCCGGCTGCTTCTGGCCGACTCGGCCTGGACGATGCGCGATACGGTGCAGCTGGTGGACGTCTCTCCCGGCCGGGTACAGGTGATGCCGCTGGGCGTGGGCGAGGACCTGCGGCCGGTGAACGATCCCGAGGTGCTGGCGCAGGTACGCCGGCGCTATCAGCTGCCCGGCTCCTACCTGCTCTACATGGGTGGCTTCGATCGGCGAAAGCGGACCGACACCCTTCTGGCGGCTTACCGGGCTCTGGTCCAGCGGGACCCAGAGGTCCCGCCGCTGGTAGTGGCCGGGCGGGTGCCAGAACGTGGGGGGCCGGCCGTGAGCGACTTCGCCCGGATGGCTCGGGAGTCGGGCTTGGGCAGCCGGCTGGTGCTGGTGGGCCCGGTGGAGGAGGCGGACAAGGCGGCCGTCCTTTCCGGCGCCACGGCTTTCGTCTTTCCGAGCGAGTACGAAGGGTTTGGGCTGCCACCGCTGGAGGCGATGGCGTGCGGGGTGCCGGTGGTAGCTGCCAACGCGACCTCGGTGCCGGAGGTGTGTGGCGATGCCGCCCTGCTGGTGCGCCCGGGCGACCCTTGCGCCCTGGCCGATGCATTGATGCGGCTGCTGGGGGACCCTCCGCTGCGAAGCCGCCTGTCCCAGGCAGGAGTAACGCGGGCGGCTCGGTTCACCTGGGTGCGGACGGCCCGGCTCACTGCCGGCGCCTTGACGGGTTAAATGCTAAGGGCCGAGGACGCCCCGACCTCGGCCCTTAGCCCTTTAGGAGGAGAAGAGAGGTGTCTGTCGCTGAACAGACGTCTTCACGCCGACGAGAGTAGTCTAAGGCAGGGTGGATGGCGGTTCTTGACGTTTAGGGTACGCATTTCATACGATGGATTTAGTCCGATTTTATGCCTGATCTTAATGCCCGCAGGCTGGGTTATGAGGACAGTCGGGAGGGATGATGGTTGACCCGGTGCTAATACAGCTTGGCCCCTTCGCCATCCGTTGGTACGGCGTCCTGGTCATCGGTGGCGCGGTGATCGCGGCCTACTTCTGTGCCCGCGGCGCTGAGCGGCGTGGGCTGGACCCGGAGTACGTATGGGACATGCTCATCTGGGTCCTGTTCACCGGCATCGTGGGGGCCCGGCTGTATCACGTGTTTTCGAGCGCGGGCGGCCAGGTCGGCTGGGACTACTACCGCCAGAACCCGCTGGAGGCGCTCAAGATCTGGAAGGGCGGGCTGGCCATCTACGGGGCGCTCATCGGGGGCTTCTTCGGGCTGGCAACTTACGTCTGGTACCGGAAGCTGGACCTCGTACAGTGGATGGACATCGTCTTCCCCAACGTGCTGATCGCCCAGGCCATCGGGCGCTGGGGCAACCTCGTCAACCAGGAGGCCTACGGCCCTCCCACCGACCTGCCCTGGGCGATCTACATCGCCCCTTCGCACCGATTGCCCGGGTACGAGCAGTACAGCCACTTTCATCCCCTGTTCCTATATGAGTCCATCTGGACCTTCGCCGGCTGGTTGCTGCTTGGGTGGCTCTCGCGCCGGTTCCCAGACCGGCTGAAGAAGGGCGACCTGACCGCGCTCTACTTCCTGTGGTACCCGTTGGGGCGCTTCTTCATCGAGGGCCTGAGGGTGGATGCCTGGCGGGTAGGGGCGATGCCTGCCGCCCAGTGGATCAGCTTGGCGGCGATCGTTCTATCCGTCGCCTTCCTGGTGATACGCCGAGTGCTCCCCAGCTCGGCGAAGGCGGATCTGGCGACCCGATAGGGGACGGTGTCCGATGATCCTCCTGCAGGCCTGCGTCGCCGCCCTCTTGGGCGTGGCCTGGGGCCTGTGGGCGGGCGATGGTGTTGAGGCGCTGACGGCTGCCGGCGTGGCGGCATCGGCAGGAGCACTACTGACGGCAAGAGCGGGAGGCAAGCGAGCCTCCCGTTTTCTCTTCCTGGCGGGTGTTCTAGCGCTGGGTGCTGCCCGTGGGGCCTGGGCGGCTGCGGCCCTGGACCAGTCCAATCCCTATAGCGACTCCGGTCCCCACACGCTCTCCTGCCGCGTGGCCTCCGATCCGGCCCTTCAGGGGCTCTGGCAGCGCTACACCTGCGCCGTTGAGGAGGTGGATGGCACCCCTTCGCCCCCGTGGGCGGTGGCGGTGACTGCCCGGCCCTTAGCCGGCCTGCAGTATGGCGACCGGGTGAGCCTGCGGGGCGTGCCCAAGACCCCGCCCGGCGAGGAGACGGGTTACCGCGACTACCTGGCCCGCCGGGGGGTCACAGCAACGCTTACGGCGGACTCGGTGGAGCTTATCTCGGCCGGGCCGGCCTCGGTGAGGCGGATCCTGTATGGAGTACGGCGCCGGGCCCTGGAGGGGCTGTTGAGGGCAGTGCCGGAGCCGGAGGCAAGCTTCCTTTCCGGCGTCGCTCTTGGTACCACCGAGGGACTGCCGGAGACGGTGGAAGAAGACCTGCGCGACTCGGGGCTGCTGCACATCCTGGTGGTGTCGGGGTTCAACGTCTCCTTCATGGCCGGGATCGTGGCCAACACGACGCGCCGTTTCCTGGGGTGGGGCGCGGGCCTTGCCGGTGCTGCCGTCCTGTGTCTGGGCTATGCCCTGCTCACCGGGGGCGACCCACCGGTGGTTCGGGGTTCGGCCATGGTGCTGCTGGCCCTGGGGGCCCAGGCAACCGGAAGGCCGGGACACGGCTGGACGTCGCTGGCCCTGGCGGCGGCCGCTATGGCTCTGGCCAGCCCGGTCCTCGTGCTCGAGCCCAGCTACCAGCTGTCGGTTGCCACCTCGGCAGGCATGCTCTGGGCCCAGCGGTTCTCCTGGCACCCAGGACCGCGGCTGCGCTGGGCGGTCCCCGTGGCGGCGGCCCTGGTGACCACACTGGCGGCGCAGGTAGCCAGCCTGCCCGTGTCGGCCGCTCACTTCGGTCGCCTTCCCGGCCTGGGGCTACTGTCCAACGCGCTGGTGCTGCCTCTGCAGCCCATCCAGATGATGGCTGCCCTGGTGGCGGCGGTGACGGCGGCGATCAGTACGAGCGTGGCGACCGCCACGGCCGTGCCGGCCTGGGCATTAGCGCGGGTCACCCTGAGCATCGCCCATGGAGCCGCCTCATTGCCCCTGGCCACTCTCGAGTCTCCTGCCTGGGCCCCGCCGGGCGTGGTTGCCTACTACGGGCTGCTGCTCCTGGCGGTATCGGGGAGCTGGCGGAACCTACGCCGTAGGCTGGACGCGCTGAGAGCGTGGCGCCCGGCGCGGCAGCTGCCTGTGTGGGGCTCGGCGGTCGTGGCCGTGGCGGCGGTGTGGGCCGTGGCCTTGCAGTTGCCCGATGGACGGCTACACGTGGCGTTCCTGGACGTGGGGCAGGGGGACGCCATCCTCATCACCAGCCCCAGTGGGCGGCGGGTGCTGGTGGACGGCGGCCCCGACCCGGACGTGCTTCGGGGGCACCTGGGACGGGCACTACCCTTCTGGCAGCGGCACCTGGACGTGGTGGCGCTCACCCACCCGGATATGGATCACATGGGAGGGCTCCTCGGGCTGGCGCCGCGCTACTCGGTGGGGCTCCTGCTCGGTTCCGCTGCCCCGGTGCCGGAGGCCTGGCGCGGCCAGTGGCAGGACCAGGCGGCCCGGGCATCGCAGGTGAGGACGGCAGAGGCCGGGCAGATCCTGGACCTCGGGGATGGCGTCACCTTGCGGGTGCTGTACCCGCTCCCGGGTGGGTGCCGCGGCTGGGAATCCTCGGACAACGACTGCTCCACGGTGCTGCAGGTGAGCTACGGTAGTGCTACCATTCTGCTCACGGGCGACGCCGAGGGGGTGGTGGAGGGCCTGCTGCTTGCCCAGGGCGCAGTCGAGCCCGCGTGGCTCCTCAAGGTCAGCCACCACGGATCCGGGCGGGCCACGGGGGACGCGCTCCTGGAGGCGCTCCAGCCCCGCCTGGCGGTGATCTCGGTGGGGGACAACCGCTACGGTCATCCGTCCCCGCAGGTGCTGGAGCGGCTACGCATACGGGGCATTCAGTGCCTGCGCACCGACCAGTTGGGCACGATTGAGGTCCTGACCGACGGAGAGAACTACTCGATTCGCCTGCAGTGAGGTGCAGGCTGGCGGAGGTAACGCTTGGCAGTGAGTACCGGTGAGATCGTCTTCGAGCAAGAGGAGCGTTGCACCCGAGTCGCCTACGTGGAGGATGGCAGGCGGGTGAGCGACCTGGCCGTCTTCGACCGGTGGATGTGGTTGGGCCGGGCGAAGTTGCACGTGGGCGGGATCGGGGACGTGGGCACGCACGAGCGCTCGCGCAACCGGGGGCTGGCGCGGCAAGTGCTGAATGCCGCCGTGGAATGGATGGCGTCCCGGTTCGACATGTCCGTCTTGTTCGGCATTCCTGACTTCTACAGCCGGTTCGGGTATGTCGCCTGCATCCCGGAGTACCACGGCTGCCTGCAACTGCGGGACGTCGACAGGGCGCAGGCGGTCCTTCCCAGCCGGCCGTTCGTGCCCGAGGACCTTCCCTACCTGCTAGAGGCCAGCCGGCAGCGTGCCTGCAGCACTGTGGGCTGCCTGGAACGCGACTCCTCTTGGTATGACCCCCGGCGCATGTCCTCGGGCTTTGGGCGCCGGGCCAAGATCCGAGTGTTCGAGGGAGAGAACGGGCCCCTGGGCTACCTCGTCTACGACGACTTGCCCCACCAGGCCAACGTGGCGGAGGTGGTGAGCTACGCGCCCAATGGCCCGGCCCGACCGGCAGCGGTCTACGAGACCGCGGCCGCCCTGATGGCGGAGGTGGCGCGGGGGAGGGGGCTGGCTACCGTGGACGTGTACCTTCCCCCCACCGATCCCTTCATGCTCTACTGCCGCCGCTTCGGCTGCAGTGTCACCACGTCCTTCCACCGTGACCGAGGGGGGATGGCCCGCGTGTGCAATCTGCGGTCCACCATGGAGCGCCTCCTGCCTGAGCTGGAGGAGCGCCTGCCCGCGGGCGCGCCAGGCCTGTGGCTAGAGACTGACCTAGGGGGGCTGGGCCTGGTGAGGGAGGGGACGGGCCTGCGGCTGACCGAGGAGCGCCAGGAGGGCCTGCCGGCCCTCTGCCTGCCGCAGTCGCTGCTTACCGTCCTGCTCTTGGGTTACCGGTCGGTGGAGGAGGTGGCCGCCGATCGGGCCTGCAAGGCGGAGCCTGGAGCCATAGAGCTGGCCCAGGCCCTCTTCCCCTTGCGGGAGCCCTTCATCCCGGCGCCGGACCGCTTCTAGCGGCGCTGCTTAAGCGCGAGCGCTTCCTTCGCCTTCTGGACGATGGCGTCGGCGGTGAGGCCGTAGCGCTCGAGAAGATCATCGCTGGAGCCGCTGGTGGCGTAGGTGTTGTCGAGCCCCACGAAGCCCATGGGAACGGGGTGCGTGCGGGCCACTACGGCCGCCACCTGCTGCCCCATGCCACCGGCCAGCAGGTGTTCCTCGGCGGTGACGATGCAGCCCGTCTCCCGGGCGGCCGAGGTGATGGCATCCTCGTCCAGGGGGCGGATGGTGTGCATGTCGAGCACCCGCGCCTCGATGCCCTCTTGTGAGAGCAGGTAGGCCGCCTCCAGGCTGGCCGCGACCATGAGGCCGCTGCCCATGATGGTGAGGTCGTCGCCTTCACGCAGGCGGTTGGCCCGACCCACGACGAACTCCGAGTCCGGCCCGTAGACGATCGGGAAGTCGGGCCGGCCGGTGCGCATGTAGGCCGGGCCCTCTGTCTCCACCATCCGGCGGGTGAGGGCGCGAGCGGCGTGCTCATCGGCCGGGCAGAAGACGGTGAAGCCGGGAAGGGCCAGAGCCAGGGCTATGTCCTCGATGCCCATCTGCGAGGGGCCGTCCTCGCCGATGCTGATCCCAGCATGGCTGCCCACCACCTTGACGTTCTGCCTGGGGAAGGCCACGGACATGCGCAGCTGGTCGAAGGCGTTGCACATGATGAAGCAAGCAAAGCTGGAGACGAAGGCGATCTTGCCCGTGGCTGCCAGCCCAGCCGCAACCCCTACCATGTCCGACTCGGCGATGCCGACGTTGAAGAAGCGCTCGGGGAAGTCCTGGGCGAAGTAGCCAGTTCGGGTGGAGTTGCTGACGTCGCCGTCCACCACCACGATGTTTGGGTATTCGTGGCCCAGTTGACGCAAGGCCTCGCCAAAGGCGTTGCGGGTAGCCTTGCCGATGGGCAGGTTGATGCGGGCCCCGATCTTCATGCCAGCTCCTCCAGCGCCACTCGGGCCTGTTCCTCGGTCAGAGGCACCCCGTGATAGCGGCTCTGCTTCACGTCCTCCTCGATGATGCGCACGCCCTTGCCCTTGACGGTGTGGGCGTTGATGAGCGTCGGCCGGTCGGTGATCCTGCGCGCCTCATCGTAGGCCGCAAACACCTGCTCCAGGTCGTGGCCGTCTATCTCGATCACGTGCCAGCCGAAGGCTGACCACCGATCCGCCACCGGCTCGATGGGCATCACCTCGGCCACGGCGCCGGTCTGCTGGTACTCATTGTGGTCCAAGATGCAGGTGAGGTTGCCCAGGCCGAACTTGCTGGCGGCCATGGCTGCCTCCCAGACCTGGCCCTGCTGAGACTCCCCGTCCCCGATCATGACGTAGGTGCGGTAGTCGCGTCCGTCCAGGCGGGCGGCCAGCGCATGGCCCACGCCCAGCGAGAGGCCCTGCCCCAAGGAGCCGGTGGAGGCTTCCACACCGGGCACCCGGAGCATGTTGGGGTGGCCTTCCAGCGGGCTGTCCAGCTTCCTGAGCGTGCTCAACCACTCCATAGGGAAGTAGCCACGCATGGCCAGCACCGTATAGAGAGCGGGAGCGCCGTGTCCTTTGCTCAGGATGAACCGGTCCCGATCGGGCCAGTGGGGATTGCGGGGGTCGTGGCGCAGCACACCACCGAAGTACAGGGGCACTACCAGCTCCACCATGCTGAGTGAGGTGCTGGGGTGCCCGGAGCCGGCCCTGGTGGTGATCTCTATGATGGTGCGCCGCATCTGCAGGGCGATCTGGCGTAGCTCCGCCAAGTCTCTTGTGCTCTCGGTCATGGATTCCGCCTCCATGCCTGGTTGGGGGATAGGGCAGGGCCCTTACACCAGGCCCATGCGCTCCTTCGCCTGCTTCAGCTTCGCTTCTGCGATGGGAGCGGCCGTCTCAGCGCCGCGCCGCAGCACTTGCTCCAGGTACGCTTCGTCTGCACGCAGCTCGCGGTAGCGCTCCTGGATGGGGCGAAGGGTCTCGACCACCAGGTCCACCAATTCCCGCTTGAGGTCGGCGTAGCCCTTGCCCTGGAAGTGGCTCTCGATCTGCTCCCGCGACCAGCCAGAGAGCAACTGGTAGATGGTCAGCAGGTTGTAGAGCCCGTGCCGCTCGGGGTCGAAGACGATGTCGCGCAAGGGGTCGGTGACGGCGCGCATGATCTTGCGTTTGATGGAGTCCGGCGCCTCGAGGATGTCCACGGCGCCCATGGGGGACTCGCTGCTCTTGCTCATCTTCTTGGTAGGCTCGTCGAGGGCCATGATGCGAGCTCCGGTCTCGCGCACCAGGGCCTGCGGGAGCTTGAAGGTCTCGCCGAACAGGTAGTTGAACCGCTGGGCGATGTCGCGGGTGAGCTCGATGTGCTGGGTCTGGTCGGAGCCCACGGGGACTAGGTCAGCATCGTAGAGCAGGATGTCGGCGGCCATGAGCACGGGGTAGTCGAAGAGCCCGGTGCTGACCGACTCACGCTCGTCGCCGGCCTTCTCCTTGAACTGGGTCATGCGGTTGAGCCAGCCCATGGGGGTGATGCAGTTGAACAGCCAGGTGAGCTCGAAGTGAGCGGGGACATGGGACTGGATGAAGACGACCGACTTCTCCGGGTCTATGCCGCAGGCGATGTAGATGGCTGCGACCTCGCGGCTCTTCTCCCGTAGGACCTGAGGGTCCTGAGGCACGGTGATGGCGTGGGCGTTGACCACGCAGAAGATGTTGTCATAGTCATCCTGGATCTCGACCCAATTGCGGATCGCGCCCAGGTAGTTGCCGATGTGAAGGTTGCCGGAAGGCTGGACACCGGAGAAGACCCTCTTTCTCAAAGCTCCACTCTCCATCAGTGTTCGAAATGGTAAGGTCGGTGGGCCGAAGGGCGCCGCCGGTCAGGTCAGGACCACCACAGCAAGGGCGTGTTCGCGTGTATCCGAGAGGCTTACCGCCGCCCGGCGCAGTCCCAGTTGCCGAGCGATCTCGGCCGCCGGGCCCCGCAGGCGGAGCAGGGGCCGGCCGCGCTCACCCACGAGGACTTCAACGTCGAGCCAGCCGATGGGGCCGATGCCGGTGCCCAGGGCCTTGGCAGCGGCCTCCTTGGCGGCGAACCGGGCGGCCAAGGAGGAGACGCGGCCTCGGCTGTCGGCCTGCTCTGTGGGTGAGTACACGCGGGTCAGGAACCGCTCGCCCCAGCGCTCGTAGGCGCGGGCGATGCGGCTGATCTCCACGAGATCCACTCCGACGCGGGTGCCCGCGCCATCATCGTCCCAGCCGGATAGGTCCATCACGGTCATCAGGCGAGGCTAACGGTATGTGCCCGCGGTGTCAAACTCACGCGTCAGGGGCCGGGCTCAAGCCTCAGTGATCTGAGGCTTGGCCGCGGTGCGGAAGTCCGACCAGGAGACGCTCTCGCGCCACATGTAGAAGAACCCCAG
>JBMNTK010000018.1:0-28065 GCA_050945695.1 Anaerolineae bacterium | reverse complement strand
CTCGGAGGTAGCATCCGTTCCGCCCTCGCGGCGCACGTAGAAAAGCACTTGGGTGCTACCGTACTTCCGCTCGTCTTCGAGCTCCAGGTACTGGAGCTCGACCGGGTGATACTCCTTGGGGTGGATCTGCACTACCACCAGGTCACCCGCCGCCGACTTCTCCCGGTCCAGCGCCTGCAGAGCCTTCTCCCACAGCCCCAGGTACTGCGGAGGAGCCACGTAGACGATATCGAAGGACTCGGTGGTGCGTTCCAGGAACCGGAAGGAGTCGTCACGCACCACCTCGGCGCGATCGGCCAGGCCGGTGATGCGCAGGTTCTCCTTCACTGTCGCCACCGCCTTGGGAGCTCGATCCACGAAGACGGCCCTGGCCGCCCCTCGGCTCAGGGCCTCGATCCCGATGGCCCCGGTGCCGGCGAAGAGATCCAGAATCGTCGCCCCTTCCAGGTCGGGCTGGAGGATGTTGAACACCGCCTCCTTGACCCGGTCGGTCACCGGGCGAGTGGTATCGCCGGGCACCGCCTTTAGGTGCCGCCCCTTGGCCTCACCTGCAATCACTCGCACCGGCTCGTCACCCCCTCCAGCGGTCGCGTACCTTTGGCCTTCGGTCGTCCTTGTACAGCAGCGCCCCTCCTCGTGCAAGCAGGGGGCCGCTGCCATACGCCACCGAGTCGGTCGCAGATTGGGGCCGTGGGACCCCTTGACAGAGGTAGCCCAGGTCCATTATCCTCTCCTCACTCAATACTCAGCATGTTCGGTCGCACGAAGCCCTATAGATCGGTGTAGTACCCATCCAGGCCGCCCGCGAGACCCCGGAGCCCGCCGCCAGGCCGGCTCGCTAGCTCGAGAGGGACAAGGAGGATACCGATGTTGCGCCGACGAACGACCCGACGTGCCGTACTCCGCACCGCCCTGACGACGGGAGCAGTCGCCGCCCTGGCCGCCTGCGGCGCCGCCCCTGCCCCCAGCTCAGGAGGTGCCCCCGCTGAGCCCACCGCTGGCGCCGCCGAAGCGGGCGCACCGGCAGCCGCCGAGGAGCAGTTCACGGTTGAGATCCTGGTGGACTGGTCCGACCAGTACATGCAGTTCGCCAACGACACGGCCAATGTCGCTCCCCTCGAGAAGTACCCCGGCATGACTATAAACGTGGTACCCATGGACTGGGCTACGCTGGAAGAGAAGCTCCTCACCTCCAAGGCAGCCGGTGCCATGCCCGACATTTTCCGGGAGAGCTCCGATACCGTTCCCATCCTGGTGGTCAACGATCTCTGCCGATCACTCGACGATTACCTGGACGATTGGGGCACCAGGGATGACTTCTACCCCAGCGCCCTCTCCGACACTTCCTGGCTGGGCAAGGTTTGGGCTCTCCCGCAGCTCACCAGCCCCCGCCACTACTGCTACCGCAAGGACCTGGCGGATGAGGCAGGGGTCGAGATCTCCGACGATTGGACCTTCGACGAGTTCCTGGCAGCCACTTCCGCCCTGACAATCACTGAGGGTGGTAAGATCGTCCGCATGGGTGCCTCCGCCCAGAACAGCACCGAGGAGTTCTTCCTGGTCGTGGAGGCAGCCGGTCAGCCCATGATCGAGAACTGTCGCCCCGGCTTCATCAACGAGGCGGGCTTCTGGGCCCTGGACTGGATCGCCAAGCGCAACAACGCGGCCGCACCGCAAGCGGCAGCCCCGCTGCCCGAGTCGCAGATCCCGTACCTTGCCACCGGACAGGTGGTTATCCAGTACGGTCACCCGGGCGCCCACTACGCCATCGTCAAGACCAACGCCCCCGACAAGGCCGAGTTCATCACGGTTCCCAACCCACCTCTGAAGGAGAAGCGGGTGGGCACCACCAACACCGACTTCCTGGCCGTGTCCACCACCACCAAGCACCCTGATGCGGTCTGGGAGGTGCTCAAGGCCCACATGGAGCCGGAGGCCCTGGCCACCTACAACGAGGAGCTCGGCTTCGTGCCTCCGCGCATCAGCGCCGCCGAGACCGCTGAGTTCATGAAGAGCCCGGTGATGGTGGCAGTCATGGAGCACCTGGCCCAGTACGGCACCGCCTGGCCCAGGCTGCCCGGCTGGCTGCCGTTCAACTCCTTGGTCCAGCCCGCCATCGAAGCGGTGACCCTAGGGATGAAGACGGCCGAGGAAGCCCTCACCGAGATCGAAGCTGAGCTCACTGAGGTGTTCACCTCCTTCTCCTGGCCCGAAGGAGCCTGCGGCTAGTCCACTGGCCCATCCCGGACCCACGACGCCTCAGCCTGGCGTCGTGGGTCCTCACTCACGTGGCATCCATCCGTAGCACGTACTAGCGGAAGTGGAGGAGTTTGGTGGCGGTCGCACGCAGAAGGTCTCGCATTGCCAGCCCCAGGTGGTGGGCCCGGCTCGCCTGGGGCTACGGCATGGCCAGCCCCTGGATCATCGGCTTCCTGGTGTTCACGTTGGGCCCGATGATTGCTTCTATCTACTTCAGCCTGACTGAGTACTCGGTCCTCCAACCGGCGAAGTTCATCGGGCTGGCCAACTTCACCCGCATGTTCACCAACGATCCGCGCTATCTGATCAGCATCACCAATACCGTCTACTACACCGTCCTCCAGGTACCTCTGGGTATCGTAGTCGCCCTGACCATCGCCATCCTCCTCAACCAGGGGCTGAGGGGAGAGAACCTCTTCCGCACCGCCTACTACATGCCCTCCGTGGTCTCCGGCGTCGCCGTCTCCATGCTCTGGCTCTGGCTCTTCGACCCCACCCTCGGCCTGGTAAACGACCTCCTGGGTCGCATCGGAATCACCGGACCTCGCTGGCTTCAGGACCCGGCGTGGTCCAAGCCGGCACTGGTCCTGATGAGCGTCTTCGGGATCGGCGGCACGATGGTCATCTTCCTGGCCGGCCTGCAGGGCATCTCTGAGAGCCTCTACGAGGCGGCAATGGTAGATGGGGCCAACTGGTGGCAGAAGACGCGACACATCACAATCCCCATGATCACCCCTACCATCTTCTTCAACATGGTGATGGGGTTCATCGGCTCGTTCCAGGTCTTCACCCAGGCCTACGTCATGACCAACGGTGGGCCGGTCAACTCGACCCTCTTCTACGTGCTGTACCTGTATCAGAACGCCTTCCGCTTCTTCAAGATGGGGTACGCGTCGGCCATGGCCTGGGTTCTGTTCTTCATAGTGCTCGCCCTGACGCTCATCCAGTTTCGCTTAGCGGGGCGCTGGGTGTACTACGAGGCCGCCACCCCCGCGGGGACGCTGTAGCACCGGAGGGAACTCATGGTAGAGCAGGTCACCAGGTCCATAGCGCCCGCAGTTGATGCCCGCGCAGCACACATGGCGCGAGCCAGCCGGCGCCGTCGCCGAGCCCTGCAGGCAGTCAGGAACGTGGTCCTCTATGCCGTGATTGCCGCCGGTAGCGCCCTCTTCGTGCTGCCCTTCTTCTGGATGCTCTCCACCTCGCTCAAGGTGCCCGAGCAGGTGTGGCAACAGCCGCCGGTGTGGATTCCGCGGCCGATCGTGTTCCAGAACTACGTGGAAGCGGTCAACTCCGTGCCCACGCTCACTTACCTCAAGAACTCAGTCATCGTCGCCTCACTGAGCATCGTGGGGCTGGTGTTCTCGTCGTCTCTGGTGGCGTTCGCCTTCTCTCGCATCTCCTGGCCCGGTCGGAACGCCTGGTTCGCCATCCTCTTGGCCACCATGATGCTGCCCAGCCAGGTCACGATGATTCCGGTGTTCGTGCTGTTCTATCGGCTGGGCTGGGTGAACACCCTCAAGCCCCTGATCGTCCCCTCGTTCTTCGGCAGCGCCTTCTACATCTTCCTGCTGCGGCAGTTCGCCCTTGGTATCCCACGAGAGCTGGACGAATCGGCAGTGATTGATGGAGCCAACCCGCTGGTGATCTGGTTCCGCATCATGCTGCCCCTGTCAGGTCCCGCACTGGCCGCAGTGGCGATCTTCTCGTTCGTCGGCTGCTGGAACGACTTCATGGGCCCCCTGATCTACCTCAATCGCACCGATCAGTGGACGCTGCCCCTGGGCCTGCTGGCTTTCCGAACCAAGTACACGACGGCTTGGGCGCAGCTCATGGCCTACTCCACCCTGGTGATGCTGCCCTGCCTCCTCGTGTTCTTCTTCTTCCAGCGCTACTTCATCCAGGGGATCACGCTGACCGGGATCAAGGGCTAGGCGCTCGCGCTGAAGCGTGACGAGTGACACGTGATAGGTGACGCGTGACCCGTGAGGCGCGCGCCCGGCGCATGCTGTGCTACCTGGAGCGCTGGTAGGCCCTCGCGTTGAACTCGCGGCTATCGGGCCTTCGCCGACGCCAGATGTGGCGCCGTGGGATGCGCCAGGGCCGGCGTCTCTCCGTGCCTCCGTGTCTCTGTGGCTACTTCCCGCCCCCCGGCGCGCCTGGCGGTGTGACATAGGGCGGAGGGACCCCCCAACCCCCACCCTTGTCCCGTTTGGCCAGATGTGCTATACTAGTTATGTTGGGGTATGTTACCCTGAAGTGAGGCGTCAGATATCACGACGACGGCCCGTTAGGCTGTCAGACTGGTTTCCGTTCTAACGTGTTATGTATAGTCCCCAAGCGGTTCACACCGCTTCCGCGACCACATGGATGTGGCCGAAGGGCAAGGCTTCCTCTGTCCCTTCTCTCTCCTGGCTGCTGCGCAGGGACGCGGCTCTAGGGGCCGTTCAACCACCACCCGCTGGAGCACAGCAGCCTGGCCAATGGCAGGCCACCACAACAGCGAAGTTAGCGCCCATCCAGGTTCCCGTCTCACTTCTCAATGGGGCTGCTCCTGGCGTGCATGGTCCCGATCCTGCCGCCAGTCAAGGCTAGCAGTTAGCTAACCGTTTTGGAGGCTCGCTATATGGAACCGAGAATCTCGTCGGAGCTCCCCCTGAGCTCACTAGTTCACAGCCCAGCCGTAGTGACGGTAGGCACTTACCCTCCCCGGGAGTGCGGAATAGCCACCTTCACGCAGGATGTCGTTATGAGCCTGCGTCAGTGGCCCAACCTCGTGGGCAAGGCCAGCGTGTGCGCAGTCAATGACTGGCCCGCCTCCTACCGCTACGGCAAGGAAGTCCAGTTCACCATCGAGGATGCGCAGCGGCCCAGTTATCGCAGTGCCGCCCGCCGCATCAACAACTCGGGGGCCGACCTGGTCTCAATACAACACGAGTATGGGATCTTCCGCGGCGACGATGGCGAGTATCTGCTCGACTTCATTGACGCCCTGAAGCTGCCCTTGGTGACTACGCTTCACACCGTTCTCTCAAAGCCGGAAGGTCACTTCAAGAGCGTGACCAAGGCCATCATCAACGCCAGCGACGCGGTGGTCGTGCTGGCGCAGAACGCCAAACAGCTTCTGGTCAGCACCTGTGATGCGCCACCGGGCAAGATCCACTACATCCCCCACGGGATACCGGATGTCGCCTGGTCGCCAGAGGTGCTCCAGCTGCGCAAGGCCGAGCTGGGCCTGTCCGGGCGCCTGGTGGTCTCCACCTTCGGGCTCATCGGGCCCGGCAAGGGCATCGAGTACGCCCTCGACGCGATGGCGGCCGCGACCCAGCAACACCCGGAGATCCTGTATCTGATCATCGGTCGCACCCACCCCACCATCGTGCGCAACGAGGGCGAGGCCTACCGGGAGCGACTTATCCAGCGCTGCCAAGAGCTGGGCATCGAGAACAACGTCAGCTTCGTGAATCGGTACCTGACCCTTCGCGAACTCATCCTGTACCTCCAGGCTACCGACGTTTACCTCATGCCCTACCTTGACCCGGAGCAGATCGTCAGCGGGACCATGGCCTACGCCGTGGGTGCCGGCAAGCCCACCATCGCCACTCCCTTTGCCTATGCGAAGGAAGTGCTCGCCAACGGACGGGGTGTCGTGGTGCCCTTCCGCAACTCGGAGGCGATCGCCGGTGCCCTGGTAAGCCTGGCTGAGGACGAATACCTGCGGCTGGACATGGCCGCCAAGGCCTACGCCTATACCCGCTCATGGGTGTGGCGCGAGGTGGGCCGGCAGTACGGCATGCTGACTGCCGACGTCCTACAGAGGACTCAGCTTGCTCCCATGGCGGTATCCAGGGCCACTGCCTAGGTTGGGGCTCGGTCCTGGCCGGGCCTTCGCCGCCCGAAAGGAGTACGCTTCGCCATGCCCAAGCACGAACTAGCACGCACCGGGCTGCCCCCACTCCGGCTGGATCACCTCCAGCGCATGACAGACAGCACGGGGATGTTGCAGCACGCCTTCTATACCTCGCCGGATCCACTGCACGGCTATACTACCGACGATAATGCCCGGGCCCTCATCGCCGCCTTGCAGTACTCCTTAGCGACCGGCTCGACGGAGAGCCAAGACCTGGTGTGGCGGTACCTGTCGTTCCTCCGCTACGCCCAGAGGCCGGATGGTCGGTTCCACAACTTCATGGCATACGACCGCACCTGGCTCGATGAGGCCGGCTCCGATGACTGCCAGGGACGGGCGATCTGGAGCCTGGGCTACGCCCTCGCCGTCGCCCCCAACAGCGGCATGAGGCATTCCGCCGAGCTCCTGCTGGAACTGGCTCTGCCCTCGCTGGATCGGGTGCAGTCGCCCAGAGGGCAGGCCCTGTGCCTCCTCGGCTTGAGCTGGGCCTGTCAGGTCGGGTACCAGGTGGATCGGGTACGCGACCTGACCCGCCGCTTTGCCGACAACCTGATACGGCTCTGGGACGAGACCGCTGACCCGGAGTGGCCGTGGTTTGAGAACATACTGTCCTACAGCAACCCCAAGCTCTGCGAAGGCCTGATCAACGCCTACGTTACCCTCGGCGTCGATCGCTACCTAGAGGTAGCGCTGGAGGGCCTAAATTTCCTGCTGCAGGTATACTTCGAGGGCTCCATGCTGGACGTCATCGGGCAGGACGGCTGGTATCCCCGCGGAGGGAAGCGGGCCATATTCGACCAACAGCCCGTAGACGCCCTGGCCATGGTCCAGGCCTGCGTGTGCGCCCATCAGCATACCGGGGAAGAGAGCTACCTGGAACACGCCCTGAACGCCTTCAACTGGTTCCTCGGTGCCAACCGGCTCCGGCGAGCCCTGTATGACCCCAGCAGCGGCGGCTGTTTCGATGGGCTTCACCCTGACCGCGTGAACGGCAACCAGGGAGCCGAATCCACCCTGGCGTATCTGCTGTCCCGGCTGGCCTTCGAGGTCTCCCTTGTTCCCAAGGCGTGCCGGCACCAACCCGTGACCGAGGCCATGGGGCCGGCATGATCGGGCGCCCGTTTTGCATTTGTTCCAGAGAACGTTTATACTTTATATACATCAAAGACAGGGCCTCTACACGAGGCCCTTATTCTTCGCCGTTCCACCGAGCATGAGGAGGAAACCAACGGGCGCAGCTGACCTGCACGTTCACACCAATGCCAGCGACGGTGTGTCCAGCGTGCGAGAGGTATTGGAGGCGGCCGGCCGCGCTGGGCTGGACGTGGTCGCCATAACCGACCACAACCGCGTAGATAGTGCACTCCGTGCCGCAGAGTTAGCCCCTAGGCTTGGCGTTGGAGTTGTTGTCGGCGAAGAGATCTCAACTCACCATGGGCATCTCCTCGCTCTCTTCATCCAAGAGCGCATCGCCCCTGGCCAGGACATGGCAGAGACCATCACCGCCGTCCACGAGCAGGGCGGCATAGCGGTCCTTGCCCACCCTTATGATCCTGTCTCCTTTGGCGTTCTCAACCCATGGCGTAGGCGGCTCACCCGAGAGCAGGTGATTGGGCTGGATTACGATGCCATGGAGGTGTTCAACGCTTGCCTGCCCCGCTCGAGGGCCAACATCCGGGCCCATGAACTGGCGGCCCACACTAGCGTGGCCAGAGTGTCGGGCAGTGACGCTCACAGCGCCAACACGGTCGGCCTCGGTCTCACGCTCTTCCCCGGCTCCACGCCGGAGGACTTGCGCCAGGCCATCCTCGATCGTACCACCGTCGCAGCGGGCAGGCGCTGGGCCGTCCACCACTACACCGAGCTATTTGGCAGACGGGAACTCAAGTACGCGGGGGTAGCGGCCAGCTATGCACTGGGCCTGTGCCATGCCGCTATCGGGTCCGTGGCACTATTGGCCCGGGCCGGGGTATCTCGCCTCTTCTAGGGACTACAGAGAAAGCCAAACAGGGCGCTCTCACGAGCGCCCTGTTTCTTCTTAACCGGCCAGTGCCGGCTCCCACTCCGGAGACCGCTCATCCACCGCCCGGCGGATTCGCGCGGCCAGCGCGGCGTGCTCGGGTTCGTACCGAAGCTCCCCAGGCCGGGGCCGCTCGAACGGCACCTCGAAGATGCCCTTCACCCGCCCTGGCCGCTGCGAAAGCACCACCACCCGGTCGGACAGGAACACCGCCTCCTCGATGCTGTGCGTGACCATGATCACGGTCGTACCGCTGGCCATCCAGATCCGCTGCAGCTCGTCGTTCATCCGCTCGCGGGAGAACGAGTCAAGCGAAGCGAAAGGCTCATCCAGCAGCAGGAGCGTCGGGTCATTGACCAGGGCGCGAGCGAGCGCCACCCTTTGCTGCATGCCCCCGGACAGCTCTCGGGGATAGGCCGCCTCAAAGCCGGTGAGCCCGACCAGGCTGATCAGATCGTCCACGCGCCGGCGGATGGCCTCCCCGTTCACCCCGGCCAGCTCCAGCGGCAGGCTGATGTTTGCCCTCACGGTGCGCCAGGGCAACAGGGCCCCGCTCTGAAAGACGAAGCCCACCACCCCATTGCCGTTGCCGGCGATCTCGATGGTGCCAGCCGTCGGCTTGGTCAGGCCGGCGATCAGGCGCAGCAAGGTGGTCTTCCCGCACCCGGAAGGCCCGACTACGGTCACGAACTCACCCGCCTCCACGTCCAGGTCCACGTCGGCCAGCGCCTCCAGCGGGCGCTCACCGGGACTGTAGGTGAAGGTCACATCCCTGAGCCTGAGAGCCGGTTGGGACACGGCCTATTCCTCCGGCACGAACTGGTTGGTGAACGCCTGAGAGGGATCCACCTCGGTGTCGATCAGGCCGGCGCGCAGCATGATCTCGCTGGCCTGCGCCCAAGACTCCTCATCGGAGAGGCCCAGCCCCTCGGCCTGCCACAGCTCCAGGGAGGCGTCGAGGACTGCCCGCTGAACCTCGCGGTTGCCGCTGATCTCGGGCACCGCCCGCTCGGCGATGGCGAAGGCCTCGTCGGGATTGTCGAGGGTGAACTGGAGGCCTCGGTGGAAGGCACGCAGGAGCCGCTCCACCAGGTCCGGCCGTTCGGCGATGGTGGCTTCGTTGGTGATGATGCCGTTCGTCGGCAGGGAGGCAGCGTAGTCGGCTACCAGCATCAGGTTCACCTCCGTGCCACCCTGCTGCATCTGCACCGGCTCGTTCATGTAGTAGCAGACTGCGGCATCCACCTGGCCTGAGGTCAGGGCCGCCGCCTGGGTGTAGCCGATGGCTACCAGGGTGACATCGGTCTCGCTCAGCCCGGCAGCCTCCGCCAGAGCCCGCCATCCCACGTACGAGGCCCCCTGCAGGTGGGAGATGCCCACCGTCTTGCCTCTGAGGTCCTCGGGGGTCTCAATTCCAGACTCCTTAAGGGACACCACCGAGACCGGGAAGCGGTTGTACCAGTCGTAGACGTACACCACCGGCAGCCCTCGGGATCGCGCCAGTATGACCTGGTCCCCGCTGCCGATCGCGAACTGGAGCTCACCCGCCCCCAGCAGGCTTATGGCGTCGGTCTCCATCCCATAGTCCAGTTCCACCTCCAGGTTCTCATCGGCGAAGTACCCCTGCTCCAGGGCGACGTACATGGGGGTGAACTGCACGTTGGGGATGAACCCCATTGCGATCTTGATGGTCTCTGGGCTAGCTTGTACCGCCGGGCTGGTGGCAGATGGTGTGGGAACCGCGCAACCTACCACGATGACCGCAGCGACGACCGCCAGCAACAACCGCGCCGGCACACTCCTCATATCAGTACCTCCACTTCAACAGCTTTCGCTCTATCAGAAGCACGGACACATAGAGCCCCATCGCCATAAGCATCAGCGCCCCTAGGGCCACAAACATCAGGGGCGTGTCGAACAGCCCCTTGCCCGAGTTCACCAGGAACCCGAGGCCCCGGTCCGATCCCACGAACTCCCCCACTACTGCGCCCACCACGGCCAGGGTCACCGCCATCCTGAGGCCCCCCAGCAGCACCGGCAGGGCAGCCGGGACCTGCAGCTTGAGGAAGACCTGCCAGCGATTGGCCTTGAGGACCGTCATCAGGTCGCGCAGGTCATCCGGCACCGAGCGCAACCCCACCATGGTCGAGACCATCATGGGGAAGAAGACCACCATGGCGCATACGGCCACCTTGCTCGTCAGCCCGAATCCAAACCAGATGACCAACAGGGGGGCAAGGGCCACGGTAGGGATCGACTGTGCGGCCACGATGTAGGGGCTGAGCACCCGCTCGAACCACTCCCAGGTGCCCAACAGGTATCCCACCACCAGCGCGGCAGACACGCCGAGAGCCAGGCCTACCAACACCTCCTGGGTGGTCACCCACACGTGCAGCCAGAGGGTGCCGTCGCCGACCACGGCGATCGCCTTCCTCAGGACCTCGCCCGGCCGTGGGATGATGTAGGTGGGGTAGTCCCCGATGGTCACCAATACCTGCCAGGCAGCCAACAGCGCGATGGCAACGCCCACCGTCGCTGCCGCCTGGACCATGGCCACTCGGTTCCGCTTATCCATCACTGTGCGTTACTCCGTTGGGACTTAACGAAAAACAGCCCCGCTTGACCAGCGGGGCTGACAGTGAGCGGGACGGGCACGCGCGCGTGCCTATACGTCGCTCGACCTCCTTCCATCCGGACTATACCGTCGGCTCTGGACTAGGCTCACGATTAGGGTACGGTAGATCCATACCCCTCGGCCGCCGCACCAGATCAGCGTGTGCTCGCGGGCTTGGCGCCGAAGCGCCTCACCGCCGGTCGGGAATCAGCGAGCGATTCGCCTTACCCTGCCCCGAAGGTCAAGTCCAAGTATACGAGGTGCCGGGGGCCGTGTCAATGGCCCTTGCCGCGTCCGCAGGCTTGCCCTATGATGACGACTATCTTCTGCCCGATACATCGGGCACATCGGCAAGGTCACAAGGTTTGTTCTGGACCGTCACCCTCAACCCGGCGCTCGACCATGTGTACCGTCTGCCCGCGGGCGAGGGCGATGCGGTACTGGCCGAGGAAGCGTGGCACCTACCCGCCGGGAAAGGCCTGAACGTAGCTCGGGCGCTGTCCGCTCTGGGCGTGCCTTGCGTGGCGGTAGTGCTGGTCAGTCCCGACCTTGCCCCCACGTTCCGGGATGAGATGCTCGCTCACGGCGTGACGCCCCGGCTTCTTCCGCTGCTTCCCCGCACCCGCCATCACGTAACCCTTCTGGGCGCGGCTCCCGGCACGCTGCACCACGTGCGGGAGGTGGGAGCCGCCGCCCCGGCCGATACGCCGGACCGACTGAAGGACGCCCTCGCCGACTGCCAGCCGGGTGACCACGTGGCCCTATCCGGAAGCCTAGCCCCCGGCCTGCCCGCTGACCTCTACGCCCGCTTTGCTCGGACCCTGGGCGCTAGGGGCGCAAACGTCTGGCTAGACACTTCCGGCGAGCCCCTGGCTCGTGCGCTCGGGGCGCACCTCTACGGCCTCAAGGTCAACGGCCAGGAGGCCAGTCACGCCCTGCAGCGGCCGGTGTCCTCGCCCGACCAGGCGGCTGCCGCCGCCCGCGAGCTGGCCGCCACGGGGATCCGCGTCGTCTGCATTACCCTTGGTCGCCAGGGGCTGGTCTTGGCCCACGACGGGCGGACCGTGTACGCGCCCTGCCCCACCGTCGAGCAAGGTAGCCCGGTGGGCAGCGGCGACGCAGCGCTCGCCGCCCTCATGACCGGCACCGCCCTGCAATACGATGCTCGACACCTGGCCGCAGCCGCGGCCGCGGCCGGTGCCGCCAACGCCCGCTCCCTCCTGCCCGGCAGCCTGTCTCCGGAGACCTACGCTGAGCTGCTTGCACGAGGGCTCTCGGAGGTGCGCGACATGGACCCCTAGAACGCGCTGAACCCATAAGTACTCGACTTGCTCGCTAGAAAAGAAGCTGCTAGACTCGTACGAGTGAACACAAGCAGATACGCGCAAAGTACGCATTTCGCGGGGGTTTCTCTCTAAGTGGAAGCACAGAAGTCGAACAACCACGACGTATCCCCGGTTGATCTTCAGACCGTCCAGCCGGGTGAGGAAGTCACCGGACGGGTAGTCAAGATCAGCAAGATCGGGGCGATTCTCAACGTCGGTGGGTATCCTGCTCTTCTCCACATCTCCGAGATCACTGGCCCCAGGGCAGCCCGCGGCCCCAGACTTCAGGAAGGTGATGAAGTCACGGTCTGGGTGAGCGAAGTAGACCGCGAGCGCAAGCGCCTCCTGGTTACCCGCAACAAGCCACCCACGAACCCCATCGCCTCCCTCCAGGTTGGTGCCTTGGTCACCGGCAAGATCGTCCGGCTCACCAAGTTCGGGGCCTTCGTAGACATCGGGGCGGAGAAGGACGGCCTCATCCACATCAGCGAGCTGGCCCACACTCGGGTCGAGGATCCGTCTGAGGTGGTGCAGGTCGGCGAGGAAGTCCAGATCAAGGTCCTCGCTGTAGACCAGGAGAAGGGCCAGGTCAGCTTGAGCCTCAAGGCGGCAACACCCGAACCCGTGATGCGCTTCCAGAGCGCTCGCGAGGATCGGCCCGTGCTGACCCCTATGGAGGCAGCCTGGAAGGAAGCCTTCTCTGAGGAGGATGGCGGACGACGCAACCGTCCGCCCAAGCGCAAGCGCCGTCAGCGCGAGCGCGGGATGCCCAAGGGTGAGGAACGGGACGACCTGTTCCTGCGCACCCTCCGCTACCGGAGATAGGCATTACCCATACCGATTGAGTACAACGGCGCTCAGCCATTGCGTTGAGCGCCGTTTTCGACTGCCATGAGCGCGCGGCCGGTCAGTTGGCCCTGCCGCGCACCTCTGCCATGGCCTTCGCCAGTTCGTCTGCGCCGAATGGCTTCGGCAGCACGGGCTGGCCCGCCCCTCGAAGGAACTCGCTGGTGTCGGCGCTCGCCGTATCGCCGGTGACGAAGATCACCCGCGAGGCCTGCTCTGGGTAGTCGGTCCGCAGCTGCTCCCACAGCGCGATGCCGCTCATCCCCGGCATGCGGATGTCGGAGATCACGACGTCGTACGGCCCCGACTTCAGCCGCTCCAGGGCTTCGGTCCCGCTGCTCACAGCCTCGACCGTGCAGCCCTTCTTGGTCAGCAGCCGATGCAAGACGGCCGCAACCGCCGCTTCGTCCTCGACCACCAGTACCTTAGCACCTGCATACACATCAGGCGGAGCCTCCGATGGCTTCTCCACCGACGGCGCCACCGTCTGGATCGGCAGCTCTATGATGAACTCCGCCCCCTGCCCCGGCGCGCTCTCCACCCAAATGCGGCCCCCGTGGCCGCTCACGATGCCGTAGCAGATGGACAACCCCAGCCCCGTGCCAACACCGACTTCCTTAGTCGTGAAGAACGGATCGAAGATTCGGTTGGCGGTCTCTGAGGGTATCCCGGGCCCATCGTCCTTGATGGATATCCGCACCCAGCCCGGCCGGCCCACGCTCGTGGTGACGATGATCGTGCCCTTCTCTTTCACGCTGCGGATGGCCTGATGGGCGTTCATGATGATGTTGAGGAACACCTGCTGAAGCTGCGAGCTGTCCGCAGCCGTGTAGGGAAGGTTGGGGTCTAGGCTGGTCTGGACCTCGATGCTATCCACCCGCAGCTGGTAAGCCTGGATCTCGATGGTCTGGGTGATGATCTCGTTGACATCCACCATCCTCCGCTCGGTCCGTTGCCGGCGGGCGAAGGTAAGCAGGTTGCGGACGATCCGGCGGGAGCGCTCCGCCGATCGGAGGATGTTCTCTACGTCCTTCCGGGTCTCTTCGTCGGTCAGCTCGGAGCGCAGCAGCTCGGCATAGCCCACCACGGCCGTCAGCGGGTTGTTGAGCTCGTGGGCGACACCACTTACCAGCTCACCCACCGCCGAGAGCTTCTCGGCCTGAACCAACTGGTCCTGCATCTCCTGGAGCTTGCGCATCTCCGCCCGCAAGTGGTCGTAGAGGTCAGCGTTCTCCATGCTGACCCCAATCTGAGCGGCGAGCGTGGCCACGATCTCCAGGTCCTCGTTGCTGAACAGGGCATCCTTGAGCTTATGGCCCAGCACTACTAGACCCCGCAAGCTGCCCTTGACCACGACCGGTACCAAGAGCGCCGTCCGCGTGTCGGAGAGCAACTCCCGCTCGATTGGGTCCAGGGCCGCCGGGTTCAGCTTCCCCTCCAGCCCCTCACGGCGCTGGGGAAGCCCTTGGGCAAGCAGCGTCTGAGCGAGGAGCCCAGATAGCTCCAACCGGCCCCCGTCGCGAAGGCTCGGCGTCACCCACCCAGCACTGGCCTCCAAGCCCAGGTAGCCATCCGCTTCGCGGGTACTCAGCAGCGCTGCCCCAGCCAGGTTCATCCGCTGGCTGAGGGTCTGCACCACCAGTGAGCCCAGTTCGTCCCGACCCACCGCTTGGGTTAGGTCCCGCGACATCTCCGACACCACGGACTGGAAGTCGTACGCCTGCCCGTAGAAGGCATGGTGCACCAGCCGTCGGGACCCACTGATCACCGGTACGTTGGTGGCCGCCAGGAGAATGGCGCCGAACACCATCCCGCTCATCACGGCGCTCTCGCCGCCGCTGGGCCAGACCATCCGCACCACCCACACCGAGCACAGAAGGGTGGCGATGAACACCACGCCGCTGATGACGACCGCTGACACCGACGGGAGCACCGTCTCCAACCCGTAGAACCGTCGGCGGGTGATGGCAAAGCCGTGGTAGAGCGGCAGGAAGGTGAGGAACAGCAGGGTGATATCCGCCGAGACCACCCCTCGACCCATCAGGAATCGCGGAATCAGGTAGAGGCCGAACAGGGGCATGACCGACATGGCCAGGCCCAACAGCGAGATGCGAGTGGCGGAGCGAGCAGCAGCGTCCGTCGAGCGGGAGAAGGACTGGAAGATGATGAACACGCTCAGGCCCACCGAGGCCAACAGCAGCAGGAGCGTGGCCTGGTAGGCTGCATACCCACGCCCGCTGCCCAGCAGGTCCTGGGGCGGCAGGATCATCATCGGCGCCAGCAACACCAGCGCCACCGCCACCGAGATCCAGCGCAGCGCCCGGACCCAGATCTCGTCTCGGGATAGGGGGAAAATGGATGCCATGGAGAGGCTTGCCGGGATGAGGAGGGCCAGCACGACCTCGAAGCCTCGGATGGCCCAGCCCAATTGCGTCCAGGACACTGCGCCACAGGCGATGGCGGCCGCCAGGAGCTGGTAGAAGAGCGTGAAGCTCAGGCCCGAGCGCGAGCGTCGCTCGCCGATGGAGAAGGCCAGGCTTAGCACCGAGAAGAGGAGCGCCGTGCCGAGGTTGGCGATCTTGAGGACGAGATCGCCTCTGGGTATCACACCCAGGACCATGGTAACGTCCTGGATCTCCCCCTCTCGCCGGATGGTCACCTGGACCGCTTCACCGGGTGCCTCCGGGTACAGGGGGATACGGTGCTCCACCGGCACCCCATCAAAGGCCAGGATCTCATCCCCGGGCTGGATCCCGGCGGCGTCGGCCGGCCCTCCTTCCACCACCCGGACCACGCCAAACTGAGAGCCCACCCACTCCATGCCATCCCAGGCCGTCTGGATCTGGGCCTGAATGCCCACGGTGACCACCACGAGCACAGGGATGGCACCCAGGAGGCCCAGCCAGTCGAGCGTCCTGGGGACTATGCTTCGAGCGAGCCTCAGCGCATGCCCGAGCATGGCGGCTCTGTCAGGTACCGGAGGGATGGCTGCTGGCCGGGTCGAGCCAGTCAACCACTCCGGCCAATGCTTGCGCCCCCGCAGAGGGGACCCGAACCGACGGGGATGAAAGCAGAGAACGGGCGCGGGCTATGCTTGCAGCAGCGCCTATGGACAGGTAGCGCATGGCGCCCATCCTCTCCAACAAGAGGCAAAGCGGCTCAACCGCCTCCAGGTTGCCGGCGTGGACGGCCCCGGCGAGGTCGGTGAGGGACCGGCTGTCCTCATCATCGGCCACAGAGAGGCCGTATGCCAGGGGAATGGCGACCGAGCGGATGTCGGCCACATCGCGCGCCCGCAGCCCTAGTGCGTCATCCATGAGTTGCACTGCCTCGCCGATGCAACGGCCCAGCTCCGTCATGACCTCCACCGCACTCTCCGGCGCCTCGCCGGCAATTGCCCCGGCACGACAGGCGAGCGCAAAGGGAAGGGCTCCCTTCTTGCGCAAGACGTCCCAGGCCCACGCCAAGACGGCTTCCCCCTCAGGCGGCGTCTGCAGCCCTAGCTCCTGCCCTTCGGCCACCTGAAGGCTGTAGCGGCTGAACTCACCTGCCAACCGAAGCCTGATTGATGACGAGTCGCTGTCGGCGTCACCGGTCAAACACCCGTGAGCCGCAAAGACCAGCCCCGTCGCCAGGTTGAGCACGGTAGCGGGCGATGCGTCGCCCCCCAGGATCCCGGGGTCACCATCCTGCAGGTCATCGAGTAGTTTGGCAGCCAGATAGAGGCCGGACCAAGCCGCGGCCGCGTCCAGGACGACACCAGACGAAGAGCCGACTGCGTCGGCCGCCCAGACAGTCAGAAGGACGGGGAAGTCTCGGGTGATGGCCCGTTGCCAGGCCTCTCGGGCCAGATGGACCAGGCCGTTCTCGGAAGACGGTATCGCGTTGCCCTGCTCAGGGAGACAGCCCGCTGTCACTGCATCAAGGAGGCGGGCGTACACATCCTGCCTGGTCAATGCAGCTCCCCCCTTTCTGCGAGCTTCCTTCCCAGGAGGGGCGCGGACAGGCGCCCCTCCCTCTAGGCCTCAGCTAGCGCTTCTACGCCTCAGCAACAGACTCGACTTCGGGCTTGGTTCCCCCGTTGTCGCTACCCACGAGGGCCTTCCACTGCCCGTGCAGGCCCTCCTCGGTAACGCCGTAATAGTAGTGAGTCCGCCCGGATTCGTCCAGCTGTGTAAGGTTGTACTTGACCCGGTTGCCGCGCTTGTAGGACTTCCACAGTCCCAGCTCACCCTGCCAGGTCACCTGTAGCGGCTGGCGGATGGCCTTCTCGTGCTCCTTGATGGCATAGCGCCATAGCCGACGCGCGGACTCTTTGGTCACATCGTGGACCACATTGCGATTTCGCAGGTCTCGCAGGGTATGGTACCGTGCCCCCTTGCGCTCCTCGCTGTGGATCACCTCGACGCCGGTACGCGGAGGCATCACCTTGAAGGAGGCCGTCTCCGCCTTCGCATCGCCGTTGCCGCCATCCTTTGCTGGCTCAGCAGCCTTCTGCACGGGTGTAGGCTGGACGATCTGGTCTCGTTCGGCCAGGCTAGTCTCGGCATCCTGACGCACGTAGACCTTGCCACCTTCCAGGGCATAGGGCTTGTCCGGGCCACTGGCTACTGAGACCCGGAGGACCGTCTTGCCCTTGGTCTTCACGGGCGTGACCTCGACGTCCAGCGCGGGCGTGATCCGGCGCTGAATGTCGCCCTTCAGGATCCCAATCGCCTCTTCCACCCTCTCGATCCCTTTCACCTGGGCCGAGGGCCGTGCCGAGACGCCTACGTAAACGGTTCCGCCGTTGGTGTTGGCGAAAGCCACCACGTCACGAAGGACAGCGTGGAGCCTGCCGCCCCGCCTGCTCATGCCCTCGTGGAACGACAGCACCGCGCTGGGGCCGGCTTCCCGGGCCACCTGCACCTGGTCGACAGGCTCCTTGGGCGCGCGGTAGGGGCGCATGCGGGTGAAGTCGTCCCCTTCCAGCACCTGCCTCAGGGCCTCGAAGCTTCGCTTGGGCAGCAGCACCTCCATGGCGCGCCCCCCAACCCCGAACTGCGTGCGGTCATTGGGGTCATCGTCCAACCGGTGCGCATCCGATCCCTGGACCAGGTGCATCCGCCGCGGGTACTCCGGCCGCGAGCCATCGAAGAACTCAGCGGTGCGGTGCCGGCGGCTGCTCTCCAGGTCGGTGACCTCCAGGCCATGAAGGTTTCGGTCCTGGGTGAAGGCGATTTTGGTCTGACCGCCAAAGTTGAGCCCCTGCAGGGCCACGCCGTGCGTCGAGTTAGCGTGGGCAGCGAGGACGATGCCGCCAGCCTCCCTCATCATCCGGTAGGCAGTGAGCACGTCAACCGTTGCCCCCACCTCCCCGGTGCCCTCGTCCAATCGGGCGGCGGGAATGCCCATGCTCAGTAGCAGGTGCTCCAGTTCCCTAACGGTGGTCTCCTCGGAAAAGACCCCCAACACATGGAACCCAAACGTGGCGGTGAACTCCACCGCCGGGAGCACCAGCACCTTGCGCATCAAACGCCGATACTCCTGAAGGTACTCCTTTTCCTCTGCCGTGAGCCGGCCCAAGCTCTCCAGCAGTTCAAGGTCGCGGATCTCGCTCAACATCTCGGCGTAGCCACGGACCGTGTTGTGGTCCGCGATGGCCAGAATGTCGAGCCTCTTTTCCTCCGCTTTCCTCAGGATATCGAGATAGCTCACCCCAGACTGCCGATAGCATTCCGATGCCGGGGTGTGCACATGTAGATCAAATCTATACCAATCCATTCGCTCCTTCTTCAAACCTCGTCGAAGACCCTTCCGCCACGGTGGTGCCAGCCGGCTCTTCCTCGGTCTTGACCTCAAGTGATAGCGCCGTTCGTAGTGCATCTTCGACCCTGTCTACCAGGACGAAGTGCATGTCGTCGCGGACGCTCTGTGGAATATCGTCCAAGTCTTTCTCATTACGTGCTGGCAACACCACCGTGCGCAGTCCGGCCCTATGTGCCGCCAGAACTTTCTGTTTGATGCCGCCCACCGGCAGCACCTGGCCCCTCAGGGTCACCTCACCGGTCATTGCCACGTCACTGTTGACAGGCTTCCCGGTAAACAGGGAGACCAGAGCGGCCGTCATTGTGATCCCCGCTGACGGGCCATCTTTGGGTATAGCGCCCGCAGGCACGTGGATGTGAACGTCGCTCTTGCGAAGCAGTTCCTGATCCACCCCGAGGCCATCGGCCCGTGAACGTACGTAGGTCAGCGCTGCCTGCGCAGACTCGCGCATGACCTCACCCAACTGGCCCGTTAGGGTCAGTCGCCCTTCGCCGGGCATCCGAGCTGCCTCGACGAAGGTTATGTCGCCCCCAACCGCCGTTACCACCAAGCCGGTCGCCACGCCGGGGATCTGCGTGCGCTCGGCCACTTCCTGGTAGTATATCGGCTTGCCCAGGTAGTCAGGGACATCATCGGCCGTCACCAACGCCTGCCCGTCCAGTTGGCCGGCCCCTACTTGCACGGCTACCCGCCGCGCGACGGCCCCGATCCGGCGCTCCAGCTCCCGTACCCCGGCCTCTTTGGTGTACTGCCGGACGATGCGCCGCAGGGCGTCCTCGGTGAAGTCCAGCTCCTCGGGCCGCAGCCCGTTCTCGGCAATCTGCCGACCCACCAGGTAGTGGCGGGCGATCTGGAGCTTCTCCTCTTCAGTGTACCCGTCGAGTTCCAGGATCTCCATCCGGTCGCGCAGCGGTCCCGGGATGGGCTCCAGCAGGTTGGCCGTGGTGATGAAGAGCACCTGCGACAGGTCAAAGGGCACGTCCAGGTAGTTGTCCCGGAACTCAACGTTCTGCTCCGGGTCGAGGACCTCGAGCAGGGCGGACGCCGGGTCTCCCCGGAAGTCGCGGCCGAGCTTGTCCACCTCATCCAGCATCATCACCGGATTGCGGGTGCCCACTCGCCGTAGGGCCTGAATGATCCGGCCGGGCATCGCCCCTATGTAGGTGCGCCGGTGCCCACGGATCTCGGCTTCATCGTGTAGCCCACCAAGAGACGTCCGGATGAACTGGCGCCCCATGGCCCGGGCTATCGAGCGCCCCAGTGAAGTCTTCCCCACGCCAGGAGGTCCCACGAAGCAGAGTATGGCGCCCTCCCGCTCCCGGCGGATGAGGTCACGCTCTTCGGGCTCCGTCTCTTCGCGCTGGCGGCGTTCCCCGCGCAGCTTGCGCACCGCTAGGTACTCGATGATGCGATCCTTGATCTTCTCCAGGTCATAGTGATCCTCATCCAGCACCTTGCGGGCATGCTCCAGGTCCAGGCGGTCCTCTGTCGTCACTGACCAGGGCAGGCTGATCAGCCACTCCAGATAGCTACGGATGACGCTGTACTCCGCCGCCGCCTGTGGTAATGCCGCCAACCGACTGAGTTCCCGCTCGGCCTCCTGCCGAGCTTCCTCGGGCATGTCCGCCTGCTCGATCTGCTCCCGCAGACGGTTCACTTCTGCCGTCTGCTCATCGGTCTCACCCAGCTCGCGCTGGATGGCCTTGAGCTGCTGGCGCAGGAAGTACTCGCGCTGGGTCTTCTCCATCTCCGACTGGGCTTCGGACTGGATCTTGCGCCCCAGCTCTAGCACCTCTAGTTCCCGGTTGAGGAGGTTCGTCAGCCGCCGCAGCTTCTCCTTGACGCTGTCAAGCTCCAGGATGGCCTGAGCCTCTTCCGGCTGCATCTGGGCGCTTGTGGCCACCAGATAGGCCAACTGGCGGTTGTCGTCCACGTTCAGCGCGGCAACGGACAGCTCCTCCGGCAGGTAGGGAACCAATGACACCAGGCGCTGGAACTGCGACACGATGTTGCGGGCCAGCGCCCTCGTCTCGACGTCATCCTCGATCTGCTCCGGAAGCTCCTCGACCCGGGCGCGCGGGTAGGGATCCGTGCCCAAGAACTCCACTACCCGGAACCGCTCCAAGGCTTGGACCATCAGGCGCAGGCTGCCATCGGGCTGACGCACCATTCGGTGCACCATGATGGCCGTGCCTACGCGATGGAGGTCCTCTTCAGTCAGCTCCTGCCCCTCACCCTCGGGGGTGCGGCGCAGAAGCACGCCGATGGGTCTCCGGTTTACCACCGCCTCGTCAATCAGGCGGACCTTACCGGGATCGGTGATCCCCAGAGGCCGGAACGTGGTGGGGAACACGACGGAGTCGGATACGAGGACCGCCAGCTCCGCGGTCTCCGGCTCCTGCTCTGCCTCAAGGGCGGCTTCTTCTCCCTCTACGCTATTGACTTCGATCTGGCTCTGCTCTACTGCCGCCTCTTCTTGCGGCTCAGGAGCAGGCACCGTCTTGTCGCTACTCTCAACCATACGCTCTGATACTCCGGCGATTCACTCGAGACTGATGGGTGTCGGCTACTGCTCGTCTGTCGCTTCCACGCCGTCTACCCTCACCCGAATTGGGCTGGGCTTCGGCACCCGAACGAGGAGGAAGCCGTCCCGATACTCAGCTCGTACCCCACCACTGTCCAGCCGTCGGGGGAGCAGCGCCCTGGTCCGGAAAGGGCCATGGAGGATCTCCATACGGTGGTAACCCACCTTCTCCTGCGAGTCTAGCCTAACCCCGGACACAGTGAGGACCCGGTCGGCGAGGCTAATGCTCACCTGGCTCGGGTCCACCCCAGCTACTTCGATGCGCACCACTACCTCATCTGCAGTCTCGTAGACGTCGGTTGGTGGCTGCCAGACTGCTCCGCCAGTTGCGTTCCACGACATCTCGGCCGAACTCCCTCCAATCGCGGGCCCATCTTCCCGCGCAATCAACCCACTGCCGCCGTACCAACACGTTGAGCAACCCCGCCTGCCGGCGGCCCGCAGGGTTGTTTGCATATCCGCTCTAGTATATCATTCTTACAAAGAGTTCTCAACGTCAGGTGTCGTCCGTGCACAGCGATTGTAGCTTGACAGGTCCGGCGGTCCCCCGTGAGGAGCCCACCTTGTCAGAGGCGCCGGAGGGGCCGCTGCCCTGAGAGTCTCCACGCAATTCTGGGCCTCTAGCTGTCGTTCTGGATCGCCAGCTAGGGGCTCGCGATGCACCGCCGCATCGGGGGCCAGAACCCTCCGCCCACTTCTTCGGGATCTTCTGCCCCCCAAACCTCGGCAATGCTGCCGTCTCGCTGCACAAGCTCTGGGGACGAACCCATCGCTGGCACCCCATTCGGAACCGACCAGTCGGCAGGATGGCTCTAGGCGCATCACCGATCGGCCGCACCGAGGACCGGACGAGAACCCTGAGTACGGGTGAGGCGCTTTGCTAAGGAGGACGTAGGACTATGGCCACAACAGGCACCAATCTCGAAGCCGTTCTGGCCGCCGGTCACTTCGCCGTCACCGGCGAGCTGGGACCGCCCAAAGGCGCTGATGCCAGTACCGTGACCCGCAAGATAGAGCTGCTCCGCGGTTACGTGGATGCTGTCAACCTGACCGACAATCAGACGGCAGTGGTCCGGATGTCCAGCGTCGCTGCCGCGCTGCTGGTACTGCAGGGAGGGCTCGAGCCGGTCATGCAGATGACCTGCCGAGACCGCAACCGCCTGGCCATTCAGGCCGACATCTTGGGCGCCTACGCCCTCGGCGTCCGCAACATCCTCTGCCTGTCTGGCGACCATCAGTCCTTCGGCAATCACCCGCAGGCCAAGAGCGTCTACGACATAGACTCCATGCAGCTCATTAAGACCGTCCGCGATATGCGCGAACTTGGGGTCTTCATCAACGGAGAAGAGATCCAGTCGGCCCCTAAGATGTTCGTGGGCGCTGCCGCCAACCCGTTCGCCGAGCCGTTCGAGTACCGCCCCTATCGGCTAGCGAAGAAGGTGGCTGCCGGCGCCGACTTCATCCAGACCCAGCTGGTCTACAACGTGCCCAAGTTCCGGGAGTACATGGCCCGTGTCCGCGACTTGGGCCTGACCGAGAAGGTGTACATCCTGGCCGGCGTAGGGCCGATCAAGTCCGTGGGAGCGGCCCGCTACATGGCCAATAACGTCCCTGGGCTGGACGTCCCTGACGAGATCGTGGAGCGCATATCCAAGACGCCACAGAAGGAGCGCGCCAAAGAGGGCATCAAGCTCTGCGTGGAGTTGATCCAGCAAGTGCGAGAGATCGAAGGCGTGGCGGGCGTGCACATCATGGCCATCGAATGGGAGGAGGCGATCTCCGAGATCACCTCTCAGGCCGGCCTGCTGCCTCGACCCCAGGTCTTGGCTCCAGCGGGCGAGCCGAGCGCTACCGAGACGCCTGGCCCAGCCCTTGAGGCTACATAGCGTTCGGTCGGTACGTGCGCTACAATATGGCGGTTCTGTGCTCTACCCTGGTTCTGGGCCTGCACCGAGCCAGTTGGGGGCGGTGCAGCCACGGGTGAGACCCACTGCGGGCCCCTGCCCGGCCGACCGCGGGAGAGCCGGCTCGGACGCCTTTCCCGATGCTGGGGGGCAACCGCTGAATCGGCAACGACGCGGGTCAGCTCTGACCCGCGTTCATTTTTGGAGTGCTGAGGACTCGCGGGAGGTAACATGATAGACCTTCGGAGCGACACCGTTACCCAACCCACTCCCTCCATGCGCAAGGCCATGTACGAGGCCGAGCTGGGAGACGACGTATTCGGGGAAGACCCCACGGTGAACCGCCTGCAGGAAATGGCCGCGGAGAGGCTGGGTAAGGAAGCGGCGCTGCTGGTCGTCAGCGGCACCATGGGCAACCTGGTGAGCTGCCTCACCCACTGCCAGCGCGGGGACGAGATCATCCTGGGGGACATGGCTCACATCCACCTCTTCGAGGCCGGCGGCGTCTCCTCCATGGGCAGTATCCATACCCGCACCGTGCCCAACCTCCCAGACGGTTCGCTGGACCCGGACGACGTCCTGGCTGCCATACGCAAGCCCTGGAACGTCCACTATCCGGTCTCGCGCCTCCTAGCGCTAGAGAACACCCACAATCGGTGCAACGGCGCCGCCGTCCCGGTGGAAAAGATGGATGCCCTGGGGCGCCTGGCTCACGAGAATGGGCTCCAGGTGCACCTCGATGGCGCCCGCGTCTTCAACGCCCAGGCGGCCTTGGGAGTGCCCGCCGCTCGCATCGCGCGCGAGTGCGACTCGGTACAGTTCTGCCTGTCCAAGGGCTTGTCCGCCCCCGTGGGTTCCATCATCTGCGGCACTCGGGCCTTCATCGAGGAGGCACGCCGCTGGCGCAAGACGGTGGGTGGAGGCATGCGGCAGGCAGGCATCATCGCAGCCGCCGGCGTCGTTGCCCTCAACGAGATGGTGGACCGCCTGGCCGAGGACCACGCCAACGCCAAGCGGCTGGCGGTGGGCCTGGCACAGTCGCCCTACGTAGAGATAGATCCGGACCTGTACCAGACCGACATCATCTACTTCACCCTCAGCCCCAAGAGCCCTCACACCCCCGCCGAGTTCCTCGGCCGACTGAAGGAGCGAGGGGTGCTGGTCTCCCAGCCGGGCGGCACCAAGTTCCGCGCCGTCACCCACTACGGCATAACGGAGGCCGATATTGACGCGGCTATCGTGGCCATCTCGGCCGCGGCTGCGCCTTAGCGAGGAGACACACCGGCCATGCCCAGGAAGCGAATTGACCTGCACATGCACTCTACCTTCAGCGACGGCGATCTCACCCCCGGGGAGATCGTGAGGCGAGCCGTGGCGCTCGGCTATGAGGCACTGGCCATCACCGACCACGTGGACGCCTCCAACATAGACATCGTCATCCCGGCCATGATCCGCTTCGCCCGGGCGCAGGCGCCGCTGTACCCCATCACCTTCGTGGTCGGGGTGGAGCTCACCCACCTGCCCCCGGTCATGATCGCGCCTATGGCCCGGCGGGCCCGCGAGCTGGGTGCCCAACTGGTGGTCGTCCACGGGGAAACCATCGTAGAGCCGGTTGCCAACGGCACCAACTTCGCCGCCGCAGAGTGCCCAGACGTGGATATCTTGGCCCACTCCGGGCTGGTCGAACACCGGGCCGTGGAGGCGGCGGCCGAGAACAATGTCTATCTGGAGCTCAGTGGGCGTGGCGGCCATTGCCTGGGCAACGGGCGTATCGCCGCCCGGGCGCTGGAGATGGGCGCTAAGCTCCTGGTGAACTCCGATGCCCACAGCCCCTCGGACATGTTCGGCCAGGCCCACGCCAGCTCCGTTGCGGCCGGGGCCGGGCTCAATGAGGAGCAAGTGCAGGAGGCGCTCATCACCAACCCGTGGGACCTGGTGCAGCGCTGCCTGGAGCGCTACCCCCTGCCGGCGGAGTAACGATGTCTAGGACGTATCCCTTCCGGGTGGCCACCGACGAGGCCGCCCGAGCCGAAATACTCCGGCGTGACCGCCTGCAGGACATGGCCCTGCCCGAGGCCGCTCAGCAGCGCCTGGCAGCCCTCTTCGGTGAGCCCGTTACCGCCCAGGAGGCGGTGGACCGCATCATCGCCGAGGTGCAGAGGCGCGGCGACGACGCCCTGCGGGAGTACTCCCGCACCATTGACGGCGTGACCCTGGAGGACCTGAGCGTCCCGCGCGAGGAGATTGCCCGCGCCCTGGAGCACACGTCACCCGACCTGCGTCGGGCACTGGAGATAGCGGCCGAGCGGGTGCGCGCCTTCCATGAGCGCCAGCCGCGGCAGTCCTGGCTGCACTGGCAAGAGGGCGGCGCCCTGGGCCAGATGGTGCTGCCACTGGAGCGGGTGGGCGTCTATGTGCCCGGGGGCACGGCGCCGCTGGCTTCCTCGCTCATCATGGCCGCCGTGCCCGCCCAGGTAGCCGGGGTGGATGAGATCGTGGTCTGCACTCCGCCTCAGCGCGAGAGCGGGCTGCCGCATCCCGTCGTGTTGGCCACCGCCGCTATCCTGGGCATCGAGCGCGTCTACCGGGTGGGCGGGGCCCAGGCCATCGCCGCTCTGGCGCTGGGAACCGAGAGCATCCCTCGGGTGGACAAGGTAGTAGGCCCAGGCAATGTGTTCGTGGTACTGGCCAAGAAGGCCCTCTACGGCACGGTCGGCATCGAGAGCCTGCCCGGCCCCACCGAGACCCTGATCATCGCCGATGAGTCCGCCGACCCGGCGGCCGTCGCCGCCGACATGTTGGCCCAGGCCGAGCACATCATGGCCAGCGCCGTGGTGCTCACCACCTCCGCTGACCTGATCGAAGCGCTGGCCCAGGAGGTCAGCCGCCTGCTCTCTCATGCCTGCGGTTCGCCAGTCATCGAGTCTCTCGCCAACCGAGGCGGGGTGGTGCTGTGCCGGAGCCTGGATGAGGCCATGGATCTAGCCAACCAATACGCGCCCGAGCACCTCTGCCTGTTGGTGCGCGACCCCTGGACGCTGCTGCCGCTGGTCCGCCACGCCGGAGGGGTGTTCCTTGGGCACCTGTCCTCAGAGGCCCTCGGCGACTACGTGGTAGGACCTTCCCACATTATGCCTACCGGGGGAACCGCTCGGTTCGCCAGCCCGGTCAACGTCTGGGACTTCGTCAAGATCACCAGCATCTTCGCGACCGGCCCGGCAGAGGTAGTGCGGATCAGTCCGGCAGGCGCCCTTCTGGCTGAGGCCGAGGGCCTCACCTTCCATCGGGACGCGATACTGCTTCGTGGAGGAGAGCAAACTGACTAGCAGCATCACACCGGAGGAGAGCCTTGGCCGGCTCCTCCGGCCCGACATCGCCACCATGGAGGAATACACCCCGATAGTACCCTTCGAGGTGCTTTCCCGCCGTCTGGGCCTGCCGATCGAGCGGATCGTCAAGCTCGACGCTAACGAGAACCCATACGGCCCGGCACCGGCGGTCTATCGGGCCCTGGCAGAGTGTCGCCGCTACAACATCTACCCTGATCCCGGGCAGACGCTCCTGCGCGAGGCCATCGAGCCCTACCTGGGGCTGAGCCGCGAGCACGTGATCTTCGGCAACGGCTCCGACGAGCTCATTGACCTCACCATGCGCCTGTTCGTGTTCCCGGGTGACATCGTGGTCAACCTGCCGCCTACCTTCGGCATGTACCCCTACAACACGTCGCTGTGCGCTGGCAGGCTCCTGGACGTGCCTCGGCGGGACGACTTCTCGGTGGACGTGGAGGCGGTAGAGCGGGCCGTGGCGGCAGCGGATCGCCCGGTCAAGATGCTGTTCGTCAACTCGCCCAACAACCCGGACGGCAGCCTCATCGCCGCCGGCGACCTGGAGCGGCTCCTGCGGCTGCCACTCATCGTGGTGCTCGATGAGGCCTATGCCGAGTTTGCTGGGGAGTCCTTCGTCTCCTGGGTGCCCGAGCACTGGAACCTGATCGTGCTGCGCACGTTCAGCAAGTGGGCCGGCCTGGGCGGGCTGCGCATCGGCTACGGCGTCTACCCCCTGCCCATCGCCGCTCAGTTGTGGAAGATCAAGCCGCCCTACAGCATCAACGTGGCCGCTCAGGAAGCGGTGCTAGCCTCCCTGGCCGAGCGTGACTACCTGATGGCCAACGTCGCTCGGATCGTGTCCGAACGGGAGCGCTTGCAGGGACTCCTGCGAGCCCTGCCGGGCATCCACCCCTACCCCAGCCAGAGCAACTTCATCTTATGCCGCGTGCGGGGCAGATCATCCCTGGAGCTCAAACGAGACCTGGAGCGACAGGGCATCCTCGTCCGCTACTACAGCAAGCCCGGCCTCGACGACTGCATTCGCATAAGCGTCGGGCGTCCCGAGCAGAACGACGCCGCCATCGAGGCGCTACGCCAGGCGCTGGCCAAGCCGGCCCCATTGGAAGCTAGTTAGGAGAATCGCATAATGGGTCTTGTCACCCCCAGCCAGATAACCTGCCCAGTCTGTGGGACCCGCTACACGGCGCAGGTCCACCAGTCTGTGGACGCCCAGAAGGAGCCGGGCCTGAAGCAGCTGCTAGTCCAGGAAAGGCTCAACGTGTCCACCTGCCCCCAGTGCGGCAACCAGGTCATGGTCTCGGTTCCGGTGCTCTATCACGACGCCGAGAAATCCACCTTCGCCGTGTTCATACCCATGGGAGCCGTCCGCAGTGAGGCCCACCAACAGCAGTTGGTAGGGGCGCTCACCAACCGGTTCATGTCCGAGCTGCCCCCAGAGGAGCGGCGGG
>JBMNTK010000017.1:0-28327 GCA_050945695.1 Anaerolineae bacterium | reverse complement strand
ACATAGTCATCCACCGCCCGCATAAGCTCCCAGATGCAGGCATACTCCGGGGCATCCGGATCGGTGCTGGTGGACTCCAACACCCGCAGGGCCGATCCCCGAACGATGGGGATCTCATCCCCAGGGAACCCATGCTCATCCAGAAGCTCCCGCAGCTCCAGCTCCACAAGCTCCAGAAGCTCCTCATCCTCCATCATGTCGACCTTGTTTAGAAACACCACCATGGCCGGCACTTCCACCTGGTGGGCCAAAAGCACGTGCTCCCGGGTCTGGGGCATGGGCCCATCAGGCGCCGCTACCACCAGGATGGCCCCGTCCATCTGGGCCGCTCCGGTGATCATGTTCTTGATGTAGTCAGCATGCCCAGGGCAGTCGATGTGGGCATAGTGGCGGGTCTCTGTCTCATACTCCACGTGGGAGATGGCGATGGTGATGCCTCGCTCCCGCTCCTCGGGCGCATTGTCAATGGTCTCAAACTGCCGGAAGTTGGCCCACCCCTTCAGCGACAATACCTTCGTGATCGCTGCCGTCAGGGTCGTCTTCCCATGGTCAATGTGCCCAATCGTTCCCACATTTACATGCGGCTTCGTCCGTACAAACCGCTCCCTCGCCATCTCTCGGTACCTCCTGGAGTGTGGTGAGGCGGGTGGAACCTGACCTCACGCTGCTTCAGTGAAATTCCCTCTACAAAACGAGAAGCCCATGATCGGATTCGAACCGATGACCCCGTTCTTACCAAGAACGTGCTCTGCCTACTGAGCTACATGGGCACGGAACCGGAGCGCAGAGGGCGCTCCGGTGTTCCTGGTGGGCAGGGAAGGATTCGAACCTCCGAAGGCTGAGCCAACTGATTTACAGTCAGTCCCCTTTGGCCGCTTGGGTACCTGCCCACGCTTCTGAGGAGCCGACGGTGGGACTTGAACCCGCAACCGGCGGTTTACAAAACCGCTGCTCTGCCAGTTGAGCTACGTCGGCGCTCAGGCACCAAACCATTATAGCAACTCTGGCAGGCGAGTCAAATCAGGCGCACAGCACGGTGTGCACCACACCGTCAACTCCGCCGCACAGTATACGCAGCGGCGGGCTCCCCGGCAAGACCGCCCCTTGCTCATACACGCCATCACTAAGCGCTCCTGCCGGGGCCCCACTAGTGCGCCAACAAGGGCAGATAGGTCATGGTGGCGGTGGACTCCGTCGCCGTGGCGCTCGCCATCACTATGGGCGCCGCCCCAGGCACGTCCTTGTTATGCTCCCACAGGTTGAAGATGGTGTTGCCCCAGGCCTTCAGGTGGGTGAAGAACCCGTCCGTCTGAACGATGTACGGGGGATCGCCCCCAGCGCCCGTTCCGGTCAGGGTGTTGGCAGTACCGTTGATCTCGTCCCTCAGGAACTCGATGTACTCGCGGGTAGTGGTCTGGTAGAAGAGGGTGACTTCCACACTGGTGGCCCCTTTGGGTAGGCCGGTGACCACGACCTCGTCGTATCCGCCGGCGTACTCCTCAGGCGTGAAGTAATTGATGGCCGACACACCCTGGTACACGGGCTCACACAGGCGCTCCACGGCGCCCTCCACGTCGAAGCCCTTGGGCGGAATGCGGTTATCCTTGTAGCGGCCGGTGGTGAGCGCGAAATGGAAGGTCTGTTGCTCCCCGGTTATGGTGCTGCTGCCCTTGGCCTCGTACACCAGCCGGTCCTCGTAGCGCTCGTCCTCGGCCAGCGGCGGGCTGCTCGCCACGCCCGGGAGCCCCTTGAGCGTGCCGACCGTGTAGTCGTAGGGGTTGATCTCGTAGACCGGCACCGGCATGGCGATCTGGTCCGTGTCGAACACTCGGATATTGACGAACATGCGGCGGCCTTCGGGGTAGCCGGTGAGCAGCTTGTGGCCGGTGTGGTTGCGGATGCGGAACGACAGCCTACCCTGGTTGCTGTGGTAGACAACGTCCTCCAGAGAGGCCGCCACCTGCAGCTGCTGCCGTGCCCGCCCGGACCCGGCCTGCAGCGCCACCCAGTTCAGCGGTGCCCCCTGCGACAGGTCCAACGTCAGGGCCTGCGGACCCTGGCCCAGCAGCGAGGCGTTCGTCGGGTCATAGCTCGCCGAGGCGGGATCCACACTGGCCAGTATGCTGGCGACCCAGGCCCCGCCGCCGGTCAGGTCGTGGACAGGGAACCCACTGTTCGGGTGCTCCGTGCTGTCCGTGGGGCGCACGGGAGAGGTGGCAGTGGCGTACCCCTCGGTGTCGCGCATGTGACAGTCTTGGCAGGAGGCTACCAGGTCGCCGGGTTGGGCGGTGTTGATGGTGCCGGGCGCGAAGTAGCCGCTGCCTTCGGCACCCCCTTCCTGCCCAAAGGCCGATAGAGCGAACTCGGAGAAGGTTCGCTCGGCATGGGCATAGGCGAAGGAAGACTGGGTCTCACTGGGCAGAGGCAGAGTTGGGTCCGCGCCCAGGTTGGCCAGAGCCGGGTTGGACACATCGTGGCAGGTGTTGCAGAAGTACCGGCTCTTGTGGAACCGGCTGTAGAGCTGCCCGTGTGGTGCTGCTACATCGGCGAACGAGGCCCGGTAGCTGGGGCCCGCACTGACGAACATCTGCCCCGATCCTGCCTCGGTGTACCCCGCCGGCGGGGAGTAGGAGGAATCGTAGAACGGAGTGCCGTTGAACCTCAGGATGCCCAATGACTCGGTTCGGTCTGCGGTAAGGGTGTTGGAGAGTCCGGTGTGCGAGAGGGTGGTGGCTTCGTCCCAGTACACGCCCTCCGGCTGCGTTCCCTCGCGGGTGCCGCTGAAGGTCGCCTGGAAGAAGGGGTCGTACATCCGGTGACACAGGTCGCAGCTCACTCCCTCCCAGTCCGATCCCATGAAGTTCACGGCGTTGGCCGGGTCAGAGTTGCCTCGTAGCCATCCCATCGGGAAGTGGCAGCGCTCGCACACATCCACGGCGTTGGGGTTGCCGAAGGCCCAGATGGAATCCTGCGCCGCCACCACCATGCTGGCCAGGAAGATCGGATCTCGCGATGACTGGGCCATGAGCGAGCCCGCCCAGTTGAAGCCGATCTCGAAGTCTGGCAGCCCGTAGTTGAAGTGACAGGTGCAACTGCTGGCGGACTGGAAGGTGATGGTGCTGTTGGGCTGGGTGCCCGGCATCCGGACGGTGGCGTCTTGGTCGATGGGGAGAGGGCTCCAGGCGTGAACCGGGTAGGCAGTGGCCACGAATAGAGCAAGGACGATGACAGACAGCGATAGCCTAACTCTCACCATAACGGTCGCCTCCTGCTCACTAACGTCACTAACAGCCGCAGTCTAGGAAGGCGAAGGCATGCCGTCAAGCAAGGCTCCCGGTCGCCAGGAGATCGAGCCCGGGTCCAACTGGGAGTCTGTACCCCCAGAACCCAACCAGGCGGCGCTGCGTTGAGCGCCGCCTGGCCAAATCCAGAAACAGGGTGGACCCCTCTACTCCGCTGGGCCGTACTCGATCACGTAGTCCGGTGGCACCAGCTCCATCCAGGTCTGCCCCGGCTTGAGCTCCAGTTCCTCCCCGTCCTCGGTAACGAACCGGGTCAACTGGTGCTTCTCGGTGCGCTCCCAGAAGCCCTTGATCACCACGCCGTCCCGGAAGAGCCAGGCCGGGCCCCGTCCCGTCAGGATGATGCGAATTGAGGTGGCACCGTTGGTGTCCTCGACGATGTCGGTGGCCTGGTGCTCCACGAACTGCACGATCACGTTGCTCACGCCCAGCTGCTCGCCGGTGACCCTATCGGTATGGGGAACGCCGCCCGACCAGCGCAGGTAGCGCCCCGACTCCTCATCGTACTGGAAGGTGACGGCACTGCTCCCCGGGTAGGGGACGTAAATCGTCTCGGCCACTTCGCCCTCGGGCGCCTCCTCCGAGAAGACGAAGCCCTCCAGCGTCACAGGCTCATTCCACTCCTTGCTCTCCAGGTACTCTCTAATGGCGGGAGCGGAGGTGTGCAGTCGGCCCATCCAGCCCAGGCTATTGATGTAGTAGAAGGGTTGAGGGTGGAAGAACTCGTCCAGGTTGGTGAACGGTTCCTGAGAGATGAACCACCTCACCTGGTCACTGGCCCCCGCGTGCACTAGGGCCCCCTGATACTGGTTGGCGAGCTCGATGTTGACCAGGCGGGCGCTGCGGATAGGCCCGATCGTCTCCGGATCGTTGGCGAGGAAGATGGCGGTCAGCCGCGTTACCCACCAACCGTCCATGATGTCCTCGTAGATGATGTCCGCCTCGGAAAGGCCGGCCTGAGGGCGGATCTGAGGATCATTGCCGACCCGAGCCAGGATCGGTGGCCGCCGCAGCGACTCAGGATCCTCTACCGGCAAGCCGGTCAGGGGATTCACGTTGGGGTTGCGAGTCGGGGTGGGAGTGACGGTAGGAGTGGCGGTAGCAGTCGAGGTAGGCGTCACCGTGGCAGTCGCGGCTGGAGCCGGCGGTGTGCGTGTGGGTGTCGGTGTCGGAGTGGGTCGCGACCCACACCCTGCCAGAAGCAGGGCCACCGCCGCTGCCGCCAGGGCCAACAAAGCCCCTCTTCTGCCCATTACCCGTTCCTGTCGCTCCGCCCCCACGTGCACCTCCGCGCTGTCTCAGCCGGTGGCAGCCCCGTTCTGGCCCTTGCCACCCGGCCGCTCGCCTAGTACCATGACCGGTATGGCCACTAATTCACTTCCGATCAAGATCGCTCCGTCCATACTGTCTGCCGACTTCGCCCGGCTGGGCGAGGAGATCGCTGCCGCCGAGCAGGGCGGCGCCGACGCTATTCACATAGACGTGATGGACGGGCGCTTCGTACCCAATATCAGCGTTGGGCCCCTAGTGGTCGAGGCCGCCCGGCGGGTTACCTCTCTCCCCCTGCACACCCACCTCATGATCGAGGATCCGGCCCGCTACGTGAACGACTTCGTGCAGGCTGGAGCCGACATGGTTCTGGTGCATCAGGAGGGTAACTGGACACTACACCGTCTGATCGAAAGCATCAAGGACGCGGGCGCGGCCGCCGGCCTGGTGCTCAACCCGGCCACTCCGATCAGCACGGCGGAGGAGATACTCCCCTTTGTGGACCTGGTGCTCATCATGACGGTGGAGCCGGGTTTCGGCGGCCAGCGGTTCATCCCCACCATGTATGACAAGATCGCCCGGCTGCGAGCCATGGTCGCCCGGCGGGGCCAGCCTGGCCTGGACATAGAGGTGGACGGTGGCGTGAACACCACCACCGCTCGGCCCCTGGTTCAAGCCGGGGCCAACGTGCTCGTCGCCGGGGCAGCCGTCTTCTCGGCCGGCGTCCCCGTGGCTGAAGCCATCAGAGCACTACGGGCAGCCGCAACTGGGCTGCCCGCCGTAGCCGTAGACAATGCCGCAGACTAGCTTTTGTGAGCCGTCTTCAAGCAATTGGTGCAGATCACAATGCGCTTGGGCTGTCCGTCCCGAATGACCACAGTCTTCTGCAGGTTGGGTCGGAAAGTCCGGCGTGTGGCCCTCTTGCTATGGCTCACGTTGTTGCCAAAGGTCGTGGCTTTGCCGCATATTTCACACTTGGCCAACGCATTCACCCCCAGAGTGTCGCGCACTAGATGGCGGCGGACTCTCAGCCGCCGCTCTGTGAGAGCATATCATACTGGCTTGGGCAGAAGCAATTGGACGCGGGCTCCTCGCCCCGGGGATGCCCCGGCTCGGGCGATGGTTTCGGTGGCAATGGCGGCCGTTCCGTGCCCGGTCCCGAGCACAATCGCCGGACAGGCTGGCATAGGAACAGCATGAGCGACAAAGGCACCATTGAGGTATGTCCCACTGCGGTAGCAACCATCGCCGCCGAGGCCGTTTCCGAGTGCTACGGCGTGGTTGGTATGGCCTCCCGCACGTGGCAGGAGGCTCTGCTTACGGCCCTCCGACGTCCCCCCGCCACCAAGGGCGTCCATGTCATTCTCGGCCCTGATGCCATCGAGGTAGACCTGCATGTGGTCATCGAATACGGGACGCGGATCATCACCGTGGCGGATAACGTGATAGACGCCGTGCGCTTCCGCCTGGAGCGGGCCCTCGGCACTTCGGCCCTGCGCATCAACGTCTTCGTAGAGGACGTGCGCATTAGCCCTCGGCAACCGGGAGCGTAGCCCTGTGGAGGAGACCGAGTTGACCGACAGCATCACTGGCCTCCCCCAGGACATTGCGGGGGAAGGTCACAACCCCCTCGCCGCCCGTTGCGATGGCGCAACCGTCCGCGAGGCATTGGCAGCCGCCTTGGCCTGGCTGGAGAACCACGCCGAGGCCATCAACGCCCTCAACGTGTTCCCCGTCCCGGATGGCGATACCGGCACCAACATGGTCCTGACCCTTCGGGCGGCCGTGGCTGAGGCCAGTAACGGCGGCCGGGCCGAGATCCCGGAAGTGGTCAGTGCCGCGGCCCGGGGCGCCCTCATGGGCGCGCGGGGCAACTCGGGTGTCATCCTGTCGCAGTTGCTGCGAGGGATGGCCGCCGCCCTGCAAGAGGTGGATGAGCTCACCCCCAAGGCGCTCGCCGAGGCGTTCGCCGCCGCCAGGGATATGGCCTACCAGGGCGTGATGCGCCCTGTGGAGGGCACCATCCTCACCGTGGCCAAGGAAGTCGCCTCCGCCACCACTCGCGCTGCCCGCAATGAGAGCATGGATCTGCGCCAGCTCTTGAACGTGGCCACCGAGGCCGCCCGGCACGCCGTCGCCGCCACCCCTACCCAGTTGCCCGTCTTGGCCGAGGCCGGCGTGGTGGATGCCGGCGGGCAGGGCCTGTACATCATTCTGGAAGGGGCCTACCGCTATGCCTGCGGGCTCAGCGTCCACACCAACGGTGAGCTCCGGCGGACGGTGGACCTGGCAGTGTTCGAAGCCGAGAGCGAGTACGGCTACGACGTCCAGCTGCTCATTCACGGCCGCCAACTGGATGTGGACGAGATCCGCGCTGCCCTTGAACCCATGGGGGATAGCCTGCTCGTAGTGGGGGACTCCACCACCGTCAAGGTGCACATCCACACCGACCGCCCCGGCGACCCGCTCAACTACGCTGCCGGCTTGGGTTCGATCAGCGATGTCGTCGTGGAGAACATGCAGGAGCAGTACCAGAACTTCATCGCCGAACGCTCTCGCCAGTCTGAGGCCAAGCCCGCCAAGGAAGTGGGCATCGTGGCCGTGGCCCAGGGTGCGGGCTTCCGAAGGGTGCTCGAGAGCCTCGGGGCGGATGTCGTCGTCGAGGGCGGCCAGACCATGAACCCCAGCGTCGAGGAGCTCCTGGCCGCGGCGGAATCGCTCCCCAATGAGTCCGTCATCCTGCTGCCCAACAACACCAACGTCATCATGGCCGCCCGTCAGGCCCTTCCCCTGTCGGACAAGCGCATCTCTCTCGTGCCCACCCGCACGGTCCCCCAGGGCATTGGGGCCCTTCTGGCCTTCAACTACGAGCTCGGTCTCGAGGAGAACGTCGAGGCCATGACCCAGGCCAGCCGCGAGATCCACACCATAGAGCTGACCATCGCCACCCGCACTGCTCGCGTCAATGGCATCAAGGTCAAGGACGGCGAGTACATCGCTCTACTGAACACCGACCTGGTCGCCAACAGCAGTAGCATGGCCCGGGCCGCTCTGCGCGCTTTGAGCGAGTTTGACGCCGAGAGCCACGAGATCGCTACCATCTACCGCGGACAGGACGCGACCGAACAGGACGCCGAGCAACTCTGCGCGGCCATTAGCAAGCGTTACCCCAATCTCGAAATTGAGGTGGTAGATGGCGGCCAACCTCACTATCATTTCGTCATCGGGGTAGAGTAGGTACACTGGTCATAGTTAGGCCAGGCCGGGGGCCACGACGACGTCCATGGAGGGCGTCCCCCCAATCTGGCAAGTGGGTACCCAGAGGAGCATCCTCCGATGAATAGCGTAAGAATCATCACCGATAGCGCCGCCGAGCTCACGGCCGAGGAGGCGGAGGAGCTGCAGGTATCGGTCCTGCCGCTCCGCTACTCGGTGGGCAACACGGTGTACAAGCAGGATAGAGACATCAGCAGTGATCGTTTGATGGAGATCATTGTCCAGGGCAAGGCCAAGGTCGCCCCCCTGCCCCCCGCAACTGAGGACGTGACCGCCCTGTTGGAGGGGGTCACGCGGGCCGGGCAGGTGGCGGTGTTCATTCACGTGGCCAATGGCCTCGTCCCCGTGGCGCAGCCCATCCAGGAGGTCTCCCGAGGCCTCTTCGGGCGCGCCCGCATAGAGATCATAGACTCCCAGTCGGTCTCCTACGGCCTCAAGCGCATAGTCCTGGCTGCGGCCCGAGCGGCGAATCGGGGAGCAGGGCTCTCTGAGGTCACCCAGCTGGTGCGCTCCCTCATCTCGCGCGTCTACACCCTGTTCTACACGGAGGACTTCGAGTCCCTGGAGCAGTCGGTGGACATCCAGCCCTCTCAGGCGATCTTGGCCAGCATCCTGGGCGTTCGCCCGCTGGTCGTCCTGGAGGAGGGGCGTCTCTTGCCTTTGGAGAAAGTGACGCCGAGGACCACGCCCGTAGACAAGCTCACCGACTTCGTGCTTGAGTTCGCTTCGGTTACCGAACTGGCCATCCTCGTGGGCCCCTCTCCTGCCGGATTGGACGTCGAGGAGCTTCGCGAGCGCATCCGGCAGAACTACCCCGGCCTGGAAGTGCCCATCGTCCCCTACGGCCCCTTGGTCGCCGCCACGGTCGGCCCGGCCGCCGTCGGCCTGTTCGTGTCCGAGGAGTTTCACGGCGGATGGTGAGTCACTCAGTGCCAGCCGGCGTAGGGCCGGTCATCAAGCGGCTGGCGGCTGTACTGCGCCAGGAAAGGGACCAGCAATACGCCGACCGGGCGGTCATCGGTGGGCTGGACGCGTTCGTCCAGAACTGGGTGTCCTCCGCCGTCACCAGCGGCCTCGACGAGGGCTTCGCCACCCAGGTACTCACCCACCTATCCGACTACGCCTCGAAAAGCCCCGAGGAGCGCGAGCAGTCGGTGCGACTGGTGATGAACCGGCTGCGGAGCCGGTACTCGGCCACTGCCCGCGTCGAGCATGAGCACCCAGAGGAGACTTCGGGGCTGAGCCTCGACGACCCGGTGGAGCGCCTCTCCGGCGTGAGCGATGTGCGCAAGCGCCAGTTGGCCCGACTGGGCGTCCGAACCGTGCGCGACTTCCTCTATCTGACTCCCCGTCGCCACGAGGACTTCTCCGCCCTCAAGCCCATCAGTCACCTGAGCGTTGGCGACGAGGTCTCGCTCATCGCCCGCGTACAGGACGTTCGCACTCGTCAGGTGCGCCCCAACCTGCGCATCACCACTGCGATTCTGAGCGATGCCACCGGCCAGATGAGGGCCACCTGGTTCAACCAGAAGGGTCTGGAGGCCCGACTCCGGGCCGGCCGCGACCTCATCATCTCGGGCAGAGTGGGCCAGTACCTGGGCCGGCTCAGCATGGATTCGCCGGAATGGGAGCCGCTCAGCCGGGAACACCTGAACACCGCCCGCATCGTCCCGATCTATCCCCTCACCGAGGGGCTGGGCCATCGCTGGATACGCCGGGTGATGAAGCGGGCGCTGGATACCTACCTGCCCGTCGTGGTGGATCCCCTCCCCGAGAGCCTCCGGATCCGATACGGGCTGGACGAACTAGCTTGGGCCCTCCGGGCTCTCCACTTCCCCGAGACTTGGGACGAGGTGGATCGGGCGAAGAAGCGCCTTGCCTTCGACGAGCTGCTCGTGCTTCAGCTCGGGATGCTGCAACGGCGACGCCGCGCGCAGGCGGCCGGCGTCCCTCCCCTGACGGTGGATGAGGCCTGGATGGAGCAGTTCTCCGCCGGGCTGCCTTTCACGCTGACCGAAGCGCAGAAGCGAGCCATCGGGGAGATCCGCCGCGACCTGGCCCGCGGTCACCCCATGGCCCGGCTCCTTCAGGGCGACGTGGGCTCCGGCAAGACGGTTGTGGCCTTGGCCTCAATGCTGATGGCGATTGCCAACGGCAAACAGGCCGCCCTGATGGCGCCCACCGAGATCCTGGCCGAGCAGCACATGCGCAGCATCGGACGCCTTCTGGAAGGCGCCCAAGGTGCTCCCTTTGCTGCGGCGAGGCCTGTCCTCCTCACCGGCAGCCTGTCCGCTCAGGAGAAGGCCCAGATCCGAGAGGAGATCGCCCAGGGGAGTGCCAATCTCGTCATAGGGACCCATGCCCTCATTCAGCAGTCCGTGACCTTCCAGGACCTGGGGCTGGTGGTAGTGGACGAACAGCACCGCTTCGGGGTGGAACAGCGCGCCGAGCTGGCCTCCAAGGGCGAGCACCCGCACGTCCTGGCCATGAGCGCCACCCCCATCCCCCGCACCCTGGCCCTTACCCTCTATGGCGACATGGACGTGTCCATACTGGACGAGTTGCCGCCGGGCCGGCAGCGCATCCTCACCGCCTGGCGCGACAACCAATCCCGAGAGGGCGTCTACGACTTCCTGCGCGATGAAGTCGGGCGCGGCCGGCAGGCCTTCGTTGTCTGCCCGGAGATTGACGGCTCCGAGTCCGAGGATACCCGGGCCGCGGTGGACGTCTACGATCGCCTGCGCAAGGTCACGTTCCCTGAGCTCAGGGTGGGACTGCTGCACGGGCGTATGCGGGCCGACAAGAAAGAGGAGGTCATGCAGGCCTTCGCCCGCGGCGACCTGGACATACTGGTCTCCACCTCAGTGGTTGAAGTGGGCATAGACGTGCCCAACGCCACCGTGATGATGGTGGAGGAGGCCCACCGGTTCGGCTTGGCCCAGCTGCACCAGTTCCGCGGGCGGGTTGGCCGCGGTCAGCACCGCTCCTATTGCATCCTCATGTCTGACCGTGCCGGCGACGTGGGTGAGCGCCGGCTGGAGGCCATCGTGAAGGAGACCGACGGCTTCCGGTTGGCCGAAATAGACCTGGAGTTGCGGGGTCCGGGCGAGTTCTTCGGCACTAGGCAGAGCGGCCTGCCCGACCTCAAGATGGCCCGCCTGACCGATCTGCGTACCCTAGAGCTGGCGCGATCGGCAGCGGAAGTGGTGCTGGACGAGGACCCTACCCTGACCAGCACCCAGTATCGAGAACTACGAGCATCCGTGGTCCGCTTCTGGGAGCAGGACCCTGGAATATCATGAAGGCGGCAAGGCAGTGACGGTAGCTATCTACCCGGGGACTTTCGATCCGATACATTACGGGCATCTGGACATCGCAAAAAGGGCGGCTAAGCTCTTCGACAAACTCGTAATCGGGGTGTACGATAGGCCCAACAAGGATCTGCTATTCTCCGTGACGGAGAGGGTGGATCTCTTCCGGGAGGCCCTGGCGGACGTCAGCAATGCGACCGTGGTCCCCTATTCGGGTCTTACGGTGGCCTTTGCCCGCGCCCAGGGAGCGCGAGTGATCGTGCGGGGGCTGCGGGTAACCTACGACTTCGAGTATGAGTACCAGATGGCACTGACGAACCGGAAGCTAGACCCTCGAGTAGATACGGTCTGCCTCATGACCAGCCTGGAACATGCTTTCTTGAGTTCTACGATCGTGAAGGACGTCGCCCGAGCGGGAGGTCAGATAGAATGCATGGTGCCCCCGCACGTGGCACGCGCCTTGAACGAGCGGCTTGGAACCCGTGCGCACGCAGCCTCCAGTAGCCGGGAGGGCTGAGGACATGGATATCCTCCAATTGGTAGACCGCCTGGAATCGCTGCTCAACCGGGGCCGACGCCTTCCCATAGGGTCAAGCGTCGTCATCAACGAGGACGAGTTTCTGGAGATCGTTGACCAGCTGCGCATTGCCGTGCCCGAGGAGATCAAGGCGGCGCGGCGCATGCAGCAAGAGCGGGCACGGATCGTCGCCGAAGCCCAGGAGGAGGCGGACCGCATCACCGAGGAGGCCCGCCGGCGGATCAACCTCATGGTGGACCAGCACGAACTGGTTCAGGCAGCCAAGGTTCGCGCCGATCAGATCCTCCGCCAGGCCGAAGAGCAGGCGGAGGGGCTGCGCCAGGGTGCTGATCAGTATGTCGCTCAAGTCCTGCGCCAGCTAGACCAGCACCTGACCAACGTGCACCGAGAGGTCCGCAACGGGTTGGCCAGCGTAGGCGCAAACGAAGACGGTCAGAAGGCGGCGCGCTCCCAGTAGGCGCGCCGCCCATCGCCCTGGGCCCACCCTTCCGGTAGCGCCCCCATCAGCCGGGGAGTGCCCGCATCCGGGCCCGCGGCTCACTCTCCCCCACACAACCCTCTCTCACCACTCCAGTCTGCCCATTTCGTCCCCAAGAAGTCCCATAGTTTGCCGGAGCCAGACTGAGAAACGTATACTGTTGGTTTGGAGGATGTGATGCAGTACAACGTTGCTGAGCTCCTCAGGGGACCGACCGGCGCCACCCGTCAGTACCAGGTAGATGAAGCACCTCAGTTCGAACTCGAAGGCGCCCACCTGGTCGGGCCGATCACCGGTACCGTCAAGCTCATGCGCACTCAACGTGGCATTCTGGCCGAGGCCGATTTGCAGGCCCAGGCACGGGTCAACTGCGCCCGGTGCCTCAAAGAGGCCCAGACCGCGCTGAGCGTGCACATGGCCGACGAATACCGGCCAACTGTGGACATCCGGACCGGTTTTCGCATCTGGCCGGATCCCGATGAGATCGTCGAAGAGGAGTTGCTAATCGGTTCAGACAACGTGCTCAGTCTGGACGAGGCAGCCAGACAGGAGCTAGAGGCAAGCATCCCTCTGAAGCCGCTCTGCGATCTGGCTTGTGCGGGCATCTGCCCGCAGTGCGGCAAGGACCTCAATGAAGGCCCTTGTGACTGTCAGCCTGAGCCCGACGCCCGCTGGCAGGCGCTGCGCGAGGTGTTTGACCAGACCGCGACTCCATAGAACCACCGGTGTTATAGGAGAGGACATGGGAGCAGTACCTAAGAAAAAGGTCTCCAAGGGGCGTAGAGATCGCCGCAGGGCGCACGACGCTCTGCCTCGGCTCAACCTCGTGCGCTGCCCGCAGTGTGGCGAGTCGCGCCTCCCGCACCACGTCTGCCCGTCTTGCGGCACTTACCGCGGTCGGGAAGTGGTGGACATGAGTGAAGGCTAGACTCACGGGCAGACCGTAGAGCCTGAAGCTAACGGCCGTGCGCCTAGTGTGCACGGCCTTCGCTTTTCCTTCGCCCTGTGGAATGCTCCCGACACTAGGAGGCAGCATGATCCGCACCCCCTTATGTGACCTGCTCGACATCAAGTACCCCATCCTGCAAGGCGGCATGGCCTGGATCGCCACCGCCGAGCTGGCCGCCGCCGTCTCCGAAGCTGGTGGCCTGGGTGTGATCGGCGGCGGCGACTGCCCGCCCGATTACGTCCGCAGCCAAGTTCGCCTCGCAAAGAGCCTCACCAGCCGGCCCTTCGGGGTCAACATCCCCCTCTTCTCGCCCCACGTGTCCGACGTGATCGGCGTGTGCATCGAGGAAGGGGTAAAGGTGATCATGACCGGTGCCGGCAACCCTGGCCCGCACGTCCCCAGGCTCAAGGAGGCCGGCATTGTCGTCATCCCGGTCGTGGCCTCCGTCGCCTTGGCTAAGCGCCTGGCCCGCTCCGGGGTGGACGCCCTGGTAGCGGAGGGTAACGAGTCCGGCGGTCACGTGGGCGATGTGGGAACCATGCCGCTCGTGCCCCAGGTGGTAGATGCCGTGGACGTGCCCGTGATCGCTGCCGGCGGGATGGCAGACGGGCGCGGGCTGGTGGCGTCGCTGGCCCTCGGCGCCCAGGGCATCCAGCTGGGCACTCGCTTCGTCTGCACCACCGAGTGCATCGCTCACGAGAACTACAAGATGAGGATCGTGCGCGCCGGTGACCGCGCCACCGTCACCACTGGCCACTCCCTGGGCCACCCCGTCCGTGCCATCCGCAACCAGATGACCCACGAGTTCGCCGAACTCGAGCGCAGTGGCTGCTCCGAGGAGGAGGTCATCCGCTTTGGCACTGGCCGCCTGCGTCGGGCTGCCATGGAGGGCGACGTGGAGTCGGGGTCGGTCATGAGCGGCCAGTCCTGCGGGCTCATCAACGACATCGTCCCCTGCTCCGTGGTCATCGAGCGCATCATGTCCCAGGCCGAGGAGTGCCTCCGAAGCCTGGCCCAGTTCACCACCGTCGGGGCGGGTTAATGCCCGCCCTGGCGCTTGCTCTGGTCTTCCCGGGCCAGGGCACGCAGTTCGCCGGCATGGGCCGGGACTTCTGGGCCCGCTTCCCAGAGGCCCAGGCCACATTCCAGGAGGCCGACGAAGCCCTGGGCGAGAACATCACCCGTCTCTGCTTCGAAGGGCCCGACGCGGACCTAGAGCGCACGACCAACGCCCAGCCGGCCATCCTCACCACCAGCATCGCCATCTGGCGTTCCCTGCAGGCCCGCACCGATCTGCAACCGCTGGCCGCCGCCGGCCACAGCCTCGGTGAGTACAGTGCCCTGGTGGCAGCCGGCGCCCTCACCCTCCCGGACGCTCTGCGCCTGGTGAGGGCTCGGGCCCAGTGCATGGACGCCGCCGTCAACCAGGACGGCGGTTCGGGCATGCTGGCCATACTGGGATTGGACGCGGAGGCCGTGGAGACCATCTGCGTCCAGGCCCAGCAGGCCACTGGTGGCCATGCCACCGTGGCCAACTACAACTGCCCCGGACAGCTAGTAGTCGCCGGCCACAGCCGGGCCCTGGACCAGGTGCAGGAACTGGCCCGTGAACAGGGCGCCCGGCGGGTCGTGCGCCTGGCGGTGGCCGTCGCCTCCCACTGCCCCCTTCTGAAGGAAGCGGCCCAGGCCTTTGCCTCCTACGTGGAGCAGACCCCCGTGGCGGTCCCGTCCTTCCCAGTGGTGGGCAACGCCGACATCCGGCCGCTCACGGACCCCGACGAGATACGGTCGGAGATGGTCAGGCAGCTGGTGGAGCCGGTAAACTGGCCGGGTGTCATGTCCGAGCTGGCCAAGCTCGGGGCGGAAGCGGCCTGGGAGCTGGGGCCTCGCTCGGTCCTGGCCGGCCTGGGCAAACGTATCCCGGGAGCACCACCGGTGCGCCCCATCACCACTGCAGACGAACTAGAAGCGCTCCTGCAAGCCGAGGAGAGATCATGAACCAGGCACCATTTGAGGGCCGAGTCGCCCTTGTGACCGGTGGATCGAGGGGTATAGGGCGCCAGGTCGCACTGGACCTGGCCGAGCGCGGGGCAGACGTGGTGATCAACTACCGCGGCAACAAGGCTGCCGCCGATGAGGTGCTGGCGCGGATCCAAGCGTACGGACGGCGGGCGTTGGCCCTGCAGGCCGACGTCTCCGACTTCGCCCAGGCCAGTGAGATGGTCCAGCAGGCGGTGGATGCCATGGGCCGGCTGGACATCCTGGTCAACAACGCCGGCGTCACCCGGGACACCTTGCTCATGCGGCTCTCGGAGGATGACTGGGACCTGGTGATAGACACCGTCCTCAAGGGAACCTGCGCTTGCAGCAAGGCGGCCCTTCGCCCCATGATGCGGCAGCGGTACGGACGCATCATCAACATCGGGTCCGTATCCGGGCTGGCCGGCAACCCCGGACAGACCAACTACAGCGCCGCCAAGGCCGGCTTGGTTGGGTTTACCAAGTCGTTGGCCAAGGAAGTCGGCTCTCGCAATATCACCGTCAACTTGGTGGCTCCCGGCATGATCGCCACGGAGATGACCGCCGGCCTTCCCGAGCCGCTGATGGCGGAAGTGGTCCGCAACACACCGCTTGGCCGGCTCGGCCAGCCGGCCGATGTGGCTGCCGCCGTGGTCTTCCTGGCCTCCGAGGCCGCCGGGTTTATCACCGGACAGGTGCTTAGTGTTGACGGTGGTCTCCTGATGCATTAGTATCTCATTTATGGAGGGTATCCTTGCCGTCCGGCCCTGATCGCATCGTCGTCCATCCTCGCGTCATCGCCACCATTGCTGCGCTGACTGCCCTTTCGGTACCAGGGGTGGCGCGCTTGCAGGAAGGGGGGCTGGAGCGCTGCGCGCGGCTGCTGCGCATCCGCCGGTCTCCGGGTGTGGACCTCCGCATCGAGGGAGACACGGTGTCTATCGACCTGCACCTGGTGATCAGCGCCGGGTTCAGCCTGTTGGACGTAAGCCGGCGCGTGCAGAGCGCCGTGGCTCGCGCCATCACCGAGATGACGGACATGAGGGTCCGGCAAGTCAACGTACAGATCGAAGGAGTGCGGGCGGCCACCTACGCCTAGACGATGAAACCGCGAAGGATCGCCCGAGCACTGGCACTGGAAGTGCTGTACGAGTCAGAGTTGGCCCGCCGAGATCCCATGATAGTCTTAGAGCGCCGGCTACAGGAGCTAGAATACTCTCCAGAGGTGCAAGAGTTTGCTCGTCACCTGCTTCAGGGTGTCGCCGAGAACCGTCCGGTTCTGGACAAGGCTATCGAGGACCACGCTCCCGGCTGGCCCTTGGCGCAGGTGGCTCCTATAGACGCCAGCATACTTCGCCTGGCTACCTTCGAGCTCCTCTATGGGGGCTCGCCGCAGAAGGTGGCCATAAACGAGGCGGTGGAGCTGGCCAAGCGGTACGGAACGGACAGCTCTCCGCGCTTTGTGAATGGAGTGCTTGGAGCGATAGTGCGCGGCTCTCAAGCCGCCGGCAACAGTTAGGAGTGCCTGAGGGCGTATGACCTTCTTGAACATCGGGCCCGGTGAGCTGTTTTTTGTGCTGGTGATGGCGCTCCTCGTGTTCGGCCCCCAGCGACTGCCGGAGATCGCCCGCAAGCTGGGCCAAGGGGTGCGAGACCTGCGCAACATGGTCAACAACCTCGACCCCGAACTCCTGCAAGACTGGCGGGACCTCACCAGCGACCTGGATACCGTGCGTGACGAGATGCGGAGCATCCGTTCCGACCTCGTCGAGATGCAAAAGGACCTGGCCACCGCCGCCAAGGAGGTCAGTACCTCGGTGGAAGAGGCGGCCAAGGATGCCGCCAGCGCCGTTGATGACGCCATCCAGCAGACTGCGACGGCTACCAGCAAGGCCTCTACGCCTGCCGTCAAGCCGACGCCCAAGCCTGCAACCGCCGGTGCTACCGCTACCCAGGCCACCACGACCGCCACTGCCACCAGCACCGCCACGCAGTCGGCAACCGCCAGCGCTAGTAGTACCGCTACCCAGGCCGCAACTGCTGGCTCCGTGGCCGCCTCGGCGCCTAAGCCCGCAACTGGCCCGGCCAAGCCGACGGTAGCGCCGCGGCCGGCCCCGGCCGCCTCGGCCATCAGGGCAGCCCAGGCCACAGCAGCGGCAGGCGGTTCGGCTGTGCCGGAAACCGCTGACGAGATCGTCGGCACGCTGCTCGTACGAGATGAGGACGGCGTGTGGCGCAGCCTCAATGAGATCGTCGGGGTCAAGGTGTTCCCGGTATGGCGTCCCGCCCCCCGACCGGCCCGTAACGGCAATGGGCACCATCAACAAGACCTCGTCAAAGCCTCTCGGGAGGCGCGCATGATCCATCTGGCCTCAGCCGCACCGGCCGGGGCTCGCGTTCGCCAGCCCGTAGGCGCGGCTCGCCTTAACCCGCGTCCCCGCCCGGTAGTGGCGGCGCGGCTAGAAAGGGTGAAACGTGGCTGAGACCAGCAAGGCTCTTGAACTGAAAGAGGCCCCCCGGCCCGGCGGTGGCAACTCGTCCCGCCCGGAGGAGCCCGCGGTGGAGGAATGCCCGCCCGAAGAAGCCGAGATGACTCTCATGGAGCATCTCATCGAGCTGCGCGACCGCATCATGAGGGCGGTCATCGGGCTCGCGGTCGGCACCATCGTCGGTTTCGTCTTCGCCCGCCAGGTGTTCGACCTGCTCATACGGCCCCTGCCTGCGCAGGCCGAGGTGGTGGCCCTGTCCCCCACCGACTCCATCTTCATGTACTTCAAGGTAGCGCTCGTACTGGGCCTCATCATCTCGATGCCCGTCATCCTCTATGAGATCATCCAGTTCATCCTGCCGGGCCTCTACCCCCACGAACGCCGCTACCTGTACTGGCTGCTGCCCACCGGCTCGATCGCGTTCGCCATGGGCGCCGTGTTTGCCGCCCTCGTCGTCGTGCCCTTCTCCGTGCAGTACCTCAGCGGCTTCATGGCCGACATCATCTCGCCCACCTATCAGGTGCAGAATTACATTGACTTCGTCACCGCCTTGATGTTCTGGATCGGGGTGGTGTTCGAGATGCCGCTTGTGATCTACTTCCTCAGCAAGCTCGGGGTGGTAGATCACAAGAAACTCGCCAGCGCCCGTCGCTACGCTATCGTCATCGTGGCCGTCTTGGCCGCGGTCATCACGCCCACGCCTGACCCCGTCACCATGATGCTGGTTATGGTACCCCTCATAGTGCTTTACGAATTGGGGGTGCAGCTCTCCCGTCTGGCGTAGGCTTCACGGAGACCTCTACATGCCCGAAAAGAAGGTGATCATTCTCGGCGCCGCCGGTCGCGACTTCCACAACTTCAACGTTGCCTTCCGGGATGATCCCAGTGTTAGGGTGGTCGCCTTCACAGCCACCCAGATCCCCAACATCAGCGGACGCTCCCTGCCCCCAGAGTTGGCCGGCTCCCGCTACCCCAATGGCATTCCCATCTACCCCGAGAGCGAGCTGGAGCAGCTCATCCGTGACCTCGGGGCAGACGAGGCCGTGTTCGCCTACAGCGACGTCTCCCACGAGCAGGTGATGCACCTGGCCAGCCGGTGCCTGGCAGCGGGGGTGGACTTCCGGCTCATGGGGATGAAGTCCACAGCCATCAAGTCGTCGCTGCCGGTGGTATCAGTGTGTGCCGCGCGCACCGGTTCCGGAAAGAGCCAGACCACCAGACGAGTCTCCGATATCCTGGCGGCATGGGGCAGACGCATCGCCGTCATCCGTCACCCCATGCCCTACGGTGACCTCACCCGCCAGCGGGTGCAGCGGTTTGGCAACCTGGACGACCTCGACCTCCACGCCTGCACCATCGAGGAACGCGAGGAGTACGAGCCCCACATCGAGCGGGGCCACACCGTCTATGCCGGCGTGGACTACGGGGCTATCCTGGAGCAGGCTGAGGCTGAGTCTGACATCATTATCTGGGACGGCGGAAACAACGACCTGCCCTTCTACCAGCCCGACCTGCACATCGTGGTGGTGGACCCGCTCCGGCCCGGTCACGAGCTCCGCTTCCACCCCGGCGAGGCCAACCTGCGCATGGCCGACTGCGTGGTCATCAACAAGGTGGACAGCGCCTCCCGGAGCGACACCGATGCCGTGCGGGACAACATCATCGCCGTCAATCCCGATGCTGTGATCATCGAGGCCGCCTCCCCCATCGCGGTGGACAACCCGGCCGCGATTCGGGGCAAGCGCGTCCTGGTGGTCGAGGACGGGCCGACAGTGACGCACGGCGGTATGGCCTTCGGGGCCGGCGTGGTCGCGGCACGCCGTTTCGGTGCCGCCGAAGTGGTGGACCCTCGCCCGTATGCCGTGGGTTCCATCGCCGACACCTATCGCGCCTACCCCAACCTGGGCCCCATCCTGCCCGCCATGGGGTATGGCCCGCACCAGATGCGCGAGCTGCAGGAGACCATCGAGCACACTCCCGCCGACCTCATCATTGCCGCGACGCCCATTGACCTGAGCCGCGTCCTTGAGGTCAACCGCCCCATCGAGCGGGTCCGATACGAGCTACAGGAGATCGGCCAACCCACGTTGGCCGACGTGCTGGCCCCCCTGGCGCGGATACGACGTCGCCGGGAGAAGGATCCAGCCTTGGAGTGAGGAATCTGCGCCATGGCCGCGATTAGCGAACCAGCCCGACTGGCGGAGGCAGCCATTCGCGCCTACGTCGAGCGAGGCGAGGTCATCCAACCCCCGGCCGAGCTCTCCGGGGAGTTGGCGGGGCGTGCCGGGGCCTTTGTCTCAATCCACTACCAGGATGGGGGCCTGCGAGGGTGCATCGGCACCTTCGAGCCCACCGCCCCCACCCTGGCCCACGAAATCATCCAGAACGCCATCAGCGCCGCCACGCGTGACCCGCGGTTCCCCCCGATCTGCCCCGAGGAACTAGACGACCTCGACATCTCAGTGGATATCCTCTCCCCGCCGGAGAGGGTCTTCGGCATAGAGGACCTGGACCCTAAGGTGTACGGGGTGATAGTCCAGTGCGGTTGGCGACGGGGCTTGCTCCTGCCGGACCTAGAGGGGGTGAATACGCCTCAGGAGCAGCTCAGTATTGCCATGCGCAAGGCCGGCATCTCTCCTCAGGAAGAGGTGACCGTCTGGCGCTTCACCGTCCACCGCCACCACTAGCCCGGCCGCCGCTCGTCCAGCAGGGCCATGTAGGGCAGATTGCGGTACTTCTCCCGGTAGTCCAGCCCATACCCCACCAGGAATCCATCCTCAACCGTGAAGCCCCGGTAGGCGATCGGCAGGTCAATGATGCGCCGCCTGGGCACATCCACCAGTGCGCAGACCTTCAGGCTGGCCGGGCGCCGTGAGGAGAGCGTCTTCAGGATGTAGTTGAGGGTCATCCCGGTGTCTATGATGTCCTCGACGAACAGCACGTGCCGCCCGGTGATGCTCACGTCCAGGTCCTTGACTATCCGCACCACACCCTTGGTCTTGGCCGTCGGCCCATACCGCGAGATGGCCATGAAATCCACCACCAAGGGGATGGGGATGGCGCGCACCAGATCGGCCATGAAGATGAACATCCCCTTGAGGACGCCCACCAGGACCGGTTCCAGGCCCTCGTAGTCCCTCGCAATCTCCTGACCTAGCTCCCGGACCCGGTCCGCGATCTGATCCTCAGTGAGCGCGACGGCGGCGATACCTTCTTCCAGCACAGAGGGTCTCATTCACGGGCTCCGCTACGCCTGCTCAGACTCTTGCTCGATGCCGTACTTCTCTAGCAGGGCCTGGTAGTCGCCCCGGTAGAGAAGCTTTATGTTGATCTCGGGATAGAGCTCTTTCAGGCGGCGGAGCTTGCGGTTCTTGCGGTTGACGAGGCTCTGGCGCATGGTGGTGAGCTCGATGTAGAGGTCCTGCTCGGGCAGGTAGAAATCGGGGGCGAACGCCTCGATGACATTGCCCTCTGAGTCCCACCGCAAGGGGAAACTGCGAGGCTCGTATTGCCACTCGATCCGGTAGTAGTCCAGCAGTCGAGCGAACTCCTCCTCACTCGGGTTCACCAACCGCGGCGGACGCCCATCGGCGCTTCGCCGTCTCTCTTGGCTCACAGAAAGGCCCACCCTCCACGTGATCTCACCTGTCATCTTACAGGATAGCTCCAAGCGGTGCCAGACACCTCGCCCTAGTGAGCGCTCCCCCAACCTGCCCGGGCCGCCCTCGACGCTCTGGAGCGGCGGCGCTAAGATGAGCATGGCCGACGCCCTTGACCGGAACGCGTCTGCCCTGGAGGCACATGGCCGTGGAGCCCCTGGCCACCGCTTCGCCTTGCCGCTTTCGCCCGCATGGGACCATCCCTGACACAAGAGCCGAGTGCGGCCCACCACCGCCGTGCTTCCCCTGCCGCTGCCAGCCTCCCGGGCCAGAGGCGTCCCATGGCCCAGGCTGACCCCCTCATCCGCACTAAGCTGCGCCCGCCCCTCACCCGGCCAGGCCTGATTGCCCGCCCGCGGCTGAGCGAGCAGGTCGCCAGGGGGCTGCGCGGCCCGCTCACTCTGGTGACTGCCCCCGCCGGCTCTGGCAAGACCACCCTGGTGGCCGCGTGTATCGCCGACCAGGATAGGCGCGTGGCCTGGCTCACCCTCGACAGCCACGACAACCGTGACGGCCGCTTCCTCAGCTACCTGGTGGCTGCCTTGCAGGAGGCCGACCGGGCGATCGGCACCGAGGCGGCGCGCTTGCTGGCGTCCGCGCAATATGTCTCACCAGAGGTGATCCTAACCAGCCTGGTAAACGACCTGGACGGCGCCGGCGGGGAGACCGTCCTGGTCCTGGACAACTACCAGTTCGCGGCCAGCCCAGCCATCCACGAGAGCGTGGCCTTCCTGCTGGAGCACTGCCCCCAGACCTGCCACCTGGTCATCGCCACCCGCTCCGAACCGCCGCTGCCCTTGGCCCGCCTACGGGCTCGGGGCCAGGTGGTAGAGCTGCGAGCCGCCGATCTGGCCTTCACTGAGGCCGAGGCTCGGCAGTTCCTGGATGAGGTGATGGGCTGTCAGCTGGGCCCGCAAGCGGTGGCGGCGCTGGACGAGCGCACGGAAGGCTGGATCGCCGGCCTGCAGATGGCGGCGCTCTCTATGCGCGGTCGCACCGACGTGCCCGGGTTCATCGAGAGGTTCTCGGGCACAAACCGCTTCATCTTGGACTACCTGATGGAAGAGGTACTGGCCGGCCAGCCACCGGGCATCCAGGACTTCCTTCTCCGCACGTCCATCCTGGAGCGGCTGACTGCACCCTTGTGCGATGCTCTCATGGCCGATGACGAGCCCCCTTCCCCGGACAGCGCATCGGCTATCCTGGCTTACCTAGAGCGGGCCAACCTCTTCCTGGTGCCGCTGGACGATGAGCGAATCTGGTTCCGCTATCATCACCTGTTCGCCGATCTGCTCCGCGCCCGCCTGGATCACCTCCATCCGGGCCTGGCCCAACGGCTACACCTGCGGGCCGCTGCCTGGCTGCGAGACCAGGGCAGCCTGGTGGAGGCGGTTGACCACGCGCTGGCAGCCGGGGAGTACGACCTGGCCGCCCGCCTGGTGGAGGCAAACACCGCCCGCCTCCTGGCCGAAGGGCAGCTGAATGCCCTGATGGGCTGGGTCGAGGCTCTGCCGGCTCAGGTGCGCCGGGAGCGCCCCTGGCTCTGCATCCATCAAGCCTATGCCCTTCGGTTGGCCGGCCGACCGGCAGAGGCCACCGAGCTGCTGTCACTGGCAGAGTCGGCCCTGGACCCCGAGACCAGCCCGGAAGCGATCTCGGGCAGGACCGCGCTCACGCCCCGGGACCCAGGCGAGGCGCGAGCGATGGCGGGCGCGGTGGCGGCCGTGCGCGCTTTCTGCATCGTGACCAGCGGCCAGACTGCCGAGGCCATCCAGCTGGCTCACCGCGCCAGGGAGCTACTGCCCCCTGAGGACCTCTGGAACCGAGCCTCAGCCGCCTGGGCGCTCGGCTTCGCCCTCCACATGCAGGGCCACCTGGCCGAGGCTGTCACCGTCTTCGAGGAGGTGCTCCGACTCGGGCGGGCGATGGGCAACCTCTGGATGCTGGTGACCGGGCTGACCGATCTAGCGCGGGTACGGCGGGACCAGGGCCTGCTCCACCAGGCTCGGGCCCTACTTGAGGAAGCCCTCGAGGTAGTAGGACCGAGCGGCGCCCGGTATCTGGGCTTCCTGGCCCGCACTGAGGCCCACCTCGCCGTCGTGCTCTACGAGCAGAACCAGCTAGATGCCGCCTGGCGCACGACGGAGGACGCACTGGCCCACGCCCGCCTCTGGGCCAACCCCAACTACCTGGCCATGGTCCGTCTGTGCCAGAGCCGCATCCTGCTTGCGCACGGCGACCTTCAGGGCGCCCGGGCCGCCATCGGAGAGGCCGACAAGATCAGGCGCAGGGGCGTACTGACCCGCTGGATCGAGTACAGCGTGGAATCCGAGCTCATCCGGGTATGGCTGGCGTTCCGGGCCGCCGGCACCAGGCCTCGCTCCGGGGATGGGCTGGAAGAGGAATGCCGGGCACTACTGACTGCCTGGAGAGGGGAGCTGACGCGGTCGGCCGGCAAGGGTCCTCTCACGGATGGGTGGACAGCAGTCGCCTCCCTCGCCCTGGCGCGAGTGGCCATCGCCCACGGGCGGGGCGAGGAGGCCCTGGCCTGCCTGGAGCCCCTGACCCACCGGGCCCACGCCGCCGGGTACGTGGACGTAGAGGTGGAGTGCCTCCTGTTGCGCGCACTGGCCCGGCTTACCGGCGCGCAGGGACAGGCCCAGGCCGCCCTGGCTCTGGCGGACCTCGAGAAAGCGCTTCGCCTGTCCAGCCTCGGCGGCTACGTGCTGGCCTTCCTGAGCGAGGGTCCGCCCATGCAGGCACTGCTGGCCCAGTGGCTGGCCCAGGCGGGTCCCAGCTCCCTGCCGGACTATGCCGCCTGGCTCCTGACCCAGTTCGATGCCGAGCCGGCCCCAAGCCCGAACGCCTCCGATGGCGGGTTGGTGGAACCCCTGAGCCAGCGCGAGCTGGAGGTGCTCCACCTCATGGCCCTGGGCCGAACCAACGAGCAGATTGGCCGCCAGCTCTTCATCGCTCGTGGGACGGTCAAGGCTCACGCCGCCAGCATCTACGGCAAGCTGGGCGTGAACAACCGCACGGAGGCCGTCGCCCAGGCTCGTGAGCTGGGCATTATCCCCTAGCCCCACTAACCCCCTCGGTAACCCCCAAAATACGCCATCTGGCCGATGTGGCACCCCTCACGGCCCCTTTAGACTGCTGTCAGGCTCGCATGAGGAGGACTGCCTTGCCGGAGTCTGTCGAGATCAGAACTAGGGGCCATCTAGACCCAAGTTGGGCTGACTGGTTCGCCGGCCTAACGCTCACGCACCTAGAGGGGGGCGACACCCTGATGTCGGGGACCCTCCCCGATCAGGCCGCCCTGCACGGGCTGCTGGAGCGTATCCGCGACCTCAACCTGCGGCTCATCTCGGTCACCTGTGGCGGCCCCACCACCCAGTCCCCGGATGGACAAGTGAGGAGTGAACCGTGAGGAAGCTAGCTATCGCTGTCGTACTGTGTGGTTGCCTGGTCGGCCTGGCCGCCTGCGGGCGTGGGAAACGGACCCTCACTGAGGACCTGGCCGAGCCGCTGGGCAACGCCACCTGCGCCAAGCTCGAAGTCAACGCCGGCGACGGCCACCTGACCGTTGACGGGCTGAACGGTGGCGAGCCCCTGCTGGTGGGTGGCACGCTCCAGTATCAGGAGGACCAAGGCGCACCCACCTGGAGCGTCAGTTCCCTCTTGGAGGAGACCACCTTCACCCTGGAGGCAGCGCAAGCTCGCCGGCAGGGACCGCGGTTGCCCTGGGCGGGATGCAACGGCCTAACCGAGTGGAGCCTCCACCTCAACCCCGACGTGTCATACGACATCACCGCCCTGAGCAACGGCGGCCACCTCCAGCTCGACCTTGCCAGCCTGACCGTCACCCGGCTGGTAGCCGGTACCGGTGGCGGCGACATCGAGATCACCTTGCCTGAGGACGCCGGCGGGCTCAGCGTCACCGCCGAGACCGGCGCCGGCAACGTGGGCGTGAGCATCCCAGCCAACGTCGTGGCCCGCATCCACGCCAGCACGGGGCTGGGCAAGGTAGAGGTGGACTCGCGCTTCACCAGCACAGGCAACGGCACCTACCAGTCCGTCGGCTACGACGGGGCGGCCAGTGTGCTCGAGCTGACCGTCAGCACCGGTGCCGGCAACGTGACCATCAGCAGCCGATAGAACCTCGATTGGGATGTGAAGGAGGGGCCAACATGGCCAATCAACTGCTTACCGATAGCCTGATGGTGCCGTTGGACGGCGCCACCGCGGCCAAGTTCGAGATCCACGTGGGCGACGGCAACCTGATCCTTCGTAGCCTCGGTGCCGATGAGGCGGTGCTTGCCCGCGGGGAGCTGGAGTACACCGAGCGCCAAGGGGCACCGACGCAGACCGTCGCCTCCAGCGACGGCGAGACCACCCTGAAGCTGAGGGCGGGTCAGGCTCCGCAGCCGTGGTTTCGCCTGCCCTGGGCAGCCTGCAACGGGGCAGCGGACTGGCGGATAGAGCTGAACCGGTCGGTCCCGGCCGACATCACGGTCCGCAGCAACGGGGGCAACCTCAGCCTGGACCTGGCCGGCATGTCCCTCACACGCGTGGTCGCCAACACCGGTGGGGGCAACATAGAGGTAACGCTGCCTCAAGAGGCCAGCGGCCTGAGCACGACCGCCAAGACGGGGGCGGGCAGCGTCACCATCGCGGTCGGCGGTGGCCTCAGGGGCAGCAACCGCGTCACGGCGCAGAGCGGCGCCGGCACCGTGGCAGTGCACCTCCCCAGCGGGCTCCCGACCCGGGTGCGCGCCAGCACCGGACTGGGCAAGGTGGAGGTACCGGCCCAGTTCCGCCAGCTGGACCGTCACACCTACCAGTCACCCGACTACGAGGCCGCCAGCGACAGGGTAGAAGTCACGGCCGGGACCGGAGCTGGCAACGTGCGCATCGAGGTGGGATAGCCGGCGCGCCCTCCGGCAGGCGGCAGACTCCCCTCTCAGAGGAGCCAGCCCACCCCCCAGCCCCCCTTCCCGACGCGGGAAGGGGGGAGCGCCAACTCCCCTCTCCCAGGTGTGGGAGAGACCGCCATTTGGCATGGCCAGATGGCGCTGGCTGGGGGTGAGGGCCTGCCTTCCCCCACCTCCGTTTGACCACCTCTTGTCCCCTGACCTAGAATCCATACTGTGTGGCCGCCGCTCGATTGCGCATCCCGGCGCAACCGCCCGGCGGCCGTCCTATGGATGGGTCAGGCCTCCTGCTTGACCACCAACACAGCAGACGCCGCCCATCGCCGGGTGGCCCATACTGGAGCACACCATGCCCGAAGCGCAGTTAGGCATCATCGGTGGCAGCGGCCTCTACGACATCGAGGGGCTGACCGACGTCGTCGAAGTCTCCGTGGATACCCCGTTCGGAGCCCCGTCCGATAGCATAACCGTGGGCAGACTGGGCAACACCTCGATAGCCTTCCTCCCTCGGCACGGCCGAGGCCATCGCATCAGCCCCACCGAGCTCAACGCCCGGGCCAACATCTGGGCCCTCAAGTCGCTGGGGGTCACCCACGTGGTGTCGGTCAATGCCTGCGGCAGCCTGCGCGAGGAGCTTCGCCCTCGCGACGTGGTGGTCCCCGACCAACTGATAGACTTCACTCGCCTCCGTGGCCCCAACACCTTCTTCGGCAACGGCATCGTGGCCCACATCGGCTTCGCCGATCCCTTCTGCCCGCACCTCAGCCGGCTTCTGGCTGATGCCATTCGCCAGGTGCCCGGTGCTACCGTACACGAGGGCGCTACCTTCATCGTCATCGAGGGCCCTCGCTTCAGCACCAAGGCCGAGTCCAACGTCTTTCGCTCCTGGGGCGCCGACATCATCGGCATGACCGCCTCCCCAGAGGCCCAGCTCGCCCGCGAGGCGGGGCTGTGCTATGCCTGCATGGCTCACGTCACCGACTACGACGTCTGGCACGAGACCGAGGAGCCAGTCACCGTCGAAACGGTGATCGCCAATCTGCAGGCCAACATCGGCATCGCCCGTCAGGCCATCCTCATTCTGGCCGGCAAGTTCCCCTTGGAGTGCGAGCGCGCCTGCCGCGACGCCCTCCAGAACGCAATCATGACCGACCCCAAGGTGGTGCCCGACGATACTCGGAAGCGGTTAGAACTGATCCTTGGCCGCTATCTACCGTAAGCCCCGGGCGGTGGTGGCCTCGGGCCCAGGAAATCCGGCCCGCCTGCGATTACTGGTCCCTCTCGGGATGGAGACCGCCGTTGCCCTGGTCGCCAGCATCTACCTGGCCCAGAGTCAAGCGGTCTCCCCCGCGTTAGCCCTGATGCTCGCCCTAGTGCCCCTGGCCGCCACCCTGATCGGCGTGATTCTGCCCCGATGGGTGCCGGTCAGTCGCCTCCGGTTGCTGCCGACGGCCGTGGCCCTCAACCTGATCGGGCTACTCATACTCTCGGTCACGGCACGGTCCTTCGCCCAGTTGCAGTGCTTCTGGTCCTTCGTCTCCCTGGGTGCCTACTGCGCCGTCGTCCTCTGGGCGAGCAGTCAGGACCGGCTCCGCCGGCTGGCACCGCCCCTGTTCGTCGTAGCCCTCGGGCTCGTGGTCCTCACTCTCTTCATCGGGGTGAGCCCGTCCGGCGGCCCCCAGAAGCAGTGGTTGCCCGTGGGCCCCTATTACTTCGAGCCCTCGGAGCTGCTCAAGCTCTCGCTGACACTCCTGCTCGCCCTCTCGCTGGCCGGGCAGGCACCGAGCCGACGCAACCCCTGGTCACTGGCTGCCATCGGAGCCAGCCTGGCCGCGCTGGCCGTCCAGGGAGACCTCGGGGCCGCTTTCGTGGTAGCCGGCGTGGGAGCCTTGATGTTGTACGCCGGTACCGGCCACTGGAAGAGGCTTGCCCTGGGCGCGGCCGTCCTGGTAGCCGCCGGCGCCGCCGCCTACCTCTTGGTGCCCTACGCTCGCCCGCGCTTCAACACCTGGCTCGACCCCTGGAGCGACCCCACCGGTGCTTCCTACCAGGTGGTTCAGAGCGTACGGGCCCTGGCTACCGGCGGTGCCCTGGGACGGGGCC
>JBMNTK010000016.1:0-28686 GCA_050945695.1 Anaerolineae bacterium | reverse complement strand
TCAGGCCGACGGCGTTCCAGTGGTTGTTGACCAGTTGGGCGGTGTCCACCCAAGGGCCAAACAGATCCACGGCCGCGATGGTCAGGTCAACCGGCTGGCCATCGGGCCCCAGCCGGAAGCCATCGCTGTCTCGTTGATCGAGGCCCAGGTCGTCCAGCATCTGACTGGCCCGCTCCGGGTCGAACTCGATGAAGGGGGTCTCCATTCCCTCCTCGTAGTAGGGCGACCACTGCATGGGGGCCATCTGGCGGGGCTCGCCGAAGCCCAGGAAGGCCGAGTTCCAGATCTCGTCGCGGTCTATGGCGATGGAGAGGGCCTGGCGCAACTCGAGTGTCCGCAGGAGGTCGCCAACGACCTTCTGGTGCTCGGATGCGCCTTCCTGCTGGCCGGAGTTCATGTTGATGATTATGCCGGCATCTGAGCCGCCGTCCCCGGGCCACTCGATGATGCGGTAGTCTCCCTGTTCCTGACCCTCGACGAAGAGTGGATAGTTGACCAGGTTGATCTGACGCGACTGGCAGTCCAGCTCGCCGGCGATGGCCATGAAGTTGAGCACTTCGACGTTGGTCACCAGGTCGAACTGCACCCGGTCAATGTAGGGCAGCTGGTTGCCTTCCGGGTCCACCCGGTAGTAGTAGGGGTTGCGCTCGGCCACGAGGGGGTTCTGGTCGGGCTGGGTGACGAACTGCCACGCGCCGAGGACCGGCCGGTCGGGGTTGTTGTACGGGTTGTTGCGGTTGCCGAAGAGCTGATACCAGTGATCGAAGCTGGCGTCGGCGGTCTCCTTCTCCAACTCGGCTTGATCACGGTACTTGATGTGGAACTGCTGCATGTAGTGCTTGGGAACACCGTGGAACTGAACGGTGGCTAACCACTCTAGGAAAGTGCCGTAGGGCTGGGGGAAGCTGAACTTGACGGTGTAGTCGTCTATCTTCTCGACTGTACCGTACTCGCCTGCCACCCGCATCCAGGCTGGCTTGATGGGAGAGAGCTCCTCGTTGCCGACCACGTCCTCCCACCAGAACATGATATCGTCGGCCGTGTACGGCGCCCCATCGGACCACTTCATGCCCTCGCGCAGGTGGAAGGTGTACTCCCGGCCGTCCGGCGAGGCCTCCCACGATTTGGCGACGGCGGGCTCGAGGGTGTTGCCGTCAATGCTGAAGTAGATGAGGGCGTCCGGATAGAGGCGGTAGAAGAGCGAGGTGTCACTCACGCTGACCGCAGCCCGGTGCCAGGTCCCACCGTATTCCCCGATCTCCTCTACCACCGGCTGAACCAGGGGTTCCTTGGGCAGACGCTCCTCGACCGGGGGCAGCTCGCCGGCTGCTACCTTCTCAGCCAGCATGGGCGCCTCCCGATACTTGGAGACGCTGGCCGGAGCGGTAGCAGGCTCAGGAGCCGTGGTAGGGGCAGACTCGGGGGCAGGGGTGTCGGTGGCCTGGACCTCCACTTGCGCAGGCTCGCTGGGCGTGGCCGCGCAGGCTGCGGCTAAGGCGGCTGATGCGGCCAGGCCCGAAACCTTCAGAAACAGACGGCGGTTCATCGTCGCGTTTCTCATCTGGAGCCTCCCTATTAGGCCTTGGGGCCGGCACTAAGGCGCCGACCGGGTAACACCGGTGGGACTGAGCTGCCGAGGCGTACCGCGAACCTTACTCTTCGACTTCTGCTACCATGAACCCCCGCTCGATGGCCCGCTCGTAGTTGCCGCTGGTGGCGCCGCCACAACACAGCCACTCTGCGGTCACGTTTTCCATGTCGCCCCAGCCGCAGATCTCGGGGGCGGTGGGGATGCGCTCGAATAGCAGCCGGTACATCTCTCGGGCGGGCAGGGTGGAGCCGGGACGCAGGCCGAGCTTGCGCAGCACCATGAGGTCTCGCAGGGGAGTGCGGACGTGAGCATGGAAGCAGATGTTGCGCTCGGGATCGTAGGCGTGACACGAGTCGCACACCATGCAACACCCTTCGGTGAGGGTGACGGGGATGTCCGGGTTCTCCTCCATGCGCAGGCGCAGCTCGTAGAGGTTGTCTTCGGAGAGTGGCTCGTCGCCACCGCCCCCGTAGTAGCAGGCGATGCACATGAGGTGGGCGGGCCGAATGAAGAGCCGCTCAGCCTTTTCGATGGCGGCCACCGAAGCCGCCTTGGCTGCAGCGGTCTCCTCATCTGAGCGGGGCGTGAGGAAGATGTACATGGGGTTGTTCGGAGGGTCGCCCCCGAGGCCGACCCGGCCCTCGCGCATTCTCTCGAAAACGCCGGAGCGGGCATAGGGACACTCTTCCCAGCCGGGACCGGCCGGCTCCGCGAACCGACAGATGCCCTCCAGACTGGTGACGTTGCGGAGCAGCAGGCGCACCAGGTCGAAGGCGATGCGGACGTCACCGGGCTGTAGCCCGAGCTTCCGCAGGGCGCTTAGGTCGCGCATCCGGGTGGCGTAGTCGGACTGCCAAGCCTCGAAGGAGGGAGGGAGCTCGTGCGCTCCCCGACCGGCATACACGTCGTAGTAGTGTGCCAGGTAGGGCGACATGTCCAGATCCACCTTGACCTTGCCCCACATGTCGGCCTTAGTGGCGGCAATGATCTCCTGGACACGCTCTGCCCCCGCGGGCGGTGAGCTGCACCCTCCGGCCCAACACACGGCACACAGCAGCTCCGACGGACGAACTGTGATCATCCTGCACCTCCACGTTGCGCGCATTGGGGCCTGCCGCAACCCGACGGGGTCAACTCAGAGACTGGGATCCCCCGGGCGCGACCGCCGCGATCTCTCGTGAGCCTCCACGTTCCGGATGAACGTGGAGAGATGCTCTTCCATGGCCCGGCCTGCCTCCTCCGGTTCTTGGGAGACAATGGCCGCGATGATCCTGTTGTGCTGCACTTCGGCGACGTCTCGGGGAAGCAGCCTCCCCATGAGCCCCTTCTCGTAGTAGGACTCGCGCGCAGTCATGATGAGGCCGAGAAGAGGTTCGAGCATGACGGGGAGGAATGGGTTCTGGGTGGCGGCAGCGATGGCCAAGTGGAACTGGGTGTCGCTGTCGAAGAACTCCTTCCACTCTCCCTGATCTCGATACGCCCGGTTGGCTTCGACGGCCTGCTGGAGTGACTCCAGGTCTTCGTCGGTTCGATGGACGGCTGCCATCTGCGCTGAGCGAACCTCGAGCGGTATGCGTATGTCGAACAGGGACACTAGGTGGCGGGAAGTGAGGGGCACCACGATCTCCAGGGGCAAGGAAAGCATGGCCGCCGGCCCTTCGCTGACGTAGGTGCCGCTGCCGTGCCTGACCTCCAGGAGCCCCCTGGCTTGAAGGGCCATGAGGGCCTCGCGCACCACGGGGACGCTCACCCCGAACTGCTTGGCCAACTCTGCCATGGAGGGCAGCCGGGTGCCCGGGGCGAGGCGTCCGGCGAGGATCTGGCTCTCAAGCCGCGCCGCTACTTCCTCGTACGACTTCCGGGGCCGTATGGGCCCGTAATCGGCGACCAGGATGTCGCCCGGCTGGGTTGGGTCTGTGGAGCAAGTCATATGATGACTATATCAGTATGTGAGTACACGTGTCAACCATGTACCGGCGGTGACGAGTGACGCGTGACCCGTGACACCCTGTCAGGGCCGGCGCCCCCCTCTTGTCATCTGACGGTCCTCTCTTGTCATCCCGCTCCCACTTCTGTCATCCCGAGCGAAGCGAGGGATCTACCCCTTCCGACAGCCAGAGATTCCTCGCTTCGCTCGGAATGACATGCGGGGGTGCCGGGCGTGCCCCGGCAAGGGCGTGCGTGGGCGGGTGCCTCACGCAAAGACGCAAAGACGCCAAGTCACTGGGGTCCTTGCCCTTTGCGACTTGGCGTCTTTGCGTGAGTTGACCTGCCCTACGCCTTGGGCCCTCTCAGCCCCCGAGCACCTCCCTAAGGCGACGGGCGACGATCTCGGTCTCGCCTTGCTCCAAGGTGTGAGGATGCACCCGCAGCTCGGGGCCGGTGAAGGTGCTCCAGGTGTAGCTTTCGGGGCTGACGTACTGCACGGCGATGGGAGGGTCGCCCTGGCGCAGGCGGCGTACCACCTCCTGATGGTCAATACCCAGGGCTTTCACGTCCCAGGTGATGGCAGCGTGAGGGATCTGCTGGCCGACGCCAAAGGGCAGCTGGGTCCAGGCGCGCACCGTGGGCAAGTCCGACACGGCGTCAATGAGGAGCTGGACACGGCGCTCCCAGAGGGCACCGTCGGCGGCGTGGTCTCGCTGCAGGTATAGCTCCACCGCCTTCACCAGCCCGGCGATCTCTTCCTTCCCCACCTTCATGGGCCGGCCCACGCCCATGTTGGGGGTGTTGTTGAGCCGGCAGGCTTCCACCAGATCGGCGCGCCCCAGGATGAACCCGCTGGCCTGAGGGCCCCGGATGGCCTTGCCCCCGCTGAAGGAGACGAGGTCGGCGCCCTCCTGCAGGAACCGGGTGAGGTTGGCCGGTGGCGGGACCTCGGCGGCGGCGTCCACTATCACGGGTACCCCGGCTTCGTGGGCGATCTCAGCCACTCGGGGCAGCTCCAGGACCGGCCCCATGCAGAACCAGGCATGGGTGAAGAAGACCCCGGCCACGTCCGGCTGGCGGACGGCCACCCGCAGCTGCTCCGCGTCAGCATCTATCTGGAGGAAGTCACCGCCGGCCAGGAGCACCGCCCGTTCGAAGGGGTTGCGGTGAGCCGCTTGGACCACGAAGCGGTTCTTCATGCCGGTGGTATCAGGCAGTTGGCCGATGAGGGCTCGGTCGGTGCCGGTCATGCAGGCGGCGGCCATGAGCAGGATGCCGGCAGCGGCGCCGTCGCAGATGACGGCAGCCTCCGCCCCGATCAGCTCGGCGATGCGGGCCCCGGCCGCCCGGTGCAGCTGCTCCATATCCACAAAGGAGCGGGCAGCGGAGGTCATGGCCTCCAGCACCTCCGGGGGCATGAGGGAGCCGCCCAGGTTGGTGAGGGTGCCGGCGGCGTTGATTACGGGAGTCACACCCAGTTCAGCGTAGATGTCCACTTGCCCTCCTCGGGTGATACTCGGGCTCTACCAAGGTCTATAGCCGGGCAGCCACCCGGCGCGCGGACGGGTGGATCTCGTCCTCTCCCCCGGGCGTGGCGCAGGCGCCCTCGCCGAGGCAACCGCGGCCGGAAGTGCCTCATTGTCTTCGCGGGGCCGGCGCGGGGTCAAGCGGCCGCGCTACCAGCGCACCTCCCAGGCGGTGCTCTCGCCCTCGGTGATCAGGTCGAACGTCAGCCCCCCGTTGGCCGTTCGTCGCCACGGGACAGGATGCCCTTCCACGGTGACGGCGGGATCGCCCGGCAGCGCCCCGGCCAGGGTGATGGCGCCGTGCTGGCCGGCGGGGCGCATCAGCCGGCCGGAGAGGGTCCGCGACTGCTCGTCCCAGGTGACCCCGCTCAGCTCGGCCCCGCCGCTCTGGTGGAAGGTGGTGCCCACGGGCCAGGGGTGCTCGCGCGCTTCCCGCAGCACCAGCAGCTTCACCGCCGGGCCGAAGAAGGCTACCTCCAGCAGTCCGGGGTCACCGGGCAGGAGGAGGGCGGCGGTGTCCCCAGGGTGGGTGTAGGCGGCGGGCAGGCGCAGGCGGGGCAGGTGACCCAGGAACTGGCCTCCCCAGAACTCGTAGGCCCAGTAGCGTCCGTTGGGGTCCAGCCCCAGCCGCTGCATGGGCACTCGGAACCAGGTGATCAGGTCCTGGGCGCCGCGGCGATCACGCTCGGGCGGGTCGTACTCGAAGAGGGCGACCAGGTGCCAGCGCTCGCCCTCGTGCTCCACGGGCAGGTGCCACACCCGCGGCCCCACTTTGGGGCGTGTCGTCTCGGTGTCGCTCTTGCGGCCGCTGGAGAGCCCTTCGTAGTCCACCGAGACCACCTCCACGGGCTCGAACAGGTCCACGGGCCGGGCCGAGGCCCCCAGGGGCGGCAAGGTAGCGGTGAGCACCTGCCAGCGCTCCTCGGGCAGTGTCGTGAGGTCGTCGCCGATGTCCACCTGACCGCCGGAGAGGAAGGTGGCCGTGGCCCGCAACTGAGCCTCTTCCAGCGTTCCCGGCAGTCCCACTACCAGACAGGAGGGCTGGATGATGCCCCAGCGGCGGTTCTTGACCGTGTGAATGGCCGTGGTGGTGTAGACGTCACGCAGGTGCCTCCAGCCCACGAAGCCGGTGTTGCCGGTATCCATGCAGGTGTAGAGCAGGTTGAAGTAGCCCAGCGCGGCCGGCTCGTGGGGGTTGCCGGTGAGGACCAGGGCGTCAGGGTCGGCCTCGTACATGGCACCGGTGATGATCTGGGAGCCGATGCGGGATGCTTCGATGCCACCGCCGGCAACCATCCGGGGGTTGTGGCGGCCACGAGCCTGAGGGCTGGAGGCAGCTCCCATGAAGTCGTTCTTCAGGTAGCGCACACCGCGGGCAGCCAGGGATTCCACCCGGTGCTTGAGGTAGTCCTGGGCGCCAGGGTGGGTCAGGTCGAGGGCGTAGGTGTTGCCGTGCGGGGTCCAGAACCAGGTGCCCAGGGACTTGGGCCGGCCCTCGCCATCACTCAGTAGCCATTCGGGGTGATGGTGATAGACAGGGTCGAACTCGCTCACCGTGTAGGGCGCCAGCCAGCATCCTAGCCTGAGCCCCCGCTCCTCCAGGCGCTGGGAGAGCCAGGCCAGCCCGTGCGGGAACTGGTCGTTCTCCTGGACGGAGCTGGGCAGGTAGTCCTGTTGCCAGCCTAGGTCCAGCAGGAGGGTCCTGAGCCCCAGGGGCAGTAGCCGTTGGGCGGCATCGGCGGTGGCCAGGGCCCGGTCTTCGGTCACTCCCAGGCGGTAGGGATACCACGAGCACCAGGTCACCGGGGGCTGGTCCAGAGTGGTGATCCCGTGGCGTTCGGCGACCTCATCCACGAACGCCTCCAGGAGCGCCCAGGGATCAGGACCAACCGCCAGGATCACGCTCTCCAGGGCCAGTTCCTCTTCGGGCAGCACCAGCAGGTCGCCACCGTCGAATCCGACGTCCAGGCCCAGCTTGGCATCGCTCAGGGTGTAGGTGACCTGTCCTAGCCAGCGCCGGAAGCTGTCGAACCCGATCAGGAAGGCCTGGCGATCGCTTGGCCCGTAGGCCACGGTGAACATCTGCGAGGAGACGGCCGGATGCGCGGCCGCAGCGGCTTCCTGTCCGGGCTGGAAGCCGGCCTCCCCTTCCGCCTGGGCGCCAAGCCCCAGGCTCTCGGTGACCGTGGAGACGTGTGCCCGGTACCCACCCTCGATCAGGATCCGGGCATTGGGGGTGTCCTCGCCCAGGCGCGCCTCCTGAGCACGCAGGATCGTTACGCGGTTGAGGGTTCGCTCCTGCTTCTGCAAGTTGCGCAGACGGCTTTCGATCCGCAGCCCCTGCGGGCAGGCCAGAAGGCGCTGTTCGAGTTCCCACCCGCCTGGGCCGAGGCGCCAGCGAAGCAGTGGGCCGGGGGAGACGGCCAGATCGGTGGGCTCCAGCTGTGCCCCGTCCACGACCAGGCTCGGGGCCAGGCCGTCGAGGGAGAGCCCTGACCAGCCGGGGGCGCTCAGGCGCAGGGACCGGTGGGCGACATCCACCTCGACGGAGAAGGGGCCTGCTTTCAGGGGGGACTGGTCCATTTCGAAGAACCTCCGGCAGTGCTGGAGTACTAGCCCGGATGTTACGACGGAGTGCGGTCCGTGACCAGCGGCCAATGCGGTCCGGATGGCCTCTGAAGGGCACGGAGCCCTTGAACTGGGGGGAGTTGTGGCGTAATCTTGGCCGGCTGAGCCAGCGCTTCAGGAGGGCAGGGTGAGAAGGGTAAACTCGGCAGCAATCATCGGCATATTCCTCGTGCTCTTGGGCGTGCTACTGTTACTCGAGAGCCTGGGTGCCCTGCCTGGTGGGTGGGAGGTCGCCCTTGCGGCCGTGTTCCTCCTGGGCGGGCTAGGTTTCCTGTGGGCCTTCGCGACCGACCGGGAATGGTGGTGGGCGTCCATACCCGGCATGGCTCTGGTGGGGATCGGGCTGCTCATCGGCTACGGCGCGCTGGCTCCCGAGGAGCCGGGCGGGGTAGCTGCGGGCCTGTTCCTGGGGAGCCTGGGCGTGGGCTTCCTGCTGGTGTACCTCCGGAACCGGCAGGCCTGGTGGGCCATCATTCCCTGCGGCGTGATGATCACGCTCGCGCTCGTCACCGGGCTGGAGTCGGAGTCCGAGCTGGGGGTGGGCGGTGTGTTCTTCCTCGGCCTGGCCTTGACGTTCCTGGTGGTGTACCTGGTGCCCAACCCGGAAGGGCGCATGACCTGGGCCCTGATTCCGGCGGCGGTGTTGGGGATCATGGGCTTCCTGATCTTGGCCGCCGCCGTCCAGTTGATCGGCTTTCTGTGGCCACTGGCCCTCGTAGTCGTGGGCGCTTACCTGCTCTTCCGGGCGCTACGGCAATCCCCGCGGTAGCTCTAGGGCTGGGTCTGGACTCGAGAACAGCGCGGAGCTGCCCCGTCGGAGGCTAGACCTCGCCCAACACCTCAAACGTCTCTATCTGGGGCGGGCCCGCCAGGCCCGCCCTTTCGCCGGCGCGACTGAGGATCTGCTCGGCGGTAGTGGCTGAGCCCTGGAGGTCCACCTCGCTGTTCCAGAAGGTCAGGGTGAGGATCACGCCCTTATCCCGCTCGACCAGGAGATAGGCACCCTCGAAGCCGGGTAACCCCTGCACGGAGTCATAGCTCTCCTGAAAGATTGAGACTGTCTCTTCCAACTGGCTAGGGTTCCCTTGGATGCGAGTGACGCGAGCCAGCATTGTGTTGCCTCCCAGATGGTGGGGCCACCGGCGGGCAAGGCGCTCCTAGCCGTCGGCCCCCGATTCACTAGGCCTAGAAGGGGCAGTATAGGGAGGTCGGGGGTGACGTCAAGCTGGGCCTCATGGGGGCGTGATGCGTGACCCGTGACGAGTGAGACGTCTCCTTGAGGCGTAGGGGCGGACGACCCTGTCCGCCCTCTGGGGTGGCGCGTGCCCCCAGGCGCGCAAGTACCTACGCTAACCTAACCCCCTCCCCCTTCCCTGAGAGGGAAGGGGCGTCTGGGAGAGGCCGCGATGAGTAGAGGTCAATGCGCGCGTTCAGCCCATCCGGCGTCCGCGCTGGACGGTCACGGCGGAGCCGTGACCACGTTCGCAGCTCTGCTGCGAAACCCGGACGCCCGGCCGAAGGCCCAGCAGCCCCGACTTGAGTCGAGGGCTTCCGCCAGCAGATCCCTCGCTTCGCTCGGGATGACAGAGTTGGAACTCGGGATGACAAGCGGGCGACGGGGTGACCACGCGGGCGTGATGATGAGCGAGCAGGTGTGGAATTGCCGGCGGCCCTCTTGACGTCCGGAGGCAATGGTGCTATAGTGCCCGCCAATCGAATACCCAATGACGTTGAACAGGAAGAGTACCTTCCAGAGCGGGGTTCAGAGAGCCGGGGTAAGGTGAGAGCCCGGCACCAGCGCAGGCGGGGAATGGGCCTGGGAGTCGCGCAGCCGAACGGGTGACCAAGTAGGCGGCGCCGGAGTCGCCACCGTTATCACGGCCGAGGGTATCGGATACGTCTCTGAGCGTGTCCCGTACCTGCAAGAGTGGGGCTGGCTCACACACCTAATCCGCCATCACGGCGGGTTTTCTTGTTTCTGAGCCCGTCCAATTAGGGTGGCACCACGGGAGAGCCTCTCGTCCCTTTCGGCATATCTGCCGGTCGGGACGAGGGGCTCTTTTCATTTCCGCGGACGAAGAAAAGGAGGCCAGGGCACGGTGAAGCGCATTGTGGTGCGGGCAGAGCTCTGTAGCGGCTGTCGGGCCTGTCAGGTGGCCTGTGTCGCTCAGCATGAAGGACGGTTCGGGACGTCAGCCGCCCGGATCAGAGTATCCAAAGCAGAGGCGATCGGTCTGGACCGGCCGCACGTGTGCCGCCAGTGCCGTCAGGCCGCCTGCATCGAGGCCTGCGCGATCGGCGCCCTCTACCGAGACGAGGCCACCGGCGCCATCCTGCAGGTGCCGGATCGGTGCACCGGATGCGGGGCCTGTGTGGAGGCCTGCCCCTTCGGCATGGCGATTCCGCACCCGGAAACGGGACGGGCGCTCATCTGTGACCTCTGCGGGGGTGACCCGGAGTGCGTCAAGCGCTGCGCCTCCCTCGCCATCACCTTCACCGACGGCAGGCCGACCGAGTTGCCGGCCTGGGCCAAGGCCCTACAGGCCACACAACTGAAGGAGAAGTGACATGGAAGACGGACGGGTCCTCATGGAGCAGATGAGTTGGACAGAGATCGAGGAGGCCATCGCCGGGGGGATGACCACGGTGCTGCTGGGCGTCGGGGCCATCGAGCAGCATGGGCCGCACCTGCCCACGGGCACCGACACCTACCTGGGCTATGCCCTGACCGAGGGCGTGGCCCGCGAGTTGGGGGATGCCCTGGTGGCGCCGGTGATGCGCCCCGGGCTCTCCGAGCACCACACCGACTTCCCCGGCACCCTGACCCTGAGCCAGGAGACGTTCGTGCGCGTGCTCATGGAGTACTGCCAGTCCCTGGGGCGACACGGCTTTCAAGACATCGTGCTGATCTCCTCCCACGGCGGCAACTCCGACACCATGCTGGCCGCCCTGCCTCGCATCGCCAAGGCCCTGAAGGACACCTGCCGGGTGCACATGGTGGTCCCCAACATCCGGGATGTCCCCAGTGAGGCGAGCGAAGTGTACCGCGACTACGGCGTGAGCCGGCCTCAGGCTGGCGTCCACTCTGGGTTCGGCGAGACCTCCATGATGCTGGCGGTACACCCGGACCTGGTGGACATGGACCGGGCAGAAGAGGGACGGGCCGACGAGCAGTTCTACCACCCCGATTACATCAAGCACTCCCAGATCGAGTCCTTCGTCTACGGCGTCCGCCAGCAATCGCCGAACGGCATCCTGGGTGATGCCCGCGGCTCCAATGCGGAAGCGGGGCGCCGCCTGCTGGAGATCAAGGTGAGGGAGACGGCGGAGGAGGTCCGCCGGATGGTTGAGGTGGCGCGAGAGAAGGCCGGTACCGGCCAGGGGCTGCGCCAGGGATAGGCCCACGCAACCACGCCGCGGGGGCGACGGAGCCACCGTCACATCGAGGCAGATTGGGACAGTTTGGATCATGACCTCAGGAGGCTAAGGTGGCACACAAGTTGACGCGAAGGCAGCTGCTCAAGCAGGCATCGGTATTGGTACTGGGAGCGGGGACGGTTGGCCTGGCCGGTAGCTGTGGAGGGCCCACTCAAGCTCCAGGCGGAGCGGCACCGGTTTCGGCGCGGCGCACCCGGGTCACGGTGGCCCAGACGGCGGACGTCAACACCATGGACCCGCACAACCACTCCATCACCATCACCGCCAACGTGCTCGCCCACATCTACGATTCCCTCGGCATCCGCAACCCGGCAGAGAACTACCGCTACGAGGGGCGCCTGGCGGAGTCCTGGGAGGTGGTGGACGACCGGACGGTTGACCTCAAGCTGCGCCAGGGCGTTACCTTCTCCAACGGCGAGCCGTTCGACGCGGAGTGCTGCGCCTACAACCTGAACCGGCTGATGGGGAGGCTCCCCGGTGCTGAGCCGCCCTTCATCGCCCCGTCCTACGCCAAGCTGGCCGGGGCCGAGGTGCTGGATGAGCACACGGTGCGGGTGACCACGTCCGAGGTTGATGCCCTCCTCATCCCGCGGCTTCTGGACCTGGAGATGGTGCCCAAGCGGTACACCGAGGAGCACGGTTTCGAGAAGCTGGCCCAGGAGCCAATCGGCACCGGGCCCTACGTCCTCAAAGAGTGGGTGCGCGAAGAGCACATCGTCCTGGAGGCCAGGGAGGACTACTGGCGGGGGCGGGCGGCCATTGACGAGGTAGTGTTCCGGCCCATCCCCGAAGACGCCACCCGGATGGCAGAGCTGCAGGCGGGCAACCTCGACCTCATTCTCAACGTGCCCCCCGATAACGTGCCGGCCCTGGAAGGGACGGATCAGCTGGTGGTCAAGAGCGTCCCCAGCACCCGCATGGCCACCGTGCTGATCGAGACGGCCTTCGAGGGGCCACTGGACATGAGCAACACCAAGGTGCGCCAGGCGCTCAACTACGCCATAGACCGCGACGCCATCATCGAGTACATCCTGGGCGGCTATGGGACCAAGCTGGCCACCATCGTGCCCGACTTTTTCGTCGGCTACGACCCCAACGAGCAGCCCTACCCCTACGATCCCCAGAAAGCGCGGGAGCTTCTGGCTGAGGCCGGATACCCGGATGGGTTCGAGATCAAGGACTTCCGGGTGGGCCGGGGGCGATTCCCACGCAACGTGGAGGTGGCCCAGGCCATTGTGGACCAGCTGGCCCAGGTAAACATAAACGTCACCCTCAACGCTATGGAGTTTGGCGTCTGGGCCAAGGACACCAACGAGCACATCATCGGCGATATGTCCCTGGCCGCCCTGGGCAACACCTACTTCGACGCCTGGAACAGCCTCTTCACCCTCTGCCGATCGGGCAATGTCTGGGCCTGGTACAGTAACCCCGAGGTGGACGCGCTGATTGACGAGGCCGGCAGCACCCTGGACCCCGACAAACACGAGGCGGCCACCAAGCAGGCGCTACAGCTCATCCGAGAGGATCCGCCCTTCATCTTCCTCTACCAGTTGGTGGACGTGTACGCCATGAACCGGCGGCTGCAGTGGGAGCCGCGTTCGGATGAGCTGGTCTATCTCTACGACGCAAGCGTTCAGTAGGAAACGGGGCCCCTTCTCGGGTCGGAGGACAGATGGCGCGGTACCTAGTGCGAAGAGCGGGACAGTCACTCCTGGTTCTGCTGGGAGTGTCGCTGGTGATCTTCATGATCTCCCGGCTGGGTGGCGACCCGGTGTCTCTGATGGTGGGGCCCGACGTCCAGGAGGCCGAGCGGGAGGCACTCCGGCATCAGTTGGGACTGGACGCACCCCTCTACGTGCAGTACTGGCGCTACCTTAGCCGGGCGATCCGAGGGGACTTCGGCCAGTCCATCCTGGCCGGGGTCCCGGCGATGAGCCTGGTGTTGGAGCGGGTGCCGGCCACCCTGCAACTGGCAGCCTTCGCCCTCGTATTCGCCGCGGCCGTGGGGATACCGCTGGGGGTGGCCTCGGCCCTGAGGCGAAACGGTCCACTCGACTATCTGGGCGCCGCCATCACCCTTCTGGGCCAATCACTGCCCAGCTTCTGGGTCGGCATAGTGCTCATCATGGTGCTGGGGCTGCAGCTTCGCCTGCTTCCCATCTCGGGGCGGGGCAGCCCCCTGCACCTGGTCATGCCGGGGGTGACCTTGGGCTTCTCCCTGGTGGCGATCTTCTCCCGCATCACCCGCAGCAGCATGATCGAGGTCCTAACGGCCGACTACATCCGCACCGCTCGCTCCAAGGGGCTCGGGCCCTGGGCCATCACCGTCCGCCACCAGCTCAAGAACGCCATGATCCCCCTGGTCACCATGATGGGCATGTCGTTCGCCAACCTGATGGGCGGGGCGGTGGTGACGGAGCAGATCTTCGCCTGGCCCGGCATCGGCCGGCTGGCCCTGAACTCCATCCACGCACGGGACTTCCCCGTGATCCAGGCGGACGTGCTGTTCGTCTCGGCAGTGGTGGTGCTGGTGAACCTGTTGGTGGATGTGGTCTACACCGTGTTGGATCCGCGGATCCGGTATGCCTGATGGACGGGTGCGTGTCCCCCGGATGCCCAAGCGGTCAGGAGTGAGGCGTTAGTATGGCAAGAGATCTATCACTGGGGTTGAACGCAGGAGCTTTGACAGGGGGCCTGCGGTGGGGACGCCCTGTGGCGGTGGTCAAGAGGGCCCCGCGGGCGCATGCCAATCCGCGCCTGATCGTGGGCCTGGCGATAGTGTCGGCCATCGTCCTGGTGGTGGCCTTGGGCCCGGGGCTCGTCCCCCACCACCCGCGGGCGCAGGTGCTGGCGGACCGCCTGCAGGGGCCGGCCTGGACTCAAGGGGGCACCTGGGACCACCCCCTGGGGACCGACCACTTGGGTCGAGACGTGCTGAGCCGGATCGTCTATGGGCTGCGCATATCCATGTTGGTGGGCGGGTTGGCTGTCCTGCTCTCGGGGCTGATTGGGGTAACGTTGGGGCTGGTCTCCGGCTATTTCGGCGGCTGGGTGGACGACCTGCTGATGCGGGTCTGCGACGTACAGCTGGCCATCCCCTTAGTGCTCCTGGCCATCGCCGTCATGGCCGTGGTCGGGTCATCGCTGCCGACGCTGGTGGCCGTGCTGGGACTGACCCAGTGGGTCACGTATGGCCGGGTGGTTCGCGGTGAGGTGCTGTCCCTGCGGCAGCGGGAGTTCGTGGAGGCGGCCCGGGCGGTGGGCTGCTGTGACCTGCGGATCCTGCGCACCTACGTGCTGCCCAACGCCATGCCCACCATCCTGGTGACGGCCACCCTGCGTACGGCCACCGTGATCATGATAGAAGCGGGGCTGAGCTACCTCGGCTTGGGGATCCAGCCGCCGGATCCCTCTCTGGGCAGCATGCTGAGCGAGGGCCAGCAGTACATGAGCAGCGCCTGGTGGCTGGGCACCTTCCCGGGCCTGGCCATCGTGGTCCTGGTCCTAGGGATCAACCTGTTGGGGGACGGGCTGCGGGATGCCCTCGATCCTCGCTCCCGTCGGCTTCGTTAGGAAAGGAGAGCAGAGCCAGTGTACGCATATGGCGGTACCGTTCTGCGAGTGGATCTAACCGAAGGCACCTTCGAGCGCGTGGCTACGGAGGAGCACCTGGCCCGGGCCTACCTGGGCGGGCGGGGGCTCAACGTCAAGCGCTTGTGGGACGAGGTGCCGGCGCACACCCCCGGCCTCTCCTCGGACAACCTGCTGGTCTTTGGGGCGGGGCCACTGGTGGGCACGCTGTTCCCCGGCAGCGGCCGGTTCAACATCAGCGCTATGTCGCCCCAGACCGGGATCCTGGGCGACGGCAATGCGGGCGGCTTCTTCGCCCCCGAGATGCGCTTTGCCGGCTACGATCAGATCATCCTGCGGGGCCGAGCCCCTCACCCGGTGTACCTTTACCTGCGGGACGACGTGGTGGAGCTGCGTGACGCCCGGCACCTGTGGGGCACCGACGTCTGGGAAGCGACGGCGGCCATCACACAGGAGCTGGGAGACCCGGACGTGCAGGTGGCCACCATCGGGCAGGGGGCGGAGAACGGGGTCAGCTTCGGCGGCATCTTCGTCAACCTCAACCGCCCGGTTGCCCGGTGCGGCATGGGCACGGTGATGGCGTCCAAGAACCTCAAGGCGGTGGCCGTACGGGGGACGGGGTTCATCACTGTGGCCGACATGCCCCGCTTCCGGGAGATCATCCAGCGCTTGGACGAGACGATCTACTCTCACCCGGAGTACGAGATCCGCACCCGGCTGGGCACGACCAAACTCATCCGGGCCCTGAATAGCATCGGCGGGCTGCCCACCCGGCACTTCCAGCACGGACGGTTCGAGGCGGCCGATAAGGTGAGCGGTGAGGCCATCGAGGCCCGCTACAAGGTCAAGAGCAAGGCCTGCTTCGCCTGCACCATCCCCTGCAGCCGCTTCTTGGAGGTGCGCGACGAGCGGTTCCCGGAGCTGCGGCTGGAAGGGCCGGAGTACGAGCCCCTGGCCGGTTTCAGCGTCCGGGTGGGGAACTCGGACCTGGCGCTGGCGCTCAAGTGCGTGGACCTGGCCAACCGCTATGGGCTCGACGCCATTTCGCTGAGCGAGGTGATCGCCTGGTCCATGGAGTGCCAGCAGCGGGGCCTGCTCTCGAGGGCGGAGACAGACGGGCTGGACCTGTCCTGGGGCAACGGGGAAGCGGTGATTGCCCTCATCCACAAGGTGGCGCACCGGGAGGGCTTCGGTGACGTGTTGGCCGACGGGGTGAAGAAGGCCGCCGACCGGCTGGGGCGCGGGCACGAGTACGCTCTGCACGGCAAAGGGCTGGAGGTTTTCCAAGCGGACGTGCGCACCATCAAGGCCTACGGGCTGGGCGTCGCCGTGGCCAGCCGGGGGGCGGACCACCTGCGCTCTGAACCGTGGTTCGAGTTCTCGGGCGACCGGGAGGAGGGCATTCGGCGCTACGGCATCCCCGAGACGGCCTTCCGGCTGGAGTACAAGGGAAAGGGCCTGGTAGTGAAGCACTTCGAGGAGATGGCCGCCATCTCCGACGCGCTGGGGGTCTGCAAGAACACCTACAACAACATGGAGGTGCTGGACTGGGAGGCCACGGCCGAGCTGCTCCAGGCGGCCACCGGCTGGGACATCACCGGTGAGGAGGTGCGCCGCATCGGCGAGCGGACCGTGAACCTGGAGCGGCTCTTCAATGCCCGTGAGGGCATCACTCGCCGCGACGACATCCTGCCCCGCCGCTTCCTCCGAGAGGCGTTGCCGGAGGGCTGTGGGGAGAGCACGGGCTCGGTCCTCGAGCTGGAGCCGATGCTGGACGAGTACTACCGGGCCCGAGGCTGGGACCTGGAGACGGGCCTGCCGACGCCCCAGAAGCTCGCCGAGCTGGGGCTCGGTGAAGAGGCGACGGCGCACTGCGCGCCGGACCGGGATCGCGTGGCCGGAGGAGGGTGAGGATGGCTGAGCTGAGGGTGGCCGTGACTGAGGTGCTGGGCAAGTGCACCGCCTGCCCGCCGGTGAAGGCCGGGGACTACTTCCAGGTCAGCGACGGGATGATCCGTATCCCTGAGGGCGGGTTCGTCTGTATCTGGGCCCTGCAGAGCCTCGTGCCGGCCATAGCCGCCAGGGAAGCCGGGTCCGAGGCCAACGGACGCCGCTATCAGTGCCCCGATCCCAAGGGGAAGGTGCTCTTCGAGGTGGTAGGTGAGGGCGAGGTGAGCCAGGCGCCGGCCTTCGTCCCCTCACCGACGCCGGAGGTCGTGCCCGATGAACCCCTGGAGGACCTTGAGGTCACGGTGGCTCGGGTCCGCGGCCGGTGCCGGGCGGGAATGGAGGTGGGGGACGGCTTCCAACTCCGCAGTGGCCGCATCTACATCCCCGGGAGCCGTGGCTTCTGCCTCCATGCCCTGCAGGCGGTCCTGCCCCTGTTGCCGGCCAAGCAGCGCCCCCTTCCGGAGAACGACTGGCTGAAGCACGACAGCCTGGTGATCTGTCCGGACCCGGAAGGCAACGTGATCATGCGCATCGCCACGGCGGGATAGCGAAGCGGGGCCGGCATGGCGCTGGCCCCGCTTCGTCCGGAGGGCTGGGCTGGGGCCGCTAGAGGTCACTGAACTGGTAGGGCAGGAAGACGCTGGAGCAAGGATAGCCATCCGTTATCCACATGCGGCCCTCGGCGGGTGCCAGGATGTAGCCATAGCGCGAGTGCCCCCCGTCCACGCCGCTGTGGCGGCAGATGGCACCTGGCTGGGTGTGGTCCGAAAGCAGGGCCCGAAGGGCGGCGAAGGTCCTCTCGCTGCCAGGAGCCAGCAGCTGGCGTCTTAGGTTGTCCATCCGCTCCCTGGAGGTACCCATCGGACGGCCGGGAGGTCCCACTTCCTGGGCCATCTCAGGAGTCTCGAAGTGGTTGGTGTGGAAGACGCAGTCGGCCTCAGCGCGCCGTATCCCCATGCGGTTCCAGCACTTCTCCACCACCGCCGCGTCTCCCTGACGGTCCACCAGGCACATGTTCAGGCCTTTGCCCGCCCAGATGGTCTCGGCCAGCATGTCCAGGGCTTCCGCCACCGTCCCGCACTGGAGCAGAAGCGGGCGGATGGCGCTGTGTTGAGGTAGCCCATAGCCGTCTTGGCCCGCTATGGTGGGACAGCTGGAGGAGCCGATAGCCAGACCCGCCTCGTTGAGGCCCACCTCGCTCCACGCCCTTCCTGCGAACCCGACGTTGATGACCCGGTAGCCCTGCTCCGGTGTCAGGAGCTCACAGACGTACATCCCGCCGTCTATGTCGCCGTCGGTGGTCTTGGCCAGCAGGGGGCCCCGGTCAGAGCGGGTGAACGCGAAGTTGGTGCACTGAGCCCGATCAATCCAGGCCAGGATGGGGCCGGTGGCGTTGGCCGTCTGCATCCGCCAGGACTGCTCGAAGGGGAGACCGGCCCCATCGGCGATGCCCCTCACCTCTTGGACCAGGTCCGGGAAGAACTTGTCCGTGTATTCGAGCATGGCCTGCTCGTACGGAACGGCGAGGGAGAAGTCCTTTCCCTGGACCCCTTTCTCCCAGTAGGCCAGAATGCGGTTCCGAAGCAGCTTCCCGTGCTGGAGCCCCCTGTCGTACGCCGACCCGGTCAATGCTATGGTGTACAGCGCTCACCCCCTGCGGAAGAGAGTACGATGCCCTGGGTGAAGTACCCCCTGCGCGGACGCCCGGCCCCGTAGGGCGGACACGGTCGTCCGCCCCTACCGGCGCGCACTCCTCGGTGTCATTGTCATTCCGAGCGTCTATCCTTGTCATGCCGAGCTCCAGCGAGGGATCTCTGTCTACCGGGCGGGTAGATCCCTCGCTGGCGCTCGGAACAACATGGAGGGCGTTCGGGGATTGCTCTGACGGCCCCCCCTCGCCCGGCGCTCCCCGGCTACCAGCAGAAGGGACAGCCCTGCATGGCCGGGCACGACCCGCCATCGCCCATCCACATTCCCATCATGCGGCCCACCATGCCTATCATAGGGCAGCCAGTGAGCATGCCTCCAGCCATGTAGGCCTGGCAGTAGAGGTGGCCCCGAGCTGCGGCCAGCTGGGCGTCCGCCTGGGCCTGGGTGAGGAAGTCCATGTTGACCATCACCTGGAGACGGGCTCTCTCTGGGGCGAGAAGCGGCTGGATTATGTCGCTCTCCAGGTCTGCCCCCTGCTCCTCGGCCAGGTCGGCGATGCTGGCCCCAGCCTGCAGGCGGGTGACCAGCTCCGTGGCGCTGAGACTCAGGGCCCGAGTGGCCTGCAACAGCATGGGCGAGGTGTACGTACCGGTCAGGTCCAGTGTGGTGGCGCCGGCAAAGCCCGGCGTATCGAGCTGAGCTCGGAGCCAGCTCTCGATCTGAGCGAGAAGGAGCTGCCGTTGAGTCTGGCTCAGGGGGCTCCGGGGCATCTGCTGATCCAGCAACTGGCTGACGGCAGCCAGAGCCCTGGAGACGAGGGCCTCTGGCGATATATCGCGGGCCAGGGCCATCTGGGAAAGGGTGGCCCCACCTTCGAGCTGCATGCTAAGCTCGGCCGGGGTGATGCCCAGCGCCTCGGCCACGGCGCCAAACACCACCTGCCCGTAGCCCGCCAGGCCCATGCCCATCCCTCGGCCCATACCGGGACCCATCATCGGCCCCTGGGCCCAGACGGCCACGGGCAGGGCCAATGAGGCGACCAGAGCAAGGACCGCCGCGGCCAACATCACTCGACTGACTGCAATCGGCCTCAGTTTCACAGCCTTTCCTCCCTAACGCTACGGTGTATCGCCAACAGACCTCGGTGCATGAAGGCCGGCCACCCGCGCCGTCGCGACCGGCCTGGGCAATCTAGCGATCCGGGCAGAACCTGTCAACCGACATTGGTCGGACAGTTGGCATAGAATCGGTTTCCCTGGCCCGGGGCAGCGGCCGGTCGGGGCACGAGTGCTCGGAGGCGGTAGTCAGAGCATCGCGGCAGTGGTAGTATGCGGGCGCGGAACGGCTCCGGCCTCGTTAGCCCGGACCGTCCGCTCGAACCACGAGATTCCATTAGCGTAGGGTGAGAAGAATGACTGTTAGCGCGGTGGTTTCGTCGCCGATAACGACGGTGGACCGAGTGCAGGCTCTGGGTCCTTGGGACCACAACATCCACCTTCCCGACGGCACCCAGACGGCCCCGGACCATCCCAAAGGAGACTACCCTGCCGCCTGCTGGAAGCTCCTATCCAGGCACCTGCCGGACTCACTGGACGGATGGACCGCTCTGGATGTGGGCTGCGGTGCCGGGTTCTACAGCATCGAGCTGGCCCGGCGAGGTGCCCGGGTGGTGGGCATTGACGTCAGGGTGCGGTCTCTCGACCAGGCGGTCTGGGCGACGGAGCAATTCGGGCTCTCCCGGCGGGTCGAGTACCGGCACATGCAGATCTATGACCTGGCGCACTCCTCCGAGAGGTTCGACCTCGTGCTCTTCTTGGGGCTCTTCCACTGCCTGCGCTATCCCCAGCTCGGGCTGGACGTGTTGGCAGACCGGGTGCGGCACTTGCTGGTGTTCCAGTCACCGATGCTGGCTGAGGGCGAAGCGCCGGAAGGCACTCAGTGGCCAGCGTTGGCTCTCGACGAGACCGACCGGCGGTGGCTGCCCAACCGGGCGGGGGTGGAGGCGATGCTTCGCTCCTCGGGCCTGCGGATCGTTGGCCGGTGCCCGGACGGAGAGACCCTCATCTGTGAGCCGGATGGGACGGCGCCGAAGGCTGCCTCCCGCGCCTGGGGGAGTGAGTTCCTGGCGGCCACCGGGCGACCGTGGCGAAACGCCCTCAAGTCCACCTGGATGGCCGAGTCGCAGGCTTAAGCGCCGATTAACGAAACTGGCACCCCTGAGTCCAGGGGTGCCAGGTGATGTTCTCGAGGCTGGTGGGGCGATCAGCCGGTAGCGGCGGCCTGCATGCAAGAGTTGCGCAACCAGATGAAGGCCCGAGCGAGCATGGTGGCCACTCGTTCTTCGTGGGCGGGGTCCTGCTCGCGCATCTCGTCCAGGAAGACGTGGGCCAGTTCGTGCACGTAGTGCATCTCTAGCTCGGGGTCGCTGATCTGAGACACCAGCTCGAGGTTGATGTCTATAGTCGCTGTTAGGTAACGCCAGTCCGGCTGGACGGTCATCAGCGCCTCGCCCTCATGGCGGCTGAACCGGTCGCGGTTCTCCTCGCCGTAGTAGGCGTGCCTGATGTTCCAGTACCCCAGCCCCAAGGCCGTGATCCAGGTGCGGGCCAAGCGCTCCACACGCTGTCTCTGGGTATCGCGTTCCTCTGCCGTCACTTCATTCCCCCTGTGTCAGAGCCTAGCCGTTCTGACCGTTCCGGTCACGCTGGAAGAGTGGGGAGACGCCGGCCGAACGGTGCCCCGAAAGCTAGGGGGCAGCCGCGGCTGACGCGCGAAGGAGAATGCGCGCGCACCGGGTTCGAGCTGGTTGTAGTTAATGTCCGCTTAACATAACAGATACTGGCAAGTTGGTCAAGTTTGTTTGTAGCTCATCAACCTGCACGGACTGCCCGTCTCCTCTCGCCCGTGGAGAACGTGAGCCGGCCCGGGGAGCGCACGACCCGAAACGTCCACGCCCTGATTGACGAGTGGCGGGCTCTGATTGGGGCCGGCGTGTGAGGCCCTCACCGCCAGACGTGTTGTTAGCCTCGTCGTAAGACTGTAAACTGACTTGTGCACCAACATGTAAGGTCCCGTGGAGGCGAGGATGAGGTCGGGTGGCAGCGACGGGCGTCGGCTATGGGCCCGGGCTGCACTGGTAGCCCTGGTAGCGTTGGCGATTGCTTGGAGCGCCGCCTGGGCCCAGACCCCCGGTACCGTCTTCGACCTGGAGGCGGATGGGGTGGTGGATCCCTTCCTGGCCCGGTACATCGCCCGCGGGATAAGGGTGGCTGAGGAGGAAGGCGCTCGCCTGGTGGTCATCCGCATGGACACGCCCGGTGGCCTGGACAGCGCCATGCGCACCATCGTGCAGGCCATCCTCAACTCCTCGGTGCCGGTCGCCGTCTTCGTGGAGCCGCAAGGGGCCCGGGCGGCCTCGGCGGGGCTCTTCATCGCCACATCGGCCCACGTGGTTGCCATGGCACCGGGCACCAACATCGGCGCCGCCCACCCGGTGAGCCTGGGCGAGGGGGAGATCTCGGCAGCGGCAGAAAGCAAGGTCGTCAACGACGCCGTGGCCTACATCCGGTCCTTGGCTCAGGAACGGGGCCGCAACGCCGACTGGGTGGAAGCGGCCGTGCGCCAGAGCGTCTCCCTGCCGGCGACCGAAGCCGTGGAGCAGGGAGTGGCAGACCTGATCGCGACCGATCTGCCGGAGCTTCGGCGGGCGCTGGAGGGCCGCACGGTCCTAGTCGGTGGGCGAGAGGTGGCCCTGGAGCTGGAGGGGGTCCGTGTCGTGTCCTACCCGATGACCTTCCTCGAGACGGCGGTGCACGTCTTGGCCGACCCTAACCTGGCCTATGTCCTCCTCACGCTGGGCACCATTGCCCTCATCGCCGAGTTCTACAACCCGGGCGCTATCATTCCCGGGGTGACCGGGGCCGTGGCGCTGATCCTGGCCTTCGTGTCCCTGGGCAGCCTGCCGGTGAACTGGGGCGGGATCGCCCTGATCGTGCTGGCGATCATCCTGTTCGTGTTGGATCTGGATACGTCCGGGTTCGTTCTCTCTGTGCTCGGGGCGATCGCGTTCGTGCTGGGTTCGCTGCTCCTCTTTAGCCCCTTCGCCCCGGCCGTGCCTTCCCTGCCCCGGGTGAGGGTCAGCCCCTGGGTCCTCGTGGTCATGACGTCCCTGGTGGTGGGTTTCTTCGGGCTGGTGCTGAGCGCCGGGGTGCGAGCCCAGCGGCAGCGGGCCCTAGTGGGGCAGGGAGTAGTGCTGGGCAAACAGGGCGTCGTGGAGTCGGAGCTTGACCCGGTGGGGGTGGTCAGGGTTTTGAGTGAGACTTGGACGGCGGAGGCGGAGGACCCGCCCATCGCCGCCGGGGAGAAGGTGGAAGTCACTGCTGTGGAAGGCCTGCGCCTGCGTGTGCGGCGGGTGCGGGAGACAAGGGGGCAACGATGATTGGTGAAATGCTGGGCAACCTGCTGGTGATTTCGATCGTCCTTCTGCTGTTGCTCGTGCTGGCGTCGGCGTCACTGCGGATCGTGCGCGAGTACCAGCGGCTGGTGGTCTTTCGGCTAGGCCGAGTGGTGGGGCAGCGGGGCCCCGGCGTCGTGTTCCTCATCCCCTTCGTGGATCGGGCCCTGTCGGTTGACCTGCGCGAGATCTACCTGGAGATCCCCAAGCAGACCTGCATCACCAAAGACAACGCCCCCATAGACATTGACTTCCTGATCTACTACAAGGTCACGGACCCGGTGGCGACGGTGGTGCAGGTGGGTGACTTCGCCGGCGCCTCGCAAGGTATCGCCATCACCACCCTGCGTGCCGTCATCGGCGACATCATGCTGGACGATGTGCTGGCCAAGCGCGAGGACATCAACCGGGTGCTGCGGGTGAAGCTAGACGAGGTGACCGAGCGCTGGGGCGTCAAGGTCACCAGCGTGGAGATCCGGGAGATCACGCCACCTCGGGACGTGCAGGCAGCCATGAACCGGCAGCTGGCAGCGGAGCGCGAGCGGCGGGCCATGGTCACCGAGGCAGACGGCCGACGAGAGGCGGCCATCAAGGTGGCGGACGGCGAGCGGCAGGCGACCGTACTCCGGGCTCAGGGCGAGCGTGAGGCTCAGATCCTCAAGGCCGAGGGGTTCGCCTTGGCGTTGGGCAAGATCTACGAAGTGGCCCGCACCGTGGACGAGAAGACCCTGAGCCTTCAGTACCTGGACGCGCTGACCATGCTCGGCAGCAGCCCTGCCACCAAGTTCGTGCTGCCGGTCGAACTGACAAGCCTGACCCGTCCGCTACAGGAGTACGCCAGGCGCGCCTGGGGAGACGGCGAGCAAGCGGGATAGCTGACCATCGTGCGCAGATGACGCTGACCGGAATGGCGTCAGCGTCATCTGCGCCTTCTTCCCTCGCTAGAGCGGGAGCTGAACGGGAGCGCCCGTCTCGCCCGAGCGGTAGATAGCCTCTACGATCTCCAGGGCTTTGAGGCCATCAAAGCCGGTGGCCGGGGGCCTGCGGCCCTCCAGGAGGGCGGTGGCAAACCCTTCCACGATCCGTTGCCGGTCGGAGGGCTGGTCGCTGGTGATGGGCGTCCACTCCTTGGCCGGGATTTCGTCGCTGCCGTCCAGGCTGTAGACCTGGATCTGGCGCCCCAGCAGCACCTGCCCCCGAGTGCCGTAGATACGATCGTTCTCGGCGCCCATCGAGCCCCCGCGGATGGCGGAACCGGCCTCGATGGAGCCGATGGCGCCGTTGTTGTAGCGCAGGGTGGCAAAGGCCAGGTCCTCGACTTCGACGGGAGTGGCGAAGGTGCCGTATTCGCCATAGGCCCGGGTCGCTTCCAGCCCGGTGACGAACCGGAGGGTGTTGAAGTCGTGGATGAGGTTCATGATGAGGATGCCCCCGCCGGATCGGGCCTTGAGGGTGCGCCAGTCGGTGTAGACGCGGCGGGTGTAGCCCCCGTGCCAGTAGTAGTCGGGCTTGTCAGCTAGAGCAGCATAGCGGATGCCGGCTATCTCCCCGATCAACCCATCCTCGATCAGCTGGCGCAGGCGAATGGCGTTGGCGTCCACCTGCGCGGCGTAGGCGATGCCCAGGGTCACGTTGTCGAGTTCGCAGGCGTGGATGATCCTCTTGGCGTCGTCCACGTTGGTGGCAATGGGCTTCTCCAGGAGGATGTGCTTGTAGGCCTGGGCGGCAGCGATCGCCAAGGGCGCGTGGAGATCGTGAGGCACGGCGATGTAGACCGCATCCACTTCCGGGTTGTTGAGGACGGCCTGGAAGTCGTCGGTAGGCTGACCGCCGTAGGTCTCGGCCAGGTCCTGGGCCAATGAGAGCTGGGTGTCCATGGTCATGACGATCTCGGCGTGCGGCGCTTCGGCCATGCCCTTGGCAGTCTGGACAGCGATCTCGCCGCAACCGACGATGGCGAACCGAACCCTATCCATATCCCATCCTCCGACGTTCTGATCCCCTCTACTAGTAGCGGCGGGCCGCCTGTGTGCTCGGGCGCCAGTATACACTACTGTCCGGGTGCGGTCGTCCCCCTCTGGGGTGGTGGGATGTCACCGCAGAGAGCGCAGAGACCGCGGAGAAGAGACTCGATCTTGTTCACCGGGACGGGTGGCGTACAATCCTGGGCAGTCCATGCCCACAAGGAGCGAGTGACCGGTGGATGCGACCCCGAAGGTGCTGCTGGCGGAGATGTCTTGGCCGGAGGTGCGAGAGCTGGTGAGCCCCAGGGCGCTGGCCGTCATCCCGGTGGCTTCCACCGAGCAGCACGGGCCCCACCTGCCCCTGAGCACCGATGCGGTGATCGTTACTGAGGTGGTGCGGCGGGCGGCAGAGCGAGTGGCCGGGCAGGTCCCGGTGGTCGTGACGCCCACGCTGCCCTTTGGCTTCTCCGAGCACCACATGACCTTCCCTGGCACCATGACTCTGAGCATACCCGCTTTCCTGACGGCGCTCACTGACTTGGCCGAGAGCCTCATCCACCACGGGTTCCGCAAGGTGCTGTTCATCAACGGGCACGGCGGCAACCAGGAGGCCGTGCAGGTTGCGGTGCGGCAGGTGATGGCCCGCCACCGGGCGGTAGCCGGGGCGGCCAGCTACTGGACCGTCGCCAGGGAGGCGCTGGATAGAGTGGGCGCGGGCCAAGTGGGCGAGGTCCCCGGACACTCGGCCGGCTTCGAGACCAGCGTGATGCTGGCCCTGCGGCCTGACCTGGTGGACCTTGACCGCCTGCCGGCGAGGGACGTGTCCGCACCCGGGGAGCACAGCGCCCGGCGGACGGTCAAGCCCTTGGGGGTGATGACCGCGGCGCACCGCGACCAGCGGCCGGAGTCCGGGGTGTGGGGTGACCCCGCGCTGGTCCGCCCGGACCTGGGCCCGCTCCTGGTGGAGGCCATCGTGGGAGCGCTGGCCGAGGCCTTCGTGGCCTTTGCCCACACCGAGAGCCACTAGGCCGCCTCTCGATCGGCGGCTAGAGGTGCCCGCTCCGGGGTAGGTTAGGCGCCGCCGTCCCCGGAGGCAGCCGCCGGCTGCGCCGTTAGGACCTCCGGCTGCCGCGCCAACTCGCCTCGGGGCACGCGGAAGTAACCCCAGAACAGGCCGGCACCGGCTGCAATGAGGGCGGCTCCCATGAGGAACACCGCCTGATACCCCGCGCGGGTCGCCAGGAAGCCCCCGGCATAGGCGATGCCGGAGGAGCCTATGGCCACCCCCATCTGCTGAATCCCGGCCATGGTGCTGCGCCATTCCGGCTTCACCAGCGACTGCTGATGCACGATCACCGCCGGCCGGGCCACGGAGATGAGGGCGATCAGCCCGATGTAGCTCACAGCGGCTGCCTGCCAGGTGGGGATGAGCGCCAGAGGCAGCAGGCTCAGGGCCATGCCCAGGGCGGCCAGGGCGTAGGTCTTGCCGTTGCCCAAGCGGCCGGTGAGCAGGGGAGCGGTGAGGGCGGCCGGAATGGCAAGCAGTTGGCCGGTGGCGGTGATGGTGCCGATGAGGGGCGTGGGCAGGCCCAGGACGTCGTCCATGTAGACGTTGAAGTAGATGCTGACCGACCTGTCGCCCGCCACCCGGATCATCAGGACGGTGGCCATGATGAGCATGAGCCCCAGGGGCATGGGCGTGGTAGGCTTCGAGGACGTGCCCGCCGAGGTGGGCCGGCCCTCCTCGATGTCGTGGGCTGCCATGACGGCGATGGCCGCCGGCAGAATGAACACGGCCCCCACCAAGAGGGCCGCGCCATACGGCCCGGGTGCCGTCAGGTCTTGGCCGAGCCAGGACGCAAAGAAGGGCGGCAGCAGCCCACCCACGAGCGATCCGAGCATGCCCGAGCCGGGGGAGATGGCGTGGTAGAGGGAGAAGGCGTGGCTGCGAGCCTCGGGGCGGGCGGCACCCATGAGGTAGGGTATTACGTTGACGGCCCGCAGTGCCCCGCCCATGTTGGCGATGAGGTAAGCACCAATGAGGGTGACTGGCACTATCTCCGCCGGCAACAGCCGCGTGAGAGGCAGCGCCGCATAGCCGCCGGCAGTCAGGAGCTCCCCGATCACCAAGGCTCGCCGGCTCCCCAGCCGCCGGCCTACCATGCTGGCGGGCACGCAGAAGAGGGCGCTGGCCAGCAGACCGGAGCCATTCACCAGGCCGACGAACTCGGGGCCGTAGCCGAGGCGGAGCAGGAACAAGTTCAGAAGGACACCGTAGATCCCGTTGGCGCTGAAGCCCTGCAGCCCGGCGGCCAGCAGCACCAGCCGGACGTTGCGGCTCAGGCCGCGAAGGGCACCCAGGTAGCTGACAGGCAAGGATAGCTCCCCTGGGAGAGCCGGTCGCAGCCTGGCCCTCCCCCGCGCCGACTCGGTGTGGGTCGGCGGAATGAGGTAAGCGTAGTCAGAGGCGCTCTAAGGTGCAAGAGAGTGGGGCTCCGCACCGCCCTTCTACGGGTGCCCTCTACTGCCCGGCTCGTGTATACTGCCGAGCGCCCCGTTCGGACGGAACGGGGCGTATCTAGTTAGGGAGTGATTCACATTGCCTAGTTCCAGACGGGGCGGCCGCAGAGAGCCGGCGCCGGCAGACCCGGCAGCCGTGGACGACGATCGCCCACACGTTGACATATTCACTGACGGCGGTGCCATTGGGAACCCAGGCCCAGGCGGGTATGGGGTGATCCTGAGGTGTGGTGACCTCGTGCGCGAGATCTCGGGCGGCTACCGGCTCACCACCAACAACCGCATGGAGATCATGGCTGCCATCGTGGGGTTGGAGGCACTCAAGCGCCCTAGCAGGGTGACTATACATACCGACTCTCAGTACTTGGCGAACGCCATGACCGAGAACTGGGCTCGCAAGTGGCGGGCGCGAGGGTGGAAACGGGCCGGGGGCCAGCCGGCCCTCAACCCTGACCTGTGGGAGCGGCTCCTACAGCTGGCGGATCAACACGAGGTGCGGTTCCGCTGGATCCGTGGCCACGCCGGCCACCCGGAAAACGAGCGCGCCGACCGGCTGGCGGTGCAGGCGGCCATGCAGCCAAACCTGCCCCGGGACGAAGGATACGAGGGTGATGTGTGACACGTGACCCGTGACACGTGACGAGTGACTCGTGAGGTGGCATGCTCCTGTCACGGTTCACGCTTCACGAGTCACGTTTCACGTGTCACTCGTCACGCCTCACGTACGGGCAGGAGCGGACGATGTTCTCGTCGTAGGTGACGGCGATGGCTTGGCCGGGGGCCACCTGGAGGAAGTCGTCGTCCCATTCGCCGTGGATGAGCTTACGTAGCAGGATGGCGTTCCCCTGGATCTGCTCGAACGTCCAGCCGTTCTTTTCCGCTTCCTTGCGAGCGGCTTCGGCGGCCTTCTCATCGCTGCCCACGCCCATGGCGATGAAGGCGGCGCGGTTGTAGTGCTGGCGCCAGCCGCCCATCACTTCCATGAGGTAGGCGGCGTTCTCCTCGCCGTACTTCTCCACGAACTCATCGTAGGAGCGGCGCAGGGACGATTCGCTGGTGGCACCCAGGACGACCGAGCCGTCTGAGTTACGCTCGAAGTAATCGGCCGTGTAGTAGTAGGTGCCGGGGTGGTCGTTGAACTCGGCGGCATAGGCGGCCCGGGAGCCCAGGTAGAGGGTGATGCAGTCGTGGGCGCGGGGCAGGACCAGGGGCCGCCCCCGGGCCACCAGCCCGGCGGTGGAGTTGCTGCAGAGGGCATACCCCAGGACGATGGCGTCATAGCGCGACTCGTCCACGGCGTCTATGCGCTGTTGCAGGGCGTTGCGGAGCGTGTCCGGCTCGTTGTGCAGCCCCTTGTCCACGAGGTCGAAGTCCACCACGTGGGGGGAGTATACGGCGGCCAGGTAGAGGGGTCGGGCGAGTACCTCACAGGCTATAGCTCTAAGA
>JBMNTK010000015.1:0-33551 GCA_050945695.1 Anaerolineae bacterium | reverse complement strand
CCCTCTCCCGCTCGCCCATGACCGCCTCGTCCCGATCGGCCGTGGCCAGGGCCGCGCCCAGCCGCTCCGCCTCCTCCTGGCGGGCCCGCAGGCGGGCCGTGGCCTCGCGCTCCTCCCGTGCCAAGGTCTCGATGGCACCCTGCAGCTCGGCCAACTCCGCCGCCTGCCTCTCCAGGCGCTGGCCCAGGTAGAGGGCCCGCTCGCGGGCTGACTTGGCCTGCTCGGTGGCCGCGCGCAGGCGCCGTCGGAAGTAACGGGTCTGCAGCTGGGTCAGTTCGTCCTGCACCTGCCGCCAGCGGTTGGCCTGTTCGGCCTGGGTAGCGAGGCGTTTGAGCTGAGGCTCCAGTTCCCTCATGAGGTCGTGGACCCGCAGCACGTTCCCGGCCGCCTCCTCCAACTGGCGCAGGGCCGTCTCCCGCTTGGCCTGGAAGGAGGTGATGCCGGCCGCTTCCTCGAACAGGCGGCGACGCTCGGTGGGGCTCAGGCTCAGGGCGGAGTCCGCCATGCCCTGGCCAATGACCGAGAAGGTGAGCCGGTCCAACCCCCCGTGAGACAGGAGCTCGCTCACGTCCTTGAGGCGCACCCGGGAGCCGTTCACGAAATACTCGTTCTCACCCGATCGGTAGGCCCGACGGGAGATGGAGACCTCTTGGAAGTCCAGGGGCAGGGAGCCGTCGCTGTTGTCCAGCACGATGGTGGCCTCGGCCATTCCCACCCGGCTACGGCCATCGGTACCGGCGAAGATGAGGTCAGTGGTACGGCGGCCACGGAGCTGGCTGAAGGACTGCTCGCCCAACACCCAGCGCAGGGCGTCGGCGACGTTGCTCTTGCCGCTGCCGTTGGGGCCCACCACGGCGGTGATAGCCCCGGGGAAGGCGAACTCCGTCCGGGCAGCAAAGGATTTGTACCCCTGGATTGTGAGTCGGCTAAGGCGCATGGTCAGGGTACGGTCTCTCCGATCAGTCCAGTCGCCGCAGGGCCTGCTCGGCGGCAGCCTGGGCAGCGGCACGTTTGCTGGGACCCTCGCCCCGGCCCCAGACCTCGTCGCCCACCATGACCTCGACGGTGAACACCGGTCGGTGGTCGGGGCCCCGGCCCCCCACCTCTACGTAGCGTGGGGTTATGCCCAGGCGAGCCTGCACCTCCTCCTGGAGGCGGCTGCGAGCGTCCCAGGGGCCGGTCATGGCGGTGGCCTGTTCGATGTAAGGGCGGAAGTGGGGCAGCATGACCCGCTTGACTGTCTCCCAATCCGAGTCCAGGTAGAGCGCCGCTACCAGGGCCTCCAGGCCCGCGGCCAGGTTGGCGGGCTTCTGGCGGCCGCCAGTGGCCTCCTCCCCCCGGCCCAGCAACAGGTGCTCGCCCAGATCCAAGCGCTGGGCCAGTTCAGCCAGGCCCTCCGTGCTCACCAGCAGGGCCCGCCAGCGGGTCATCTCGCCCTCGCGAGCGTACGGGAAGCGATAGTAGAGCACCTCGGCGACCAGGAAGTCTACAATGGCATCGCCCAAGTACTCCAGACGTTGGTTGTGCTCAGCAAGATCGGCCGTCTCGTTGAGGTAGGAGGTGTGGGTCAGTGCCGTGCGCAGCAGATTCCGGTCACGGAAGGTGTGGCCCAGGCGTGCCTCTAGTTCTGAAACATCCCTATCCACGTTGCCCCTCCGATCCCACAACCTATAATCGCACTATGCGCGGGACCGCAACATCGCCTCCGGCCCGCGCGGCCAGTCTCGGAGGACAGACGGATGGATATCACCCGAGAGGACATCGCCGCCGGTGTACGCGCCATCGGAGTGCCGGAAGGCGCCACAGCCCTGATCCACTCTTCGCTAAGTAGCTTCGGCCACGTCGTGGGCGGGGCCCAGTCGGTCATCCAGGGTCTGCTGCAAGCCCTGGGCCCTGAGGGTACGGTAGTGTTTCCCACCTTTACCGGCAACTCGCGCCTGGGGCCAGATACGCCCCCACACTTCGACGTCCGCCAGACGCCCTGCTGGACCGGTCGCGTCCCTGAGACAGCCCGCCAGCGGCCCGATGCCCGCCGTAGCCTGCACCCCACACACAGCGTGGCCGTCATCGGCCCCCGCACTCAGGAGCTCATTGAGGGACACGAGCTCTCGCCCACGCCCTGCGGCCCTGATACGCCCTTTGGGCGCTTGGCCCGCTCCGACGATGGTTATGTCGTCTTCATGGGGGTAGGGCTGCAGTGCAATACCACCTTCCACCACGTGGAGGAGGTGGCGGCCCTAGCCTATCACATGCAGCCGGATCCCGTCTTGGCTACGGTCGTGGACTACGAAGGGCAGGAGCGGACGGTGCGGGTGTGGCTGCACCGCTACGGCCCCAAGCGCAACTTCCCCCGCCCGGAGCCGTACTTCCTGGCTAAGGGCATCGAGAAGATGGGCCGGATCGGCAACTGCGTGGTCCGGGTCCTCCGCGCCCGCCCCATGGTCGAGTACACCCTCGAGCGTGTGCGTCAGGACCCCGAATACCTCCTGGCCCCACCGGCAGAACGCTGAGGGCCGCTGATCGTCAAGCGGCAACGCCAAGGACGATCAGCGGCTGTCCGCCCGTCGCAGGGCCACCGTTCCGTTGTGGCCTCCCAGCCCGAAGGAGTTGGACAGGCACACGTTGACCTCGGCCGGGCGAGCGACGTTGGGCACGTAGTCCAGGTCGCAGTCCGGGTCGGGCGTCTCGTAGTTGATGGTCGGCGGCAGCACCTGCTCGTGGATGGCCATGGCGCAGGCGATGGCCTCCACCGCCCCGGCCGCGCCCAGCAGATGACCGATCATGCTCTTGGTGGAGCTGACGGCCAGGTTGTAGGCGTGCTGGCCGAAGACCGTCTTTATGGCCTGGGTCTCGATGGCATCATTGAGCCGGGTGCTGGTACCGTGAGCGTTGATGTAGTCCACATCCTCGGGCCGAAGGTTGCCGGCACGCAGGGCCGCCCGCATGGACTCCACTGCTCCCTCGCCTCCCTCGGCAGGCTGGGCAATGTGGAAGGCATCGTCGGTGGCGCCGTAGCCCAAGAGCTCGGCATAGATGCGCGCCCCTCGGGCCCGCGCCCGGTCCATCCGCTCCAGGATCATGATGCCGGCCCCCTCGCCCACCACGAAGCCATCGCGGTCGGCGTCGAAGGGTCGGCTGGCCCGCTCGGGCTCATCGTTTCGGCTGGAGACAGCGTGCATGCTGTCGAAGGCAGCGATAGCGATGGGGACGATCCCCGCCTCGGACCCGCCGGCAACCATCACGTCCGCGTCTCCCCGGCGGATGATCTCCGCTGCTTCGCCCAGCGAGTGGCTGCCCGTGGCACAGGCCGTGGCCAGGCCGATGCTTGGGCCCCGCACCCCCAACATGATGCTAACCTGCCCGGCGGCGGCATTGAGCATCAGCCCGGTGATGGCGAATGGGCTGACCCTGCGCGTGCCCTTGTTCTGCATGGTCTCGATCTGCTCGAGCAGCACGTGAATCCCACCCACCGCTGAGCCGATGAGCACCCCCACCCGGCGCGGGTCCTCTTGGGACAGGTCCAGCCCGGAGTCGGCTATGGCCTCCTGGGTAGCGGCGATGGCAAAGTGGACGAAGCGGTCCATCCGCCGCGCCTCTTTGACCTCCACGTAGCGCGTAGGGTCGAAGTCCTTGACCTCCGCCGCGATACGGGTGCGTAGATCGCTGGGGTCGAACTGGGTGATGGTCCCCACCCCAGAGCGGCCAGCCAGTATGCCGGCCCAGGTCGTGGGCAGGTCGTTTCCCAAGGGGGTCACGGCGCCCATGCCTACCACTGCTATGCGCCGCGCATCGGGGTTGCTCAAAGGTCTCCTCCGTGACTAGGTTGGGCCAACGTCTATGAGAACACGCGCGATCGCCCTGCGATGCGCCAACGAGCCCGGCCGGGTTCTAGGTGCTTGCCGCCCAGCCCACTGCCCTTTGGGTTCTTGGTCTAGGGTTCCTGGATCAGAGGAGGCTTGGGGCGGTTCTTGACCCGGCCCACGGGCCGGGCCCCGAGGATCACCTTGAAGAAGCTGTCCTCGTGCACCACCTCGACCCGCCGGAACATGCTCTCCATGGTCTTGTCGTGGGGCAAGAAGGTGTTGCTGACCACGTAGAGGCGACCCTTGGGCCCCAAGACGTCGCGGGAATCCTCGATGAACTGCTCGGCCACGCTGTACTCCACCTCCGCGCCCAGATGGAAGGGAGGATTGGTGGCCACCACGTCGAAGCGCTCGCCGATAACCGCAGACCCGACATCGCTGGGCAGGATCGTGGTCCGCTCCAGTCCATTGTGGCGAGCCGTCCGCTCAGCGGCCCGCACGGCCGGGAGCGAGTCGTCCACCTGGACCAACTCCACTCCCTCGGCCAGGTTGTAGGCGACCAGCCCCACCTGCCCGGCCCCGCAACCCAGGTCCAACACTCGCTCACCGTCTCGGACCTGGATGTGCGCCAGCAAGCGCCGTGTCCCCGCGTCCAGTTGCCGCCAAGAGAAGACCCCGGGCTTGGTCACGTACTCCCAGGTCCGCCCCCGAGCCTCCATGGTGGCCACCTGCCACTCATGGTAATCCCCGGGGGGCGGGGCGAAGCTCCTCGGGCGCTTGAGGGCCCGCGCCACCCGGTAGTTGGCGGTCACGGCAACCATTTCGCCGTTGCCGAACCATTCCTCCATGGTGGCGATGCGGGTGAGTATGCCGGTGTCCTTGGAGCCGGCCAGGTAGAAGCGCCCCCCCGGTTCGAGCCTGTGCCAGGCTTCCCGAATGAACTGCTCCCCCAACGCCTTGCCACGAGGCAGGTTGGCCACGACCACGTCAAACGTGAGGTCGCCGGGCACGTCCGAGGCCACGTCACTGTACCAGGCCCGCCCAGAATACCCCAGCCGCTCCTGGCTGATGGTGACGGCGGTGTAGGCGGCCAGGCTCGCGTCGGCCAGGTGCAGCTCAATGCCGGGCTGAAGCTGCAAGCAGCCAAAGCCGATTATGCCATGGCCGCACCCCAAGTCCAGCACCCGGCTGCCGCGCAGCAGCCCATCGTTCTTGATGGAGCGCAGGGCCAGGAAAGCCCCCTGGTCGGGATGATCCCAGGAGAAGATGCCGGGCTTGGTGTAAAGGCGAACGCCACCCACCGGCGTGCGGAACACGAGGGGGCGATATAGGTGATAGTCACTGCTGACGGGCCGGCCTCGGGGCGTCCCGTCCACGCGCCTATTACGCTTCACGAGGGGCATTGTAGCCGCAGACGCCGCCACGGGGAAAGCCGGTGGCCCGCGGATCGCGGGCCACCGGTGAGTGTCTGCGAGTTAGGGAAGGTAGTTGAAGGGGTTATGCTTGACCCCGTTCTGGCGCACCTCGAAGTGCAGGTGCGGACCGGTGGACCGGCCGGTGCTGCCCCGGGCGCCCAGGACCTCACCCTTGGAGACGTCCTGGCCCACCTCGACGTCTATCCGGCTCATGTGAGCATAGAGCGTCTGCATCCCGTTGCCGTGGTCTACTATGACGTGGTAGCCGTAGCTGGTCCTCATCCACGACACCAGCGTGACCGTCCCGTCGTCGGCCGCCACTATCGGGGTGCCCTGCGGCCCGGCGATGTCGATCGCCACATGCCCAGAGCGTACTCCCTGGCTGATGTAGCCATTCACCGGCCAGACGTAGCTGCCGCTTCCAGACTGCGGGTTGGCTACGGCAGCCGAGTAGGTGCGCTCCTGCGCCGGCACCGCCACGACGCGCGGCGGGGGTTCGGGCAGGTCTGCCCCAGGAACGATCAGCTTGGTCCCAGCCACCAGATGGGCCGGGTCTTTGATGTCGTTGCCTTCGTACTCGAGGATGGCAGAGGGCTCTACCTTGTACTTCTCGGCGATGCTCTCGATGGTGTCGCCCTCGGCCACGGTGTGGTAAGCCCCGTCCACGGGCAAGATGACCAACTCCTGCCCGATGGAGAGCGAGTCAGGCGACTTGATCAGAGCCTCGTTGGCCCACAGCACCGTCTTCATGTCGAGGTCGAACCGGGCCGCCACCCCGGAGAGGGTGTCCCCGCTCTCGACGCGGTACACGCGCGATTCCCACTGAGGGTAGTCGCCCTCGGTGGTGTGCACCAGCCCTATCCGCTGCAGCACCTGATCCCGCGCCACGGACGGCACCGAGCGCCCGCCCCGATCCAACAGGCGCGCGTCCTCTAGGTACTCGCGTCCGCTGAGGGCTGAGCGACTCTGGGGAAGGGATACACTGCTCACCGGGCTGGTGAAGCGGGGGGAAACGATGGCCAGTGCTACTGCCAGGCAGACCGCGATGTGAGTGCTATAACGTCGCCCGGCCGACTCGGGGAGCCACAGGCGCGGATTTGCGGCCAGTATCGGCCCCCGTAAGCGGCGCCAGAACTCGTGACACCTCTGGACTACGACAGAGCCAGGTGGCCCAATGGTAGGTGTTGTCTCCATTGTCTCCTGTTGTCTGGCGCCATTGCCAGGGTTCTGAGTTATGGCCTGGAAAAACGGGCAAAGCCTAGCACATGCCGGCCAGCCTCGCAAGCCTCTTTTTACGGTTCATTTATGTCGTGGTGCAGGGAGCGTGCCACGCACCGGCCAACAGTACCCGTCCCTGGTGCGTCTTATTGGTTGAGAAGCGCGCTTCACTAACGCTAGACTGAGGAGGCAATGATGTCAGAGCTCAAACGCACCATCAGCGACATGGGGGTGCTGGATCTGTCCTCCGCCCAAGGACCCGAGGACCTGGCCGGCATCGAGGAAATCCACGACGTGGGCGCCATCATCGTCCCCGAGCACCTCATGGCAGCCCTGATGCGGATCCCGATGCACGACGTGGGCTCTATCGTCCCCTTCCCCCAGGGTGCCAGAGTCAGCCTTCAGATGGGCCAGACGCAGCTCACCGCCGAGTCGCTGGCCGCGGGCACCGATGACACGATACTGGTCGCGGTGGGTCAGATCATCATAACCGGTCGGGTCCAGTCGGTCGGCTACCGGGAGTTGCACGTGATCGGTCAACTCCTGGCTCAGCGGGGCAGCGAAGCGGCCCTGGCTCCCAAGATCGCTAAGCTGATCGGGTCCGTTATCTACCTGCGCGACCTGGAAAACGCCCGGCTCATCATGGGAAAGGAGCGCATCGGTCGGGCCTTCCTGGAACTGCTTCCCCGTCCGAGCCCCCTGGTCGTCATAGGGAAGCTGATCCTAGAACCGGACACGCCGGCAGACTTGCTGCGGGAGAAGGTGCCGGAGATAGCTCTGATGGGCAAGATCGAGGCGCCCGCGGAGCTAGTGCCCCTCCTGCAAGTCCTGGCCACGGAGAAGCAGGGCGTGATCGAGGCGGTATAGAGCATGAGTCCCACCCCCGAAGAGCGAGACGTCGTCTCGCTCTTCGATGCCATCTTCAGCCGCCACCACCGCGCGATCTACGCCTACCTGTTGGGCCGGTGCGGTGATGTGGACGCGGCATCCGACCTGCTTCAGGAGACGTTCCTGCGAGCCTGGCGGCACCTCGGTGAAGTCCGCAAGGTCCCCGAGGACAGGCGGCGGTACTGGCTGATGGCGGTAGCCCGGAATCTGGCCCACGACTACCACCGCCGGCAGGGCGTGAGGGCACCCTTCTCGGAAGCGCTGCCCGACCCCCTGCCCGCCGCGGGACCGGACCAGGATGTCGCAGCCTTGGCGGAGCTGGGGGAGCAGGCGGCCAGGGTGGACGGGGCCATAGCGCGGCTGCCCGAGGATCTGCGGGTGATCGTCACCATGCGGTACCTGGGAGAGATGAGCAGCGCCGAGATCGCCCAAGCCCTCGACCGGCCGGCAGGTACAGTACGCTACCAGCTGGCCAAGGCCAGAGCCTTGTTGGCCCAGGAGCTGGGGCTGCCCGGCCCGGAGGGATCACAGCATGCTACCGGAGAACGAAGGAGCAGAAGTGACGAGTGACGCCAGTCAGTTCGTGTTGCCACCTGAGGCGGACGAGGCCTTGGAGGCAATGCTGTCCCAGTGGGCAGAGAACAGGCGGCCACCCCGGCCGGAGTTGGAGCGGATCCGCCGGTCTGTCCTGACCTCTGACCCCGCCTACGAGCCCCTCACCCCGCAGTGGTGGAGGCGGGTCCTGCGCGAAACTACCGGCGTCCTCCAGGCTACGACGGACGTGCGCGCGTACCTCAGGCCGGTCACGCTGGACTGAGCCGGTTGACGGGCGCGCCGGCACAAGGGCAGTATACTTCGGTCTAGGCCAAGGATCGTCGGGAGGAGCATGACATGGGTTCTCTGCAGGATGCGGTCGGGCAGCCGCTCGATGCCGAGATCGAGGCGCGCTTCCAGGAGATCCTCAAGCGCAAGGTGCAGGGAGCGGTCGCCGCTTACGTGAGGGCCGTGCGGGCCATAGAGGCGGCCTACGGGCAAGAGGGCGTCGAGGTCATCCGGCGCTACGATCCTCCCCAACCGACCACTACCTCAGGCGACAACAGCCTGCGTGCCTACTGCCAGGCGCTGGAGGCCGGTTGCCGCGGCTCCCACGAGTGGGAGAAGCTGGAAGACACCGAGACGCGCCAAGCCTACCGGTTCACGCGCTGCCTGTGGGCCGAGGTCTACCGAGAACTCGACGCCGCCGATATCGGCTTCTGGATCTGCGAAGGCGATGGCCCCGCCGCCGCGGCCTTCAACCCCGCCATCCGCTTCTCCCGCACCAAGACCCTGATGGAAGGCGATGACTGCTGCGACCACGTGTACTACGTGGAGGAGCAGCAGAGCAACGGAGACTAACCGCAGAGACCGCTGAGACCGCAGAGAAGGGATAGCGGCCACCGACCCTGCCGGTCAGCGGGAAGCAGCGTTCCATCCGCCTGGCATCAGGCGTTGGCTAGGATGTTGACGATGTCCCCGTCCCGGATGATCTCTTCCTTGCCCACCGAGCGGATCTGGCCGTGGGCGCGGGCCTCCTGGAGCGAGCGGTAGGTCATGAAGGTCTCGTAACCGATGACCTCGGCGCGCACGAAGCAGCGTTCCAGGTCCGTGTGGATCTTGCCCGCGGCCGCGCGAGCCGGGGTTCCCTGGCTGATGGTCCAGGCGCGGACCTCGTCCTCGCCCACCGTCAGGAAGGAGATCAAGCCCATATGCTCGTAGGCTGCCCGGGCCAGCCGGTCGATCCCGGTCTCGGTCAGGCCCAGGTCCTCCATGAATGCCTGGCGTTCGTCCTCGGGCAGGGCACCGATCTCCGCCTCGATCTGGCCGGACAGGACCACCAATGGCATCCCGGCCGCGTGGCAAGCCTCCTCGAGGGCCTGCCGTCCGGGGTAGTCGCCCGAGACCAGTTGATCCTCGTCCACGTTCACCGCCACCAGCGTGGGCTTGGCAGTGAAGAACCCACACGAGCTGACCAAGCGGAGCTGCTCGGCCGTCAGCCCCAGCCCCGATACCGGCCGTCCCTCTTCCAGTTCGGCCAACGCCACCTCCAACACTTCCTTCTCGCCGGCCTCCTCCGGGGTAGGCTTGCGCTTGCGAGCCTGCTCGGTGAGGTTGGTCAGGCGCGTCTCGGCCACGTCCAGGTCGCGGACGAGTAACTCGGTGGTGAGGGCCTCCAGTTGGGCCGCCGGGCCCTCATAGCGCGGGGGCCAGGGAACCGTCTCATCAGCAAAGGCGCGCACCACCAGGAGCAGCGCATCTGAGTTCTGGATGTGCTGGAGCACCCGGTTGCGCTCCTTGCGGTCGGCCTCCAGATCCATGCTGGGCATGTCCACGAAGGTCAAGGTAGCGTAGGTGGTCTTGCGCGGCTTGAACAGGCGCGACAGCTCCGTCACCCTGGGATCACCCACGAAGCCCACGCCCCGGGCGGCCTCCCCACGCCGGCGCCCTGCCGCCGGTTCAGCGCCGGTCAGCAACCGAAAGAGCGTGGTCTTGCCGCTTAGCGGCAGACCCAGCATTCCCATTTCCATTCAGCAGTCCTCCAGGCACTCACAGCACCCGCCCGGGCCGTCTGGCCCGGGCGGGTGTAAACACTTAATGCTACTGCCGGCATCAGTCATGGGCAATTCTGCGCTGGGCGAAACGTGACACGTGACCCGTGACCCGACGCGGTACCCCCGTTGAGGAGTGCGCGCTACTAGGCGCACACTGGTGCGCCCAGGCCCCAGGCGCGCTCGGGCGCCCTCCCGAGAGGCCCCCAACACATACCCAGGCACACACCCTGTCATCCCCAGCCCCCATGTCATCCCGAGCGAAGCGAGGGATCTCATCTCGCGCAGCCTGGTGAGTTGGAACGTGCCGCGTAGGGCCCTCGACTCAAGTCGGGGCTGGTGGGCCTTCGGCCGGGCGTCCAGGTTTCACAGCAGAGCTGTGAACGTGGTCACGGCTTCGCCGTGACCGTCCAGCGCGGACGCCGGATGTGGCCGGGGGCGTCTCGCCTCCATCTTGTCAGGGTTCCCTCGCCGAGGACCCCTCCCCCAGCCAGCGCCATTTGGCAGAGCCAGATGGCTGCCTATCATGGGCCGGGGGTGTCTGGCGCCCCCTTCCCTGGCAGGGAAGTCCGCCATTTCGCTCCGCGGAATGGCGCTGGTGGGGGGTTAGGTTGGCCGGGTCGCCAGGCACACCGTCCCATCGGCTGGACTTCCATACCCACGGCGGCTAGAATCCGGCTTCTGAGGTGGTTATGTCTGCTAATCCTGAGGTGGAGCTGGAGCTCGACCATATTGCCCACGGGGGCGAAGCCATCGGCCGCTGGGAACGGAAGCCGGTGTTTGTCCCCTTCGCCATCCCCGGCGAGAAGGTGCGCGTGCGCATCGTCGAGGATAGGCCTCGGTATGCTCGAGCCGAGCTGCTCGAGGTGCTTCGGCCCTCCCCCGACCGGGTGGAGCCTCCGTGCCCCTACTTCGGCACCTGTGGCGGCTGCGACTGGCAGCACATCAGCTACCGCCGCCAGCTCGAGCTCCGCCTGGACATCATCGCCGACCAGATGCAACGCCTGGGCCGGATCAGCGACCCGCCCGTGGACGGCATCGTGCCTGCCGATGACCCCTGGGCCTATCGCAACAACATCGTCCTCTATCCGGTGACGGCCAGGCCCGAAGGTCCCAGCGAGGCCCTCGGGTTGGGCTTCCACACCACCGATGGCCGCACCGTCATGCCCATCGCCAAGTGCCTCATCGCCCACGACCTGGTGGACCACTTGCACTCCTCGCTGGAGCTGGAATGGGGCGGGCTACGGAGCCTGACCTTGCGGGCCGGCGTCACCACCGGCGACCTACTGGTCCTGCTGGAAACCGACCGCGACGAGGGGCCGGAGCTGGCCTTGGACCTGGCGGTCTCGTTCGCTCACCTCACCGGGGCCGGAGACCTCATCACCCTGGTGGGCCTGCCCTACATCCATGAGCAGCTGGCTGGCCGCACCTTTCGCATCTTCGCTCCCTCACCCTTCCCGCCCTTCACCGCCCAGGCTGGGAACCTGACGGAGGTAGTGCGGGAGTTCAGCGGCCTCACCGGAGGGGAGCGGGTGCTCGACCTGTTCTGCGGCGTGGGCACGCTCGCCCTCACGCTGGCCCCTTACGCCGCCGAGGTGGTGGGGGTGGAGCCTTCGGCCTGGGCAGCGGCGGACGCGCAGGCCAACGGCGAGGACGTCCCGAACTTCACCATCCACGAGGGCGACGTCGTCGAGGTGCTGCCCAGCCTAGAGGGCAACTTCCCGGTGGTGGTAGCTAGCCCGCCTCGGGCTGGGCTGGGCGAGGCGCTGACCGGTGCCATCACTGCCCTGCGGCCGGAGCGGCTGGTGTACGTCTCCAGCGACCCGGCCGGCCTGGCCCGGGATGCCGTCTTCCTGACCCAGGCCGGGTACGAGGCCAGGACCATGCTGGCGCTGGACATGTACCCGCAGTTCGCTCGGGTGCAGACTGTGGCGCTGTTCTCGCAAGTGCATGGCTAGAGAAGTGGAGTGCGCGCCAGGCTTGGTCCGGTCGCAGTCACTGGCCTCTCTCCAGTCAGCCATCAACAAGTCGGAGAAGGCGCTGGCGAGGATGGCTCAGAAGGGGGCAAGCACGGCACTGGTAGCGAAGCGACTCAAGGCGCTCCAGGTCGGTCTTGCCGTGCTAGAGAGCGTCTGGAACCACAGGCCGCATCACTACACCCAGGGGGATCTGACAGAAGCTTGCACTGTTCTGGTGGGGATGCTTCCATCGGTTGAGAGGATCTATGCCCGGTCGAGGCCAGGCAGTCCGCAGAGGACCCTCCTGGAAAGGAGGATCACGGCCTTGAGCCTGGCCCTGCAAGCAATCGAGGGCGAGCACCAGCAGCGACCGGACCGGCCAGAGTGTGCCCAGGAGCATCGCCCCTGAGGGCACCGGAGGCGCTAGTGGCCATCATCAAGACCCATGACGTCACCCTGCGCGGGTCGGCCGGCGATTTCGACATCGTCCTGTGTCCCCTGTGCGATGACCACCTGCCGCTGCTGTACAAGTGGAACGCCGACCCGGAGGTCCTCTACTGGACGGAAGGGGGAGAAGACATCGTCCGTTCTTACGACGCGGACACCGTCCACCAGATCTACGGCGGTGTCTCTCAGGAGGGGCACTGCTTTCTGGTCGAGGTCAACGGCGCGCCCATTGGCGAGTGCTGGCTTCAGCGGATGAACCTGCAGTACGTGTCGGCGATGTACCCGGGGCTGGACGTGCGGCGCATAGACATGGCCATCGGGGAGAAAGAGTACTGGGGACGGGGCATCGGCACCGCCTTCGTTCGCATGCTGGTCGAGTTCGCCTTTACGGTGGAGGCCGTGGACGTGCTCCGCTGCTTCTGCGAGGACTACAACGTCAGGAGCCAGCGGGTGTGGCAGAAGAACGGCTTCCGGCTGGTGATGACGGAGGCGCTGCCCCAGCCGCAGAAGGGCAAGCTTCAGTACCACTATGCCCTGACTCGAGCCGAGTTCCTGGAGCGCTGCCGCCCTCAATCCCTGGGCACGGGAACGGGCAGCTGCCGCTCATGACCGGGCTTGCGGGGGGCAGCGTCACCCTGGGGGTGGTTCGGTGAGCCTATGTCCTAGCTGCGGCTCGGATCTGGCCGAGCACCATAGCCTGGTGGCGCCCGACGTCCCGGCCATGAAGAACGGGTCCAGGATCATCGAGCCGACCTGTTCACGCTGTGGGGCTCGCATTCCCGTGGACGCGGTCTGCGGGGGCATAGACCCTGCACGCAGGGTGATAGTCATCAGCGGCCCGGTGGGGGCAGGCAAGACTGCCGTAGGGCAATACATCGAGCGCCACTGGGGCTACGTCTTCATAGACGGGGACGCCATCAGCAAGCGGCTGAACTACCGGGCGCGGCAGAATGGCGCCTCCCACTGCGACGAGGCCTTCTATCACCCCGAGACCATGAGGACGGCGATGGTCGTGCTGGGGCTGGGTTACGATGTCGTCGTGGGCTACGTCTTCGACGCGGACCAGCTGCAAGCCTACGAGGACCGGCTGGCACCGTACGGCATCTGCCCTCTGGTGCGGGTGCTGGTGCCCAGCCGGGAGGCCTGCATCCGGCGCGACATCGAGCGGCCCTGCTGGACGGCCGGGACCGACTTCGTGGACCGGTGGTACGCGCAGCAGAGCGCCCTGAGAGACGTCTTCCCGCTGGCGGTCGTGGACACGTCATCGGAGGCGGTGGAGGAGACGGTAGCCCGGCACTTCCGGCCCTACATCGAGGGGGCTGCGCCGGCTCGGCTGAGGAGGCAAGACCCATGCTGAGACATGATATCGCCCGGCGGCTGATCGCCGCGGCCCGAAGCGTGCAGGGCGACTTTACCCTGGGAACCGACGACTTCCACGCCGGCGGGGTAGGTGCCGCCCTCCTCACCGCTGACGGCAACGTCTACACCGGCATCTGCATTGACGTCGCCTGTGGGATCGGCTTCTGCGCCGAGCACTCGGCCATCGCCGAGATGCTCAAACACCGGGAAACGCAGATACTAGCGGTGGTAGCGGTGGGGGACACCAAAGTGCTGCCACCCTGTGGTCGCTGCCGAGAGTTCATGATGCAGGTAGACCGTCGCAATGCTGACGCGGACGTCATCATCTCCGAGGAGCAGACCGTAAAGCTGCGAGACCTGCTTCCCTACTACTGGAACGAGGGGTGATGCGTGAAACGTGACCCGTGACACGTGATGCGTGACCACGCCGAACGCACCAATGTCACTCGTCACGAGTCACGCTTCACGTGTCACTCCTCACGTACGCTGGAGTTGGTGATATGTCCGGCCTGAGAATCCTGATGATCGCGCCCACGTCGTTCTTCTCCGATACCGGCTGCCATGTCCGCATCCTGGAGGAAGCTCGGGCGCTGATCGCTCGCGGGCACGAGGTGGCCGTCTGCACCTATCGCAAGGGGAGAGACCCGGAGGGCTTGCCGGTGTACCGCACCCTCCCCCTCCCCTGGCGCCAGCACTACGAGGTGGGATCGTCCCGGCACAAGTTCGCCTATGATGCGCTGCTGGCTCCCGCCGTCCTGGCGCGCGCCCTCCGCCGGCGCCCTCACGTCATCCACGCCCACATGCATGAAGGCGCTCTCATCGGCGCCGTCGTGGGCAGGATGCTGCGCATCCCGGTAGTGTTCGACTTCCAGGGCAGCGCCTCCAGCGAGATGGTGGACCACAACTTCCTGAACCCTAAGGGCCCCTGGTACCGCCCCATGGTGCGCCTGGAGCGCCTGATAGACCACATGCCCCAGGCCCTGGTCACCAGCACTCACAACGCCGCCCGCCTGCTGGTAGAGGGCTTTGCCTGCGACCCCGGCCACATCACCGTGGTGCAGGACCGGGTGAACGCCCGCACCTTCCGCCCCGACGTCCTCTCGCCAGAAGAGCGCCGCGCCATGCGGGAGAGCCTGGGCATCCCTGGTGACGCCAAGCTGGTGGTCTACCTGGGGCTCCTGGCCGAACACCAGGGCACCAGCATCCTGCTGCGTGCCGCCACCCGGGTGGTAGCCGAGGTCCCCGATGCCTACTTCCTCATCATGGGCTACCCCGGTGTCAACGAGTACCGGGCGTACGCCCACAGCCTAGGCTTGGAGGGTCGCGTCATCCTCACCGGCCAACTGCCATACGACCAGGCCCCCCAGCGCCTGGCCCTGGGAGACGTGGCAGTCGCACCCAAAGTGTCGGCCACCGAGGGGGCGGGCAAGCTGCTCAACTACATGGCCATGGCCCTGCCCACGGTAGCCTTCTCCGGCCCCGTCAACCGCGAGTACCTGAGCGACCTGGGGATCTACCCCGAGGACGTGAGCGAGGAGGCTCTGGCCGATACCCTGATCCATGCCCTGCGCAACCTCGATGCCGTCCGTCCGCTGGGACAGTCCCTTCGCCGACGGGCCAAGGAGCGCTTCTCCTGGGAGGACGGCGCCGCTGCGCTGGAGGCAGTCTACGAGAGGGTGCTCAACCCGGAAGGCAAGCGCAGGCACCTCCAACGAGGCACCCCGCAAGTCGAGCGTGGCTGATGCCCCACCAGGACCGGGCGCCCTCTCCGGGACCCGACCTGGCGGCCCTCCCCGAGGGGGAGCGAGCCCGCCTCCTGAGGCCCCTCCTGGACAGCCTCGCCCGCAGCGATAGTCCTTTCGGATGGAAGATCCGCCGGATCTCGGGCGGTGCCAACAACCTGCTCTACCGGGCTACCGGCCCCTTGGGTGACCTAGCGGTCAAGTTCAGCCTCGCCGACTCCCGAGACCGAGCCGGTCGGGAGTATTCCGCCCTCCTGGCCCTACATCGCGCCGGGCTGCGCCTTGCCCCGGTCCCCCTCCTTCTGGACCGCACCTCCTACCCGCTGCCGGTGGTAGTGCAGACCTGGCTGGACGGGGTGGCATCCGGGACCCCTCCGGCGGACGACGCCGAGTGGAGGCTGCTTCTGGAGCACCTGGCGGCAGTGCATAGCCTCTCGCCCTCCGACACCGACGTCGCCATCCGCCGCGCCCACATAACCGCCTACAGTGCCGAGGAGGCCGTGGGCCTGGTTCGCGGCCATCTCGAGCGCATCCCGGAGGACGAGCGGCCTGCCTCCCTCACCGACATCTTCCGGCAACTGGGAACCCGAGCCTTCCCCCAGTGGCCGGCCGCGGCCCCGCGCCTCTGCCGGACCGATGCCAACATCTCCAACTTCATCCGCCGGCCGGAGGGCTGGTACTCGGTGGACTGGGAGAACAGCGGCTGGGGCGACCCGGCCTTCGAGGTCGCCGACCTCATGAGCCACCCGGCCTACATCACCGTCCCCTGTGAGCGCTGGCCCTGGGTGGCGCGCACCTACTGCCGCATCGCCGGCGATCGCGCTATGCTGGTGCGCATTCGGACCTACTACGGCATCTTGCTCTGCTTCTGGGTGGCCCGGATGGCCCGCTACCTGTATGAAGTACCCCGAGGGCTGGACCCCAGGTTGGTCGAGCTGCCGGCTGACTGGGAGGAGGATCGGCTTCGCAAGTACCGCCACTACCGGCGCCTGGCTCTCCAGTGGCTGGGGGCTGACTGAGGGAGCGTCGGCTCTAGGAGGCACCAATGCCCATTGACTGGCTCATGGAATACTGGCAAGCCAAGAGCGATAGCGTGCTGCCCTTCCTGGCAGACAGGCCGGTGGGAATGGAGCTCAAGTTCAAGCACCGGACGATCTTTCGTCGCCGCCAGAAGGGGGGAGACTTCATCTACATCGAGACCCCCAGCGACATCACTTACTGGGCCCGTCAGCACTGCTACTCCTTCCATCCCCACCTCGAGGATGGCTTCCTCTACTTCATCCTCGACATAGACCGCCGAGACGTGGAGGTGCCCCTGTCCCTGGCGGGCGTGGCGGCGGCTGAGATGGCGCGCCTCCTAGATGAGCTCAAGGTCGGCTACAGCCTGAAGTTCTCCGGGCGCCGGGGCTTCCACTTCTACTGGGGCTTCGATAGGCAAGAGGCCCGAGAGGCCGGGGGAGGAGAACCCTGGCCGTTCCTGCGCCGGGTGATCGTCTACCTGCGCGATCGTCTGGAAGAGCGGCTCCAGGCCGGCAAGCACCGGGACGAGTTCTACCGCTACCTAGACGAGGGGGATCCCATCACCCTCACCAACTCCGCCGAGACGCGCTACCGGCACTCGCTGCTGCTGGACGAGAACATCGTCCACCTCAACGGCTCCATGCGTTCGCCCTGGTCCGTGCACCCGGAAAGCGAGCTGGTCTCGCTGCCCTTGGAGCCGGATGAGCTGGAGGGGTTCCAGGAAGGTGACGCCACCCCGCAGAAGGCCCTCGAACGCTCCGGCCCCACGGAGGTTCCCCGTAACGAAGTGGGACAGCTGCTCAAACTGCTGGAGTAGAGCAGCGCCCTTGCCCACATCTCTCACCCTGGAGGTTGCATGAGCACCGAGACCATGACTTCCCGCGAGCGGCTCCTGGCCGCCTATCGCTCCCAGCCGGTGGACCGCGTGCCCATAAGGGTGTGGAACGCCACCCCCTCCACCCAGGTCTGGCACCCGTCCTTCCAGCCCATCTTGGACGCGGCGCTGAGCAAGACGGATATCGTGGATAGCTGGGGCATGGATGGGGGCTACTTCCTGACTGATCCTCGCGCCCTCACCATCCGCGAGGAGGACCACCCGAGCGAACACGAGGGCTTTCGCGAGCGCCACATCATCGTGGAGACCCGGGCCGGGGAACTGCGGAGCATCCACGCCTACAGCCTGGACCACAGGCCCGGGCGGACGCTCAAGCATCCCGTGGAGACCCCGGAAGAGGCCGAGGCTTGGCTAGAGCTGCCCTACGTGCCCATCCGGGGGGATGTCTCCGGCTTCTTCGAGCGGGACCGGCAGTTGGGAGAGCGGGGTATCGTGGTCACCGGGATCGGCGTCGAGCCGATCTACGGCGTGCAGAGGCTCCTGGGCAGTGAGAGGTTGGCCTTCTGGAGCATCGAGCAGCGGGACCTGGTGCGGCAGATGGTCGAGGCCATGCGGGTGCGGGTGGTGGACCAGGTCCAGTACCTGCTGGAGCAGGGGGTAGGCCCGGTCTTTGGCTACGTGGGGCCGGAGCTGGCCTCCCCGCCGCTCCTTTCGCCCCGTGACTTCCAGGAGTTCGTGGTGGAGGTGGACAAGACCTTCACCGGGCTCATCAAGCAGGCCGGGGGGCTGCTGTGGCTGCACAGCCACGGGAAGATGGGCCCCGTCATTCGAGGGTTCATGGAGATGGGGGTGGACTGCCTCAACCCCATCGAGCCGCCTCCCATGGGTGACATGACCCTCCGCCAGGCCCGCGAGATCGTGGGAGACCGGATGTGCCTGGAGGGCAACATAGAGGCCGACGATATGTTCCGGGCGCCGGCCGAGCGCATCCGCCAGCTGGTGGCCCAGGCCATCGAGGACGCCTGTGGGGGTGGGTTCATCCTCTGCCCGACGTCCGGGTTCATGGAATGGCCGGTGGCCACCGAGCGTCAGCAGGAGAACTACCTGACCTTCATCGAGGCGGGGCTGGAGTACGGGCGGTAGGCGGGCACCGCATCCACGGATCCATGTAGGGGCGGACCACCGCGTCCGTCCCCCTCAGGGCGTGGGCGGGCCAGGGTGTCGCCGGGGGCTGAACCCCCCGGCTACCTAGGCAAAGCCCGCCCTTCGGCGGGCTCATGCGGTCGCTCAGACGGAGCGGATGCCTGAAGACGCCCGCTCCGGGCCTTCGGCCAAGTGACCGCGCGCTGCAGACTCCGTGTGCCGGGAAGAATCGAGAGGAGCGGCGGTGCGAAGCCGGGCATCTTTTCGCCCGGCGAAGCCCCGCCCGTCCCGTGCCAACACAGATCGTCTGCATTGGGCGGTACCCGGGCGGCCGGCGCCTACCACCCACAGGCAGACCCTGCCGATTGCCGCAGAGAATGCCGCAGACGCCTATCCGGCCGAAGGCCCTCAGCGCTAGGCACGGCGAAGCCGTGTCCGCGGGCGGCTTCAGTCGCCCGCTTCCCCGCCGCCATAGAGCCGGCTTCGCATAGGTAGCCGCGGGTTGTAGGGGCGGACCACCGCGTCCGCCCCTGTTGGTACGCGCGGGGCCGCCCCATGGGGGCACCGCCCCGCCCCTACTTTGTCGCGACGGCGACGGTGCGCTATCCTTGCCCCCGTGAGCATTCCCCAACGCCTAGCCGAGCTCTACCATTACCGCGAACTGGTGCGCCAGTTGGTCCTGCGGGACCTGAAAGCACGCTACAAGAACTCCGTGCTGGGGTTCCTGTGGTCGCTTCTCAACCCGCTGGGCATGATGATCGTGTTCGGGATCGTCTTCACCGTCCTCCTCACCGACTACTCCAAGGCGTACTACCCCGTCTACCTGCTCAGCGCCCTCCTGCCCTGGAACTTCCTCGTCGGCGGGCTGACCACGGGCACGGCCAGCGTCCTCAACAACACGCCCCTGGTGCGCAAGGTCTACTTCCCTCGGGAAGTCCTGCCCATCTCCGCCGTCTTGGCCCAACTGGTGAACTTCCTGCTGGCGCTCATCCCCTTGTTCCTGCTGATGCTGATCATGGGGCTGCCCTTCACCCGTTGGATAGTGCTTTACCTGCCCTTGGTCCTTCTGGCACAGGTGGCCTTCGTCACCGGCCTGGCCCTGCTGCTTTCGTCCATCAACGTCTTCTACCGCGATACCCAGATGATCCTCGAGGTGCTCACTCTGGCCTGGTTCTTCCTCACCCCTATCTTCTGGCCCATAGACCTCATCAAGGACACCTGGGTGACCGTTCTGGGCTTCGAGCTCAATGCCTATGTGTGGCTGAACCGGCTCAACCCTATGGCCTCATTGGCCGCTGCCTATCGCGATATCCTATACTCCGGCAGTCCCGTCGGGCTTGATTTCTTTGCTCGTACCCTGGTGACCTGCCTGGCCGTGCTTGCCCTGGGGTATTGGGTCTTTGCGCGGCTGAGTCCCCGATTCGGCGAGGAGTTGTAGCGCTTGGACATCGAAAAGAACAACCAGCGACAGGTGCAGCCGGTGCCACCGCCGGAGTATTACCCGCCCGCCTATTACTACGAGGACGAGATTGACCTGCACGACTACGTGGACGTGCTGGTCCGGTACAAGTGGCTGGTGATAGCCGTACCGCTCGTCGCCCTGCTGGTGGCCGGAGTGCTCGGCTTTGTGGTCATGGAACCCACCTATGAGGCCACCGCCCTGGTCGCCATTACCCGACCGCGCTACATCGTCCAGTTCGCGAGCAACTTCGAGACCGTGCCGCTGGACCAGCGCCAGGTGCCCCTCAAGGCCTATCCGACCATCGCCACCAGCCATGACCTGCTCCAGCAGCTGTTGCCCCTGGTGGCCGACCGCCTCCCGGCGGAAGCGCGCAGCCTGCGTCAGCTTCGGGACATGGTCTCAGCCCGTAACGGCCAGGATCCCAGCCTCATCGAGCTCACCGTCACTGCCTCCGACCCCGATCTAGCTGCCTATGTGGCTAACGTCTGGGCAGCCCAATTCGCCGACAAGATACAGACAGTCTACGGCCAGGCAGCTACCGAGATCGAAGCCTTCGAAGAGCAACTCAAGGACGCCAACCAGCGCCGCCAGATCGCCGAGCAGGCCGTGGTCGAGTTCCAGGCCCGCAACCCGGCCGCTATCCTGGAGGCCCAGATCACCGACCAAAAGGAAGCCCTGACCTCCTTCTTCCAGACCAAGCGCACGCTAGAAAGGGTCATCCAGGACGCGGAGTCCCTCCGCGACCGCCTGGCCATGCAGCGGCGGGACGCCCCCTCCTCCTTCTCGGATGAACTGACGGCACTGCTGCTGGACGTAAACTCCCTCTCCAGTTCGATGAGCAGCGCGACCGCGGCTCCCCTCCAGCTTCAGATCCAAGCGTCGGGCTCGGTTGCCGGCAAGACCGCCGGGGAGCAAATCACCTTCCTGGACAACCTGGTGACCGTCCTCGAGGCCAAGGATGCCGAACTCGACGAGAAGATCGCGGCCGTGGAGCCACAGCTGCTCAACCTGCAAAAGGAGCTAGAGGCAGCCCTCACCGAGCAAAAGCAGCTGGAAGAGGAACGCCAGATCGCCCGGGACCTCTGCCGCTCCCTCACCCTCAAGCTGGAGGAAGCGCGCCTGTCCGAGGAGACGAACGGGAGAGAGGTGCAGGTGGCAGCCCAGGCCGTGCCTCCACTCACCCCCTCCTCCCCTCGCAAGGTGATGATGTTGGGAGTAGCAGGGACCTTGGGCCTCATGGTGGGCGTGTTCGGAGCCTTCGTCGTCAACTTCTTCGCTAACGGCCGCAAGAAACGCTGAGACTACCCATTTACCTGCCATGACCACTAGAGACGCAGACCGGGGTCGGCCACCAGCCGACCCCGTCTCGCGAACCACGGCCAGTGTGACACGCGCTGCCGGCACGGTCATGGCGGCTTTCGTCCTCAGCCGCGCCCTGGGCCTGGCCCGGGAAGTGGTGATCTCCAGCCAGTTCGGCACCAGTGGCGAACTGGACGCCTACCTGGCTGCCTTCCGCATCCCCGACATCATCTTTCAGCTCATGGCCGGGGGCGCACTCGCCTCCGCCTTCATCCCCACCTTCGCCGGCCTGCTGGCCAACGACGACCGGGAAGCGGCGTGGCGCCTGGCCGCTGACGTCATCAACGTGCTGTTGGTGCTGCTTTCGGTCGTGTCCCTGGTGTGCATGGCCCTAGCCGGCCCCCTGACCCGCTACGTGATCGCCGTCGGGTTCGATCCTGAACGCCAGGCCCTAACCGCCCGCCTCATGAGGATCATGCTCACCACGCCGGTGGTCTTTTCCGTGAGCGGCGTGTTCATGGGGATACTCAACTCCCACGGCCGCTTCCTGGCCCCCGCCCTGGCCCCCTCCGCCTACAACCTGGCCATAATCCTGGGGGCAGTCACCCTCACCCCGGAACTGGGCGTCTTCGGGCTGGCCTTCGGGGTGGCCGTCGGGTCATTGTGCCATTACGTGATCCAGCTGCCCCAGGTGGTCCTGCTCATGCCCGAGCGACTGGAGCCCCGTCCCATCGAACACGGGCCGCTCGGGCTGTCTTCCCCCCACTTACGGGAAGTGGTCCGCCTGATGCTGCCCCGCAGCGTGGGTCTGGCTGCCGTCCAGGTCAACTTCCTGGTCAACACCATCCTGGCTTCCACCATGGCCCCGGGCAGCCTGGCCACGCTCAACTACGCCTGGATGCTGATGCTCCTGCCCCAAGGGGTCTTCGCCCAGGGGATCGCCACCGCGGTGTTTCCCACCTTCTCTGCCCTGGCCGCGCGGGGCCACTGGGAGGAGCTGGGCGGGATGTTCCTGCGCTCCACTCGGGGAGTGCTCTTCCTGGCCCTGCCGGCCGGGTTGGGCCTGGTCTTTCTGGGCGAGCCCATCGTGAGCCTGGTGCTCAGTCGGGGGGCCTTCGATGCCCAGGCCACAGTGTCGGTGGCGGCGGTGCTGGTGTTCTATGCCCTGGGGCTGTGGGCACACAGCGTCCTGGAGATCATCACCCGGGCCTTCTATGCCATGCACGACACCCGCACCCCGGTGGGGATCGGGGTAGCGGCCATGGCCCTCAATGTGGCCCTGAGCGTGCTGCTCATGGGCCCCCTGCAGGAGAGAGGACTGGCGCTAGCTAATACGCTGGCCGTGACCGGCGAGGTGGTGGTGCTGTGGGCCATCCTCAGCCGCCGCGTCCCCGCGACGTCCCCGGCCGGGTTGGCCGAACCGGTAGGCAGGATGCTGGTGGCGGCACTGGGGATGTCGGTGGTGCTGGTGGTGATGGTCAGGGTGCTGCCCCTGCCGCTGCCAGTCATGGCCCTGGTGGGGATGGCTACCGGCGCGGGGGTGTATGCGATTGCGGCCCTGGGGCTAGGGGTCCCAGAGGCCCGCGCTGCTCTCGCGCGGATCGAGGGGCGCTGGCGGAGCGGTGCCTAGCCGGGAACGGTCAGGCAAAGGCTGGTGCCCTGCCCAGGCTCGGAGGTGAGCACGAGCTGACCGCCGATAGCTTGGGCCCGCTCTCTCATGTTGAGCAGCCCCAGGCTGCCGCGGGTGGCGTAGCTGGCTTCCACCGCCTGCAGATCGAACCCGGCCCCATCGTCGTGCACCTCGACGCTCAGCCGTCCCTCCTCGAAGTTGAGCCGGATCACCGCTCCGTCGGCACCACTGTGCTTGCGGGAGTTGCTGATGGCCTCCTGCACGATGGCGAAGATGGCCCGCTCGGAGTTCTGCCGCAGCCGCCGGCTCTCGCCCTTCACGCTCAGGCGCACGTCGAAGCCTTCCTCCCGCTGCCGCCGGGCATACTCCTCCACGGCCGCCACCAGGCCCCGCGCTTCCAGGATCACCGGGCGCAAGTCGAAGAGCATGGTCCGCACCTCACGCAGGGTGCGCTCCAGGAGCGGCTCCAGGGCCGCGAGCTCCGCGCGCGCTTCCGCCCGGCCCTGGTCGAGGAGCCTCAGACCCAGCCGCAGCCTCATGATGAGAGAGGCCAGCAGCTGGGCGGGGCCATCGTGTAGGTCCCGAGCTAACTGGTTACGCACTTCCTGCTCCACATCCAGAATGCGATCCCGCTCCTCCGCAAGCTCCGAGTAGAGCCGAGCATTCTCGATGGATATGGCAGCCTGGCTGGCCACGGCCATGAGCAACGAGACGTCGTCCTCGCCAAAGCGTTGCCCGTTCTCCTTGTTCAGGACCTCAAGCACCCCCACCGTCTTGCCGCGGGCGGCCATGGGCACGCAGGCGAGGGAGACCGTGGGGAACCCAACCTGAGCGCTAACCTCAGGGTAAAAGCGGGGATCGGCAGCCGGGTCATTGACCACTAGGGGCTCGCCGTGGGTGACCACCCACCCGGCCACACCGGCCTCGGCCGGCATGCGGTGGCCCAGCAGGCTGGCCCCAGCCCCGCCGATCACGACCGCAAACTCAAGCTCTCCGCCCTCATCGTCAAGCAGTAGCAACGAGCCCGCAGCTGCCCCCACCACGGCTACCGCTGCCGAAAGAACCTCCGAAAGAAGCGCCTCCAGCTGCAGCTCGGACGTGACCCGTTGGGCGACCGCGCGCAGCGTCTCCAGCGCTTCCACCCGTGCCAGAGCCAACTCCAGTTGCGCGCGGAGCGACTCTATCTCCTCGATGCGCGCATCTTCGTGGGCCAAACTCCCCCCTCCCTTGGTTTGCCCTGTCTGCCGTTGCCGGTCGCTGACGGGACCAGTCTAGCGGAGCCGGGCGCCCCCCGCCAGTCCACATAAGTGAGCATTTAGTCCTTGTGGGGGCTCTGTGCCCATGCTAGAATCGTCACAGCCTTCACAGTTGGAGACTGCATGACGGACGCACTCAAGGTCATCGGTCGCTCCTTGCGCGACTGGTGGGACGAGATGTTCCTGATGGTAGGAGTGAACCTCGTGTGGGGCCTCCTGGCCATCGCGCTGGTGACCCTCTTCCCTGCCTCCATGGGTGCTTACTATCTGACCAACGAGAAGGCTCACGGCCGGCGGGTTGAGTTCGACTACTTCTGGCAGGGCTTCCGCCGGTACTTCGGTCAGGCCTGGGCCCTGGGCGCCATCAACGTGGTGTTCACCGGGCTGCTGCTGACCAACATCTGGTGGTACTCACAGCTGCCCCAGCCCTTCAACCTGCTGGGCATCCTCTGGGTCTACGCCCTCATCGTGTGGCTGGGTGCCCTCCTCTACGTCTTCCCGCTGGCGCTCGAGCAGGAGGACAAGAGGCTCCTCCTCATCTACCGCAACGCCTTGACTCTAGCGATCGGCCGGCCCCTGTTCACCCTGGTGGTGGGCCTCCTGAGCCTGGTACTACTGGTGGCCAGCATCGGCATCCCGCCCTTGCTGCTCCTGGTCTACATCCCCCTCTCGGCCCTGATCAGCAACCACGCCACCATCGACTCCCTGGAGTACGCTGACCGGATTCGGGCCACCCGAGGCAATAAGCGAAGCTCCGCCTTGAAGGAAGAACACAGCTCCGCCGAGTGCGAGGGCGAGGACTAGAGACGGCCCACGGGCCGGCGGGCGCACTGCCCCAGAAAGCAGAGAGCCGACCGATAGCGGTCGGCTCTCGATGTCATCCGGTCCGGATAGCCCTAGCGCGAGCGCGCCAGCATCCTCTCGACCTCTTCGGCAATCACTGAGTCGTCCAGCTTTCGGAACAGGGGCTGGATCTTGCCCAACTTCTGCCCGGCGGGCACTTCCACCGGCCGCCACCCATCCCCCTCGATGGAGGGCCGCTCGTAGCGCAGGGCCGAGTGGGTGCGCACCTCCTCTTTCAGCTCCTCGATGTACTGGCGGCCCAGCAGATCGCCCTCAAAGCCCAGCATCTCGTGCAGAGCCTGAGACGAGAAGGGCAGGTAGGGGTAGAGCAGGGTCTTCAGGCTGTTGATCACCTGGATCATGGTGTAGACCGAGGTGGCCGCTGCCTGCTGGTCCTCCTTGATCTGGAACCAAGGGGCCTTGGCGTCCAGGTAACGATTGGCCTCGCGCGCCACCTCCATGGCCTCGGCGATGCCGGCCCGGAAGTGACAACCCTCGATCTCCTTACCCACCACGTCGAAGGCCGCTTCCGCCCGGGCGATGATGGCTCGGTCCTCCGGTCCCAGCTCGCCCGGCGCCGGCACCTCGCCGCCGAAGTTGCGGCTGGTGAAGGTCAGCACCCGGTTGGCCAAGTTGCCGTAGGTGGCCACCAGTTCGTCGTTATTGCGCCGGACGAACTCCTCCCACGTGAAGTCGCTGTCGCTGCGCTCCGGCATATTGATCGAGAGCATGTAGCGCAGCGAATCAGGGTCATAGCGGGTCAGGAAATCGGGCAGGTCAATCATCCAATTGCGGCTCTTGGAAAGCTGCCGCCCCTGGACCCGCAGATACTCGTTCGCCGGCACGTCGTAGGGCAGGTTCAGCCCCCCGTACCCGTAGAGCATCCCCGGCCAGATCACGGTGTGAAAGACGATGTTGTCCTTGCCCACGAAGTAGTAGTGGCGGACCGAGTTGTCTTGCCACCATTCGTGCCAGGCTTCCGGCTCATCCATCAGGTTGGACCACTCCACCGTGGCCGACAGGTAGCCGATCACGGCATCGAACCACACGTAGATGCGCTTGTCCTCGTAGCCATCCAGCGGCACCGGCACGCCCCAGCTGATATCGCGAGTGATAGGGCGGCCGCGCAGTTCGCCGCTTTCCAGCATGGTGCGGGTGAAGTTGATGACGTTGCGGCGCCAGTGTTCCTTGTCCTGGTTGATCCACTCCAGGAGAGGACCATTGAGCTTGGCCAGGTCGAGGAAGAAGTGCTCCGTCTCCCGGGGGACCGGGGTGCCGCCGCACGCCTTGCAGCGAGGGGCGAGCAACTCGGTGGCATCCAGCGTCCGCCCGCACTCATCACACTGATCGCCCCGGGCCTCCTCGAAGTGACAGTGAGGGCAGGTCCCCTCCACGTAGCGGTCAGCCAAGAAGCGATCGCAGTTGGCGCAGTAGAGGCTGATCATGGTGTCTTTGTAGAGATAGCCCCGCTCCAGGAGGCGCAGGAACACGTCCTGGGTCACGCGCCAGTGGTTCTCGGTATCGGTCTCGGTATAGAGATCGAAGGTGACCCCCAGCCCCTTGAGCGCATTGAGGTGGCTGGAGTGGTAGCGGTCCACGATCTCCCGAGGGGTGACGCCCTCCTGCTCGGCCTTGACGGTGATGGGGGTGCCGTGAGTATCGCTCCCCGAGACCATCAGGACGTCGTTGCCTCGCAGGCGATGGTAACGGGCGAAGATATCGGGGGGAAGATAGGCCCCGGCCACGTGCCCCAAGTGAAGGTGACCGTTAGCGTAGGGCCAGGCAACACAGACGAGGATCCTCTCGTTCATTTCGACTCCCTTCCAGCAAGCGCCAAACGATGACCGACCAGTACTCAGCCTAAAGTGAGGTAGGTATGCGGGGGCAAGCCCCCATATTGCCCTTGGCGGCGGACATCAACCGCCGCAGCGCCGCTGAAAGCGGGATGTTGTTTCCCGACACCGTGAGTCTCCGCTGAGAGGTCATGGCAGGATTATATCACGCCCGCCCGGCCGCGGATAGAACGCCGGTCGCGCCGACGCTCTCGGTCCCGCGCCCGGCTACTCTCTCAATACCACCAGCCCGATCGCGAACGCTACCAAGGACACGGCCGACACCGCCAAGCCGGCCGTCCACAGAGTGGGGACGAAGCGCAGTTCCACCAGGTGCTCACCGGCAGGGACGGGCACAGCCCTCAGGGCATGATCGGCCACGAGCAGAGATACGGGCTGGCCGTCCACCCAGGCCCGCCAGCCCGGGTAGTGCACTTCAGAGAGCACCAGCAGCCCGTTGCCTGGTGCCTGAACGGAAAGCACCAGCCGCTCGGGCTCACTGAGCCGCCAGAGCACGCTACCGGTGCCGGCGCCTTCCGACAGGGGAAACGGGGGCGCGCTCTCCAGCAGGGCCGCGCTCCAGGGGTCGAACGCCGGGTCGGCCAGACGCCCCAGGACCGCCTGGGTCGGGACGATCTCCGCCTGCCCCACTAGCCAGGCCCGGGGGTAGTCCTCTAGGAGCCGGTGCACGAGGGTGGTTTCAGCTCCGGCCGGCTCCTCATAAATGACCTGGGAGGCCAGGGGCAGTTCGCGCCTCCAGGTCACCACATAGCGCACATCGAGCAGCGGCCACAGCCGCTCCCAGGGCAAGCGGCTCACCAGCGCCTCGTAGCGGGCCAGGCGGAGGGGGCTGGCCCCCCACACGTCTCCCACTCCAAACTGCACGCCATAGTTGCCATCCAGCCGGAACTCGTTGAAGACCCGGTAGGGCTGAGCGCCGGCATCGGCCCGCATGGCAGCAACCACTCCCGGAACCTGCTGTCGAGCCTGGGGAGGATCGGGGCTAAAGCTGTGGCGCCAACCCACCGTGAACAGGTCAAAGGCGACCAGCGCCACCGCCAAGCCTAGAAAGGTGGCCTCCGGCCGGGGCCCCGACACCCACCAGCGCAGGAGCCCCCAGCCCAGGGCGGCCACCAGGCCCACGAAAACGGCCGAGCTCAGCAACCAATAGAACCCACTGGCCGACGTCCACCCCTCCCGCACCAGCCCCAGGAAGAAGGCCACCCCGGCCACGCCCAGGACCCACAGTAACCCGGTCGCCCCACGCACGTACCGGCGCTCATCGGCCGAGGTGCGATCGAGCAGGGCCCGGGCCCCGTAGCCGGCCAGCAGGCACAGAGGGAAGGCCACCAGCAGCGCCAGGGGCTCCTGCCCCTGGAACAGCCGCCACCCAGGCACCAACAGGTAGAAGAGGCTGTGCAGGAAAGCCTGGTTGCCGAAGGACAGCAGCAGGGCCCCAAGCGAGACCAAGAACCAGAACCGCACCGGGCGGGAGTCCCCACGCAGGGCCAAGGCTGCCCCCACCAGCAGGAGGGGCAGCATGCCCACGTACAGCGGCGAGTAGGTGCCCACCGAGCCGGGGAAGAGCATCTGCACCACGTCCTGGATGGGCAGCCCCGCCGCCATATCGTCGTAGCCGGACTGTGCCCGGCTGGAGAGGAGCCAGTACTGGGCGGCAGGCACCAGCTGGGCGGCAGCCAACCCCACGGCCAGGAGCAGGCTCGCCCCCACGAACCTCACCCCCGTCCACGACCAGCGTCGCCACAGGGCATACCCCGCCACGAGGTACAGGGCCAGCGTGGTTGTCTGGGGGTGCCCGGCCAGGGCAGACAGGGCCAGCGACAGGCCACAGAGCAGGGTCCACCGGTTGAGAGCCCCGGGCCGGGTGTTGGCGGCTTCAACGGCCAAGAGGGCCAGGGGCAGCCAGGTGGCCGACTCCAATATGGCCAGTTGCTGGGCGGGGTAGGAGGTGAGGTAACCCCCGAAGGTGAACGTCACCGCGACCAGAAAGGCCACGCCGGTGTGCCCAAAGAGGCGCCGCCCCAAAAGGTAGGTGAACACGCCCACCAGCGAGTAGTGCAGGACGGCCTCCAGCTCCAGGGCGACGTAGGGATAGCCCAGGGGGCCAGAAAGCAGGATGAGGAGCAGGCGCGGCGGGTAGAAAGACGCCGACTGGATGTCGGCCAGGAAGGGAAAGCCGGAATAGGCCCCCGCCGACCACAGCGGCCACTCCCCCGCCAGTATGCGCTCGGCCTGGTAGCGGGCGAAGGCGTAGAATTGGACGGAGAAGTCGCCGTGCGGGAAGGAGCCCCGGTCCAGAGGATTGGGGGTGAACAGGCGCCAGTAGAACAGGCCGGGAAGCAGAACGAGCGCCACCAGGGCAATGGCGTGCAGCCGGTCACCGGTTGCGGTGGCCTGGCCCTGTTCGAGCTCTCGGTGCTCCTCGACCGTGCCCTCCAACAAGCAGATCGCTCCCCAGGTGTCTAGTCAGCGCTCGGAGCGCTGGGGCCCACTCTAGACGGGGCCGGTGCTCCAGGCAAGGGCTGCTACCACCCCAGCAGGTCCCCGCCCTCCAGAACGTAGCGCACCAAGGATCGGGAGTAGCCGGTCTCGTGCTGGATGGTCAGCAAGGATCCGCCGGCCTGGGCCAGGGCCCGCACCCGGCCCTGCAGCTGCTCCCAGTGCGGGTAGCGCTCGTGGAGCCGGCCGAAGTCCGTCACCACCCGGAACTCCCCGGCCGCCACGGCCGCCGCCACCTCGGCCTCGTTAGCGGCCTCGCCCTCCAGCCGGATGGCGTAGGCCCCCAGGCCAAGCGTGCGATGGGCGTCCGAGGCCGCCAGCGGATGGGCGGAAGGCATGACCCGCTCCAGCGTGGTCGCCTGACGGCGCGAGAAGAGAGGCATGTTGAGGCTCATGGCCTCGTAGGCGTCGGGCGGCTCGATCATGAACTCGGCCGGGATCACCCCGTGCAGGCGGAAGGGGTGCGCCAGTACGGCCGTGCCTCCGGCCTCGTGGATGCGCCGTACGGCGTCGTGGGGCCGCATGTCCCGCTCCAGGACCTCCGGCTGGTCCACCCCGAGGACCACTATGTCAGCCCGGCCTCCGTCGGTGGTGATCTCCATGCCGCGGAAGATGCGCAGCCCAGGATGATTGCGCCGCAGGGCGCGGATCTCGTCCTCGCTCCAGGTGACGTGGTGTTCGGTGATGACGACGGCGTCTAGCCCCGCTGCCTGCGCGGCCTCCATCATCTCGTCGGGTGAGGAGCGAGCGCAGCGCGAGTACCGGGTGGTGTGTACGTGCAGGTCAATGAGCATTTCCGAATCGTCCCTCTACTTGGTGCTACAGCGTTAGGCTGCGTTCTAGCTGGCCGCTACCTGGGCGTCGCCCGCCCGCCGGTCCGAGAGCATCGCCCCTGCTGATGCTGGCTGCATGGACGGCATTCGCGTCCCGGCGGCCATTCCGGCCCCCACCGCCAGCAGGAACCCGCCCGGGCGAATCACGGCTCGGGGTAGGGCGCCGTCCGCGGGCAGGAAGACGTATCCGGCCGGGGCCAGGAACCTCACCTCGCCCCCAGGCCCGCGTCCCATCTGGACACCGGACCAGGGCTCACCTTCCGGCAGGGCCACCTCCCCCTCTGCCTGCAGGATGGCGTTGCCGGCCAGGGGCGCGCTGGCCCCCGGTATCGCCCCGGGGTCCAACCGCTCGTAGACCGCCCAGGCCTCGCAGGTGGAGACCAGGGCCACCCGCCAGGCCGACAGGTCAACGCGGTTGAGCACCCGCCCCAGGGCAGCATCCAGCCCCCGCAGCGATGCCTGCCACAGGCTGGCGAAGTGCGCTGCCGCCTCGGGGTCGTAACCGGGCTGGCGAGGCTCGGCCAGAAGGTGGCCTACCTGTAAGGACAGGAGACCATCCAGGGGCAAGACAATCAGGGGAAGCCCGTTGGGGCCCGGTGCGGCCGGCTCATCTCCGACGCCCTGGGCTAGCAGCCCCTCCCCCGCTTGCCGCAGCGCCTCCAGCCAAGCATCCCGCGCCTCGTCCGGGAACGCTGCTGCCGGGCATGGGCCTGGGACGACACCTTCGAAGCCGAGGTCCCAGGTCAGGCACTGGGGGTAGACGGTCTCATAGGTTCGGCCCTGGAGCAGCTCTCGCCCGACCTCAGCGAGGGTGGGGATGACGCCGGGCGCTGGCTCGAGCGCCTCCACCAGCGTCCCCCGCTCCAGCATGCGGCTCACGTGGGGCAGATCACCCTGCCGAGCCGCCACCAGGAGGTCGCTCAGGCCCAGCCCGGGCACCAGGAAGAGCACGACCCGGCCGCCATCCTCCACCGGAGGCTCGGGGGCGTCCGGGGTCCAGGCACGGGGGCGAGGGGAGCAGGCCGCCAGGGGCAAAGACGCCAGCGCGAGCAGGGCGCGGCGTCGGCTCAGGCTAACGGGCACGGTAGATCCCGCGGATCTGTTCAAGCAGAACGGCGTGGATGCGGGGCCCGGCGGCCAGGGTAGCAGTCGTTGCGAAGGTCCACGGGCGCCCCTCCAGGTCGGTCATTAGCCCGCCGGCCTCCTCCAGGATCACCTTGCCGGCGGCCGCGTCCCAGGGCATGAGGTGCGCGTGCAGGTAGCAGTCCATGCGGCCACAGGCGATGTAGGCCAGGGCCAGGGCAGCGGAACCCAGCTCGCGCGCCGTCAGGCACAAGGGGGCCATGTGCCGGCTCACCTCCATCACCTTGGCCCGCTCCTCCGAGGAGTAGGACAGGCCAAAGCTGAAGACGCAGTCATCCAGACTGTCTGCCTGGCCGGCCTGGATGGGCTGCCCGTTGAGGAAGGCGCCCCCACCCTTCCAGGCCGAGAACATCTCATCGCGCACGGGGTCGTATACCGCCCCCACCAGGTACTCATCCCCCTCCATCAGGGCCACTGAGACCGAGTAGAAGGGCAGCCCCCGAGAGTAATTGGTGGTGCCATCTACCGGATCCACCACCCAGCGGTATCCACCATCCTCGCCGCCCGTGCCTCCCGAGGGGCCCTCTTCGGACAGCAACCCATGGTCGGGGAAGGCAGCGCGGATCACGTCCACGACGGCCCGCTCTGCCGCCAGGTCGCCGTTGGTGACCAGGTCGTGTCGGCCCTTGTGGGCCGTCTCCAGCGGGGTGAGGCAGGCCTGCCGGGCGGCCCGGCCCCCGGCTAGGGCGGCGGCAGTGGCAGTGTGATAGGCCAAGTGTAGAAAAGCGGCCCGCGATGTGGTCGCTGCGTTCGTGGTGCCCAATCCATCCTCCAGTGAAGCGCCGGCCTGTATAGAGACGATACTACCGCGGAGGGCGCCAAGTGGGCACGAAAAGCAGCCGGGCACGGACCCCGGCCGTCTCCGCGGTGAAACCCCGTGTTTGGTAAGGGCGGGCCTTCGGCGTATAATTGGGGTTTGTGAGCCCTTACCGTCACGGAGGTTAGAGATGCCGGTCTACGTCTACAAGTGCGACACGTGCGGCCTTGCCTTCGAGCGGAAGCAGTCTGTCACCGAGGGGCCACTCACGGACTGTCCCGAATGCGAGGGGCGCGTTCGCCGCGTGTACCAGCCCGTGGGAGTCGTGTTCAAAGGCTCTGGATTCTACGTCACCGACAACCGCTCTCGCTCGGCCACCAGCGCACCCCCCTCTTCGTCGTCGTCGAGCAGCTCGGAGAGCGCGAAGCCCTCGTCTGACACCTCATCCGACTGAAGCCGTACACCAAGACCGCCTAGAGTCGCGCAAAGAGCGGAGCCCTAGGGGCTCCGCTCTGGATTTCTCAGAGCTGGAAGCGTCCGGTGGAGGGTACCACCTTGTAGCTAAGGTCAGTGACGAACTCCTGGAGCTTCTCCAGCAGCCGCTCCCAGGCCTCGCTCTCAAGGGCGCTATCCATCTCTTCCTCGCTGTCGGCCTCGGCCCCCGTGAGGATCTGATGTCCTTCGCCGTAGACGGTGTACCAGGACTCAGTCAGCCGCAGCCCCAGCCGGTTGAGGCCGGGCGCGAACTCCTTGAGAACGTGCTCGAAGTAGTCGGTTTCCTTGCCCGGCTTTATGTTCCACCGCATGAGCAGCTTCGGCACCCTCTACCTCCAACACTGACCTAACCCGACCGGCTCTCCAGCACTACCACTTGAGTCTCTTCGGGAAGGCGCTTGCCGACGACAGAGTAACTCTCCATCCGTTCCGGCTCCCGCACTCCCATCTCTTTGAGAAAGGCATCCACGCTCTCCAGAGGCGTCTCCATCCCCGGCAGAGCGTAGTGCATGGGTATGACCACCGACGGCTCGATGAGGCTGACAACCTCGACCGCCTGGCGAGCGTCAATGGTGTAGGTGCCTCCCACCGGCACCAACAGCACGTCCACGTTGCCCATCTCTTCCACCTGGGCCTGCGTGGGGACGTGGCCCAAATCGCCCAGGTGGCAGACGGTAGCATCACTGAAGTAGTAGATGAAGATGGTGTTCCTGCCCCGCTTCGCCCCGGACTGGTCATCGTGCCACATGCTGACCCCGGACACGAAGAGCCCGGCCACCTCGTACTCGCCCGGGCCATCAACTACGAACGGCTCACCGCGGACGGCGGCAACGTTGTTGTGGTCCTGGTGCCCGTGGCTAACGGTGACGATGTCGGCCGTCAGCCGGGGCAGCTTCAGGCCGCTCACCTTCCCATAGGGGTCGGTGACCACGGTGACATTTCTGTCCTTCAGGCGAAAACAGGACTGCCCATACCAGGTGATGTCCATCACGAGCCTCCTGGGGGCTCAGTATAGCGCCCCCAGGATCATAGCGAAAAGGCAACCCCTGGGAAGGAAGAGCCGTGGAG